>NZ_CAXYJV010000046.1:0-56071 GCF_964277875.1 uncultured Comamonas sp.
GCTATTGACTGCAAAAGACGCCTTGCGCCTCATCCCGATCCGCGTCCATCCCGCTTGGCGAGGGTTTTGCAGAGGATCCTAAATGCATGGAAAAAGCGATAACGAATTTAAATGCGGCTGTCCTGCACGACCGCGCCGGCGGCGATCGTGATGACGCGCTGGCACTGGGCGGCAATGGCCCGGTCGTGCGTGACCATGACCAAGGTCGTGCCCGCCTCGCGGTTCAGGTCCATCACCAGCTGCATCACCGCCTCGCCGGTGGCAAAGTCCAGGCTGCCGGTGGGCTCGTCGGCCAGCAGCACGGCAGGCTGCACCACAAAGGCGCGCGCCAATGCCACGCGTTGCTGCTCGCCACCCGACAGCAGCTTGGGGTAGTGCGACAGGCGCTGGCCCAGGCCCACGCGCTCGAGCATCGCAGTCGCCTGCTTGCGGGCATCGCGCTGTCCGGCCAGCTCCAGCGGCAGCATCACGTTCTCCAGCGCTGTCAAATTGCCCATCAATTGAAAGTTCTGAAACACAAAGCCCATCGTGCGCGCACGCAGCGCGGCCCGGTCATCTTCGCTCAGCGCAAACAGGTCCTGCCCAGCAATGCACACCGTGCCGACGCTGGGCGTATCCAGGCCCGCCAGGATCGACAGCAAGGTGCTTTTGCCCGAGCCCGATGCACCGACAATCGCTACGGTTTCCCCTTGGGCGATGCTAAAGTCCACATCACGCAGAATGGTCAGACTGCCGGTCGAATCCGAGACCGATTTGCCCAGGCCCTGGGCCACCAACACCGCTTCAGGCGCCTGCGATTGAGAAAGCACTGCATCTGTCATGACAACCAATCTTTCCTCCAATGGTCGAGCACCCGTCACACGACGCCGGTGTCTGCGCAGCATCGTAACGGGGGCAATGATGACCTCCATCGCTATAGGTTTTACAGCACAGGCGGCTGCACCACAGGCGCCTGCCACAATTTTGGTCGTGGGCGACTCGATCAGCGCCGAATACGGCATCGCACGCGGAACGGGCTGGGTGGCGCTGCTGCAGGACAAGCTCGAAAAAAGCAAAACCGCCAACGCCTACCAGGTGCACAACGCCAGCATCAGCGGTGACACCACCGCCGGCGGCCGGGCCCGTTTTGGCCAGCTGCTGACGCAGCACAAGCCCGGCATCGTCGTGCTGGAGCTGGGCGCCAACGATGCGCTGCGCGGCCTGCCGCTGGCCAGCACCCAGGCCAACCTGGCAGCGATGGTGGAAAGCGCGCAAAAGGCCGGCGCCCAGGTGCTGCTGCTGGGCATGCAGGTGCCCCCCAACTACGGCACCAAGTACACCACGGACTTTGCCCAGGTCTTCACCACCTTGGCGCGCGAGAAGAAAACCGCTGTCGTGCCCTTCTTGCTGCACGGCGTGGCCGATGTGCCCAACGCCGAGAAGAACTTCCAGGCCGACCGCATCCACCCGTTGGCCAGCGCCCACCCGCAGCTGCTTGCCAATGTCTGGCCCGAGCTGCAAAAGCTGATGAAATAAAAAACGCCGCCAGCGCGATGCGGGCGGCATTCATGGGTTTGGCTCCACGGATTCTCTGCAAGACCCTCGCCAAGCGGGATGGACGCGGATCGCCCGAGACCGCTTTCAGACCACGGCAGAGCGTTCTGCAGAGGGTCCCTTGCGTTCAGCCAAAGGCTTTTTGCAGCGCCTGGGCCAAATCCTGCTGCAGGTCGTTCACATCCTCCAGCCCGATCGCAAAGCGCACCACCATGCCGGGCTGCAACTGCGACTCGCCCAGCGCGCGCATGCTGCCGATCTTGTAGGGCACGACCAGGCTGACCGGGCCGCCCCAGCTGTAGGCCAGCTTGAACAGACGCAGGCTTTCGCAGAACAGGTCGATCTGCTTCTGGCCGTAGCGCGGATCGATCACCACGCTGAAAAGACCGGCTGCCGTGCCCTGCTTGCCGGCCACCGCACCAGCGCCGCACAGCTGCTGCCAATGCGCGTGGCCGGGCGATCCAGCAAACGCCGGGTGCAGCAGTTGCACGACGGCGGGATGCTCGGCCATGAAGGCGGCCAGCTGCCGGGCAGCGGCATCTTGCGCGTGGTAGCGCAGCGCGATGCTGGGCAGGCTGCGCAGCACGGTTTCGATATCGTTCACCCCCACGCCCAGGCCCAGGTGCATATGCGTGGCCTGCACCTTGCGGTGCACGGCGGCATCACGGGTCACGATGGAGCCCATCAGCACATCGCCACCGCCGCTGGGGTACTTGGTGAGCGCATGCGCCGAGACATCCACGCCCAGGCGGTAGCTGCCATCGCCATCCAGGTCAAAGCAGTTGAAGGCCAGGCCTGCGCCCCAGGTGTTGTCCAGCGCCGTGGCAATGCCTTTTTGCCGGCACAGGCGCACGAGGCCCACCAGATCAGGGAACTCCATGCTGACCGAGCCGGCCGCTTCCAGCCACACCAGACGGGTGTTGTCCTGGATCAGGCTGGCGCAGTGGTCCACACGCATCGGGTCGTAGTAGCCGACACTGACGCCATAGCGCTGCAGCTCGCTCTCGGCAAAGCCCTTGCTTGGGCCGTAGACGTTGTCGGGCAGCAGCACATGGTCACCGCTCTTGAGCAGCGCCAACCCGATCACCGAGACCGATGCCAGGCCACTGGGCACCAGCACGCAGTGGGTGCCGCCTTCCAACGTGGCAATGCGCTCTTCCAGGATGTAGGTGGTGGGCGTGCCGTGCAGGCCATAGGTGAAGGCGCTCTTGTCCTTCCACTCCCAGTTGCGCATCGCCGCCACGTTCGGGAAGAACACGCTCGAAGCCTTGAACACGCCGGGCTGCGGCGCTGCAAAGGGCGCATCGACCGTGTAGGGGTGGTGGATGATGCCGGTGATCGGTGCCTGGTTTTTGGGGGTGGAGCTCATAGCAAAAAAAGTCGGTCAGAAAACGGAACAGCTGCGGGCTATTGTGCAGCAGATAGGCTCAGCGCAAAGCCGCTGCCGCCAAGCCCAGTGCTGCGGGCTGCGCACCGGCGTCAAAGAAGCGGCTGGCCTGCAGCAGTGCGGCGCTGTTTTGCAAGGGCAGCCAGTCGCCGCCAGCGCAACGCTGCCAGGCCAGCGGCCCGGTGCCGCCCGCTTTGGTAGCGACATCCGCCAGCCAGGCATCCAGTCCGTCCACCGGTGCAGGCCACCAGCGGGCTTGCTCGCCCAGGCTGACCAGCACAGGCAGCGCTTGCCCTGATGCGGCCGGCGCCATAGCCGGGGCATCCAGGGCGGCCAACGCATCACGCGCCCAGGCACGCAGGCCGGCGCGGTAGCCCTTGTCAGGAAACTGCGCCGCCCATTGCTGGCGGTCCGCATCCATCTCGGCACCGATTGCGCTGCTGCCCAGCGCGGCGGCCATATCCAGCGCCGGCTTGCGCGCCAGCTGCTCCAGCCAGAGCCGGTAGTCCGCACTCGGCACTGCGGCATTGGGCGGGTTGACCAGCCACAGCCCTTGTACCGGCCGGCCCAGTGCCGCCAGCTGCGCCACCAGGGCCTGGGCCAGGCGCGCGGCATCGCCATGGGCGACGACGACCAGCCCCTGCTCGCCATCCAGATGCAAATGCTCGATGAGGTCCTGCAGCATCGCCAGCTGCTGCGCATCGCCCAGGCGCTGGTCCTTTTTGGGCTTGTCGCTGCGTCCCAGGCCCAGCCAATCCGGGGCCACGACGCGATCTCCCCGCGCGGCCAGGCCTGCCGCCAATTCACGAAAAAGCCCTTGATGGGCCGGCATGCCGGGCAACAGCAGCCATTGCCGGGCTGCGGCGGCTGGCAGGGGGTTCTGGCCCGCGCTGTCTTTGACATGCAGGCGCAGGCCCGCCAATGCGGGCCAATCGCTGTAGAAGCAGCTGGGGCAGCCGCAATCCAGCGCCGCTGCAAACAGCGTGTCGGGGGTGCGCAGTGCGTCGTCGCGCAGCGGGTGGCTGGCCAGCGCCTGCTGCCTTTGCTGCACGCGGCGTTTGCCAAAAAATGCGGTCAGCAGCGCTGCGGCCTCGTCCGCCAACACCCCCGGGGTCACCGCGGTGTGGTGGTTCAGCGCGGCCTGCGCAAACAGGTCCAGCACCGATCCGCCGGCACCGGTGCGCGGCTCGGCAGCGCCCCAGACCACGCGGTCCAGGCGCGCATGCAGGATGGCGCCTGCACACATGGCGCAGGGCTCCAGGGTCACATACAAGGTGCAGCCCTCAAGCCGGTAATTGCCCAGGCGCTGGGCCGCATCGCGCAGGGCCTCGATCTCGGCATGGGCGCTGGGGTCATGGGCGCCAATCGGGTGGTTGAAGCCCCGACCTACGATCTGGCCATCACGCACCACCACGGCGCCCACCGGCACTTCACCCGCCTCAGCCGCAGCGCGCGCCTGCTCCAGCGCAGCGCGCATCCAGTGCGCATCGCCAGGCTGGTGGGCCAGCTGGCTGCCGGTGGCGGTGGGGACGATGCTGCCGGCCATCGCCGTCACTCTTCGGCTTGTTTCAGGCGCTGGGCATCCTGCTGCACCGCCTGGTTCAGCTGGTCCTGTACCTGCTGCTGGATCTGCCGGCTTTGTGCATTCACATCCTTGCTGGTGTCGATCTGCGGCACGGGTACGCCTTCCACGGCGGCCGGCGCAGGCGCCTTGGTCACGGCCATGTTCTGCTTCATCAACAGCGCGACCATCGCCATCACCACCAGCAACCCTGCCAAACCCAATACAGCCCGCATAGCATCCTCCCTCCATTCCGTATGCGGGTCTGATTATCGCGCGGCATCGCAGCCCGTGGCCGGCAGGCCCTGGTTGGCCTGCCACAGCTGCCCAGCCAGCGCCCGGATGTCATCGGCCAGGTGCAGGCGCTGCAACCAGTGGCTTGGTATGCCCTGCTCGCCCCAGAAGGCGCCCGCTATCTGCCCGGTGATGGCCGCCGTGGTGTCGGCGTCATCGCCCAGATTTGCTGCCTCCAGCACCGCGTCCTCAAAACAATCATGCCGGGCAAAGCACCACAGCGCCGCCTCCAGGCTGCGCACCACATAGCCTGAACCGCTGATGTCCTCCCGGTTTTTGGCCAGGTAATGGCCCTGCGCAATCTGCTGCAGTTGGGGGCTGGCCAGCCGCAGATCCGCCAGCGCCAGCACCTCGTGTTTGGAGCGGCCCTGCAGCGCGCGGGCTATCGCTACGGCCAATAGGCGGCAGGCATCCACGCACTCGGCCGCGCCGTGGGTGGTTTGCGAGCTGAGCGCCGCCTGGTCCTGCAATCGCTGCGCATCACCGCAAAAGCGCAGCGCCACAGGCGCCAGCCGCATGATCGAGCCATTGCCAGCGCTGTGCGGGTCGGTGCTGCCTGCCAGTGGATTGCCGGTGAGCAAGAACCGCTGCAAAGCTTCCCGCGTGGCCATGCCAATGTCAAAGCAATGCCCGGTGGAACTCCAGTAGCCCCACTGGTACCAGTTCGCATAGCGCGCCATCTGGTCTGCCGGGTCGCAGCCGCCCTTGGTGACCAGGCTCTCGGCCAGGCACAGCGCCATCGAGGTGTCGTCGGTCCACTGCCCCGCCCGCAGCGAGAACGGGCCCCCGCCCACCATGTCGGTCAGCGGCACAAAGCTGCCGCGCGGCTGAAACTCGACCGTGGTGCCCACCGCATCGCCACAGGCCAGGCCCAGCAATGCGCCTTGGAAGCGATCCAAGGTAGGCGGCATCACTGGCCTCCGCTGCGCAGCTGCGCCCGCGCCACCATGAAGAACCCGGCCCGGCGATAGGCACGCCGCGCCAGCGCGGGCCGCTGGATGGGGTGGGTGTATGTCATGTCAATTCTCTTGTCTCTCCGCCAGCCACCAGTGCGCAAACGCGGCCAGGCTGGTATGGGTGGAATGCAGTTGTTGCAATGTCGGCCCGCAGTTGGGGCTGCCCTCGGGTTCGCGCAGCACCAATGCGCGATGGATACCGTCTGGCAGGCCCGCAAAGTTTGGTAAATAGTCATCCACAAAGGCCAGCGGCTGCAGCTGGGCGAGCGCTGTCGCCTTGGGACTGCCGGCGGTGGCACCGCTGCCAGTAGCGATCACCCGCTCGATCGGAAAGCCGAGGGCCCGCAGGTTGCCAAGCCTTGCCTGGGCAAACTGGGGCTGAAGGGCAGTCAGGCAGACCAGCTCAAAGCCGCCGGCCACCAGCTGCTGGCAAGCCTCTAGCGCACCATGTACGGCAGGCAAGGCGGACCAGAACTGCACATCCAAGCCTGCGCGAAACCGGTGCAGCGCCTCGCCACTCAGGCGCTCGACATCCCAGCGGTCTGCTGCCCAGTAGGCATGGGGGTTGCGCAAGGCAGGCCGGCGGCCGAAAGCGCGCTGCCAGGCACCGGCATAAGCCAGGTTGTAGTCGAGCAGCACGCCGTCAGCATCCAGCGCCAACACGCGATGGCTGCTCATGCGTCCAGCCTCTGCAGGTAGGCCACGGGTACAGCGTCAGTCAACCAGACGCCATTGTCCGAGCAATAGAACACATGGCCATCGGCGACCATGCCTGCCGCATCTACCCGCAGCAGGGCCAGCTTGCCATGGCGCCGCCCTACCGCGCCAGCCGTCTCGATGCTGGCCGACAGGTGCACATGGTGGCGCTTTTGGCGCTGCAGGCCTTGCGCCAGGATCGCGTCGAGAAAGCGGGTCGCCGTGCCATGGTAGAGCGCGTCCGGTGGGGTGCTGGGGGCCAATTGCAGCTCGATGGTGACCGAATGCCCCTGGTTGGCCCGGATGCGCTTGCCATCCGCGCTGAACGCAAAGCGCTGCTTGGCGCAGCTTGCCACCACCGCGTGCAATTGGGCCAGGCTCATGGCTTTGCCACTGCGGGCCAGGCAGGCGAGCAGTTCGTCCGTATGCGCCCAACCTGCATCATCGAGCTGCAGCCCGATGGTCTGGGGGCTGTGCCGCAGCACCAGGCTGAGCAGCTTGCTGCGGCGGGTCATGGCGGCGGACTGCTCGCCGGCCTGGATGCCGTTGGTTGGTGGGTTAAAAGTCATCATCTATCTTTCTTTTGTTGTAGTTATGCATCCTTGGGAGCGCCCGCCTTCGGGCTGCTCCACGCTTACAAGCCTTAAGTTGTATTGAACAACTTATATGAGTTGTACAATACAACTAGCTTTTCCATCCGTCAAGGTTTTTCTATGGCTTCCAGCGCTGCCAGCATCCAACCCGTTGATTTTGAACGCCCCTACACCACGGTGGATGTGGTGATCTTCAGTGTGGTGGACGGGGCCTTGAAGGTTTTGCTGGTGCAGCGCCCGGCGTCCGGCTCGGAGCCGTTCCCGGGACTGTGGGCGCTGCCCGGTGGCTTTGTCGATGTGGCGCAGGACAGCGATCTGCAGGCCTGCGCCCACCGCAAACTGCGCGAGAAGACCAATGTCGCCAGCCCCTACCTGGAGCAACTGGGCAGCTGGGGCGGCCGCAGCCGGGACCCACGTGGCTGGTCCGCCACCCATGTCTACTTTGCGTTGATTGCTGCGCAGCCGCTGACCCTGGCCAAGGGCGCCAATGCGGCCGATGTGGCCTGGTTCGAGGTCGATGCGCTCGGCGGCGAGCCGGCACTCGCCTTTGACCACAGCGAGATCCTGCGCGCTGCGGTCGAACGCCTGCGCGGCAAGGTGGAGTACACCTCGCTGCCCGCCTTTTTGCTGCCCGAGCCCTTTACGCTGCCCCAGCTGCAGCAGGTGTACGAGACGGTGCTGGGCCGGCCGGTGGACAAGAGCGGCTTTCGCACCCGCATGCTGGCGGCGCAGTTTCTGCATGAGGCCGGGCATGTCGCGGGCCCCTCCAACCGCCCGGCGATGGGCTACCGCCTGGCCGACCGCAGCGCGCCAGTGGTGTTTCCGCGCACCTTCAGCCCGCGCGGCTGAACCGGGCTGCCTGGGTGCTTGGGCTGGCACGGCAGTCAGCTTATCGCCCAGCGCCGAGGGCATAGTGCAGCGACCTGAGATAATCCGGCCCCTATGTCCCTCCTGCCCCACCAGCTCGAACTGCTCTCCCCGGCCCGTGATGCCGATATTGGTATGGAAGCCATCAACCATGGCGCCGATGCCGTCTATATCGGAGGTCCGGCCTTTGGCGCACGCGCCACGGCGGGCAATGACATCCGCGACCTGGAGCGCCTGATCAACCACGCGCACCGCTTTGGCAGCCGCATCTTCATCACGCTCAACACCATCCTGCGCGATGATGAGCTCGAAGGCGCGCGCCAGATGGCCTGGCAGGTGTATGAGGCCGGCGCCGATGCGCTGATCATCCAGGACATGGGCCTGCTGGAGCTGGACCTGCCCCCGATCCAGCTGCATGCCTCCACCCAGAGCGATATCCGCACGCCCGAGAAAGCCCGCTTTCTGCAGGATGCCGGCCTGTCGCAGATCGTGGTGGCGCGTGAGCTGGATCTGAAACAGATTGCCGCCGTGCGTGCCGCGACCGACCCGGCGCGCACGACGATTGAATTCTTTGTCCATGGCGCCTTGTGCGTGGCCTATTCGGGCCAGTGCTATATCACCCACGCCCACACGGGCCGCAGCGCCAACCGGGGCGATTGCAACCAGGCCTGCCGCCTGCCTTATGAGGTGCTGGATGCCCAGGGCCGCATCATTGCGCATGAAAAGCATGTGCTGTCGATGAAGGACAACAACCAGAGCGACAACCTGCGCGCGCTGATCGATGCCGGTGTGCGCAGCTTCAAGATCGAGGGGCGCTACAAGGACATGGGCTATGTGAAGAACATCACCGCCCACTACCGCAAGCTGCTCGACGAGATCATCGAGGAGCGCGAATTCTCGGATGCGCCACTGGCGCGCTCGTCGTCGGGGCGCACCAGCTTCAGCTTCACGCCCGACCCGGACCAGAACTTCAACCGCGAGTTCACCGACTACTTCGTCAATGGCCGCAAGGACGATATCGGCGCCTTTGACACCCCCAAGACGCCGGGCCGTGCGATCGGCTGGGTCACCAAGGTGGGCGAGAACTTTGTTGAGCTCGAAGCCTCCAGCCGCGACACCGTGCTGCACAACGGCGATGGCCTGTGCTACTACGACCTGCAAAAAGAGCTGGTCGGCATGCAGATCAACCGCGCCGAATCGGTGGATGCGAAGAAATCGCTGTGGCGCGTATTCCCGAAGGACCCGATCGCCGGCTTCAAGGACCTGCGCAAGGGCCTGGAAGTGAACCGCAACCGCGACATGGCCTGGGTGCGCACGCTGGACAAGAAATCCAGCGAGCGCCGCATTGGCCTGTGGGCCCAGCTCAGCCAGACCCCAGACGGCTTTGCACTGACCCTGACCGACGAGGACGGCTTTGTCGGCAGCGCCAGCCTGGTGCAGCCGCACCAGCCCGCCACCGACAGCGAACGGGCCGAGGCGACCTTGCGCGACCAGCTCGGCCGTTTTGGCGCAACGATCTTCTCGGTGCATGACATCAGCCTGCAGCTGGACCAGCCCTGGTTCATTCCGGCTTCGGCGCTGAACCAGCTGCGCCGCGATGCGGTGGCCGCGCTGGAAGCGGCCCGCGAGGCCGGCTTTGTGCGCCTGCCGCGCGCGCTGCCGGTGGAGCCACCGGTACCCTTCCCGGAAGACACCTTGACCTACCTGTCCAACGTGTTCAACCAGAAGGCGCATGACTTCTATGTGAAGCATGGCGTCAAGGTGATCGACGCGGCCTACGAGAGCAAGGAAGAGGAAGGCGAAGTCTCGCTGATGATCACCAAGCACTGCGTGCGCTTCTCAATGAGCCTCTGCCCCAAGCAGGCCAAGGGTGTGATCGGCGTCAAGGGCACCATCAAGGCCGAGCCGCTGCAGCTGATCAATGGCAAGGAAAAGCTGACCCTGCGCTTTGACTGCAAGCCCTGCGAGATGCATGTGGTGGGCAAGATGAAGCGCTCGGTGATCAACCAGCATGCCAAGGAGATGCAGGAGTTCCCGATGCAGTTCTACCGCACCCGGCCTGCGGTGGTGCGCAGCTGATCGCCGCTGCTGGCCTGCGCCCATAAAAAAAGCTGCAAGAGCTTCGCTCTGCAGCTTTATTTTCACCAAGGTCCAGGCACCGAGGTCAATCCTTGGCCTGGCTGCCCGCAATGGGCAGTCCCTTGATAAAACCGGTCACGCGCCGGACTCGGCGCTCTCGCGCGACTCCAGCGCGCGATTGATCCCCAGCGCAGCCAACGTGCAGATGGCACCCGACAGCAGGTACAGGCAGACGGCGATCAGGCCGAACTTGGCCGACAGCCCCAGAGCCACCAGCGGTGCAAACGCCGCACCCACCAGCCAGGCCATGTCGGTGGACAGCGCGGCGCCGGTGTAGCGGTAACGGGCGGAGAAGTTCGCAGTGACCGTGCCCGAGGACTGGCCATAGGACAGGCCCAGCAGCACAAAGCCGACAATGATGAAGATGTTGTTACCAGTAACGCCGCTGGACAGCAGCTTCGGTGTGGCCAGGCTGAACAGTGCAATCAACACGGCCATCGCACCCAAGGTATTGCGCCGGCCAAAGCGGTCTGCCAGCGTGCCCGAGGCCACAATGGCCAGCGCCGCACAGAAGGCGCCCAGTATCTGCACGCCCAGCACATGCGTGATGGGCTGCTGGGAGTACAGCGAAATCCAGGACAGCGGAAAGACCGTGACCAGGTGGAACAGCGCAAAGCTGGCCAGCGCAGCAAACGCACCGATGGCCACGTGGCTGCCTTCCTCATCGATCAGGCGGGTGACGCTGACAGGCTCCAGCTCCCGCTCCTGCATGGCCTGGGTGTAGGTCTGGCCCAGCACCAGCTGCAGCCGCGCAAACAAGGCCACCACGTTCACCGCAAAGGCGACATAGAACGGATAGCGCCAGCCGAAGCTGAGGAACTCGGCCTTCGACAGCGCGCTGTACAAGTAGGCAAACAGACCGGCCGCCAGCACAAAGCCCAGCGGCGCACCCAGTTGCCCAATCATTGCGTACCAGCCACGGCGGTTGCTGGGGGCATTCATCGCCAGCAGCGATGGCAGCCCGTCCCAGGAGCCGCCAAGTGCCAGGCCCTGGGCAAAGCGAAACAGCGCCAGCAGCCAGATGGCCGTACGGCCCAGCACGTCATACCCGGGTAAAAAGGCGATGCCGACCGTGGAGACACCGAGCAGGAACAAAGCCACGGTCATCTTGGCGGCCCGGCCCCAGCGGCGCTGGATGGCCATCGAAATCGCAGTGCCCACCGGTCGGGCAATGAAGGCGATTGCAAAGACCGCAAACGACAGCAAAGTGCCGTTCAGCTGAGAGAAATTGGGGAAGAAAACGCTTGGAAAGACCAAGACGGCCGCTATACCAAATACGAAAAAGTCAAAGTACTCTGACGAACGGCCGATAATAACGCCGACCGCGATCTCGCCAGGTGTTACATCTTCGTCAGAATGGGCACGGGAATGGGGATCAGCACCGGGGGTGCCGCCGACAGGAGATGCTGTGTAACCGAGACTACTCATACAAAAGCTCCTTCCTCAAGCTGTTACCGGCCTGCTGAGACCGTACCTTCACCAGGAGCCTAGCTGGGTACTTTCTGAGAGGGCGTAGGACAAAATGTCCAATCGACAGGCCTGCCTCTAGCATTTACATTTGGGGGGATTTTGCAATCCATGTTTATACCTAAGCGCGCTTGCCGTGCCCTTTCGCATGCCTGATCTCAAAAAACTTCGCGGGCCTTCACGGCTCGTTGCGGCGTTACTGGTTGCCGCCAGCCTTGCAGGCTGTAATACCGTTGTCCTCAACCCTGCGGGAGACGTGGCGGCGCAGTCCGGCAATCTGGTGATCATCGCCACGTTGCTGATGCTGATCATCATCGTTCCGGTGATCGTGCTGATCCTGCTCTTCGCGTTCAAATACCGCGAAAGCAATGAGCCCGCGGACTACGATCCCGAATGGCACCACTCCACGGTGCTGGAGCTGGTGATCTGGTCCGTACCGCTGTTGATCATCATCGCGCTGGGCGCGCTGACCTGGATCTACACCCACAAGCTCGACCCCTACCGCCCCCTGGACCGCATTGACGCCAACCGCCCTCTGGCCGCCGACGTCAAGCCGCTCGAAGTGGAAGTGGTGGCGATGGACTGGAAATGGCTCTTCATCTACCCAGAGCAAGGCATTGCGACCGTCAACGAGCTGGCTGCACCTGTCGACCGCCCTATCCGCTTCAAGCTGACGGCGACCACGACGATGAATGCTTTCTACGTCCCTGACCTGGCAGGCATGATTTATGCCATGCCTTCGATGCAGACGCAGCTGAACGCCGTGATCAACAAGCCCGGTGTGTACAAGGGCATGAGCTCGCACTACAGCGGCTCGGGTTTTGCCGGTATGACCTTCAAGTTCCATGGCCTGAGCAATGGCGATTTCGACGCCTGGGTGCAAAAGGCCAAGACAGAAGGCGCTACCTTGGACCGCGCTGAATACGTGAAGCTGGAAAAGCCCAGCGAGCGCGATCCGGTCCGTTTGTTCGGCACCGTTGACAACACCCTGTACCACGCCGTGCTCAACCGCTGCGTTGAAGCCGGCAAGATGTGCATGGACGAGATCATGGCCAAGGATGCCATGGCCAACATCAAGGCCCGTGCAGCTGCAGGCAAGAGTGTTTCGCTGATCCCTGAAGACGACGTGTGCACGGTGGCCAACGCCCCTGCGGTGGTCGCCTCCCTGGGCGAGCAGGCGCCTGGCACCCCCGTGGCGCAGTAACCCCATCGAGAATTTTCAAAGAGACTCAATATGTCCGTAGCTACAAACGTAAGCCATGACCCGCTCCTCGGGCGGCTGACATGGAATGACATACCGATGGTGCATGAGCCCATCGTGTTGTGGACCTTCATTGCCGTGGTCCTGGGCGGCCTCGTCGTCTTCGCCGGTATCACCAAGTTCAAGCTTTGGGGTCCGCTGTGGAAGAACTGGATCTGCTCCATCGACCACAAGAACATCGGGATCATGTACATGATCCTCGGCCTGGTCATGTTCCTGCGCGGCTTTGCCGATGCGATCATGATGCGTGGCCAGCAGGCGCTGGCTGCCGGTGAATCGATGGGCTACCTGCCTCCGCACCACTACGACCAGATCTTCACCGCCCACGGCGTGATCATGATCTTCTTCGTGGCCATGCCTTTTGTGACCGGCCTGATGAACTATCTGGTGCCGCTGCAAATCGGTGCGCGTGACGTGGCCTTCCCGTTCCTGAACAACTTCAGCTTCTGGATGACCACCTCCGGTGCCGTGCTGGTGATGGCCTCGCTGTTCGTCGGTGAGTTCTCCACCCTGGGCTGGCTGGCACTGTCGGGTCTGGGCGAGTACCACCCGGGCGTCGGTCTGGATTACTACATCTGGGCGCTGCAGATTGCCGGTGTCGGGACGACCTTGTCCGGTATCAACCTGATCGTGACCATCATCAAGATGCGCGCACCCGGCATGAACCTGATGAAGATGCCTATCTTCACCTGGACCTCGCTGTGCACCAACGCGCTGATCGTGGCCTCGTTCCCGATCCTGACCGCCGTGCTGGTGCTGATGACCCTGGACCGCTACGTCGGCACCAACTTCTTCACCAACGAGCTGGGCGGCAACCCCATGCTGTACGTGAACCTGATCTGGATCTGGGGCCACCCTGAGGTCTACATCCTGATCCTGCCTGCGTTCGGCGTGTTCTCCGAAATCGTCGCCACCTTCTCCCGCAAGCGCCTGTTCGGCTACACCTCGATGGTGTATGCGACCGTCTGTATCACCATCCTGTCCTGGCTGGTCTGGCTGCACCACTTCTTCACGATGGGGTCCGGTGCCAGCGTGAACTCGTTCTTCGGCATCACGACGATGATCATCTCGATCCCGACCGGCGCCAAAATCTTCAACTGGCTGTTCACGATGTACCGTGGCCGCATCAAGTTCACCGTGCCCATGCTGTGGACCGTGGGCTTCATGCTGACCTTCACCATCGGTGGTATGACCGGTGTGCTGCTGGCCGTGCCGCCTGCTGACTTCGTGCTGCACAACTCGCTGTTCCTGATCGCCCACTTCCACAACGTGATCATTGGTGGCGTGGTGTTTGCCGTGTTTGCCGGTATCAACTATTGGTACCCCAAGGCCTTCGGCTACCGCCTCGACGAGTTCTGGGGCAAGGCCTCGTTCTGGTTCTGGTTCGTCGGTTTCTGGGTGGCCTTCACCCCGCTGTACGTGCTGGGCCTGATGGGTGTGACCCGCCGTGTCAACCACTACGAAGACACCTCGCTGCAGATCTGGTTCATCATCGCTGCGTTCGGCGCCGTGCTGATCGCTCTGGGTATCGCCTGCTTCTTCATCCAGTTGTTCGTCAGCTACCTCAAGCGCGACCAGCTGCGTGACGTGACCGGTGACTGCTGGAACGGCCGTACGCTGGAATGGGCGACCTCTTCGCCTCCTCCTCAGTACAACTTCGCCTTCACGCCAGCGGTGCATGACAGCGACGCCTGGTGGGACATGAAGAAGCACGGCTTCAAGCGCAAGCTCGACGGTTTCGTGGAAATCCACATGCCCAAGAACACCGGCGCCGGCTTCGTGATCTCGATGATCGCCCTGGTCTTCGGCTTTGCGATGATCTGGCACATGTGGTGGCTGGCGGGTCTGAGCTTTGCCGGCATCGTGTTGGCCTCGATCATCCACACCTTCAACTACAAGCGTGACTACTACATCCCTGCAACGCAGGTAGCAGCCACCGAAGAAGAACGTACCCAACTGTTGGCCCGCCATGTCTAATCACAACACACTCGCCGGGGCGCCCGGCGCCCTGAACCGCGACTACTTCCTCAAGGAAGAGCCGCATGTTGAAAATGGCACCGCTCTGGGCTTCTGGCTCTACCTGATGAGCGACTGCCTGATCTTTGCAGCCCTCTTCGCCACCTACGGCGCGCTGGGCCGCAACTATGCCGGCGGCGCCGGTGGTGCCGAGCTGTTCGACCTGAGCCTGGTGGCCATCAACACGGCATTGCTGCTGTTCTCGTCCATCACCTTCGGCTTTGCGATGCTGGCCAAGCAAAAGGGCTCGGTCAAGGGCACCGTCGTCTGGCTGATCATCACTGGCCTGTTCGGTGCGGGCTTCCTGGGCGTGGAACTGTATGAGTTCCACCATCTGATCCATGTGGGCGCCGGCCCGCAAAGCAGCGCTGCGATGTCGGCCTTCTTTGCACTGGTGGGCACCCACGGTCTGCACGTGACCTTCGGTCTGGTGTGGCTGGTGGTGCTGCTGCTGCAAATCGGCAAGCACGGCCTGACCCGTGAGAACAACCGCCGCCTGATGTGCCTGTCGATGTTCTGGCACTTCTTGGACGTGGTCTGGATCGGCGTCTTCTCCTTCGTTTATCTGATTGGAGTGCTGTAAATGAGCGCACAACACCACCACGCTGCACACGGCCATGACGACCACCACGGTCATGACGATGGCCCGCACAGCACCTTCTCGGGCTACATGATCGGCTTTTTCCTGTCGATCATCCTGACGGCCATCCCCTTTGCCGTAGTGATGGGTGACGTGTTCGAAAACCGCACTACCACCGTCGTCGTGATCGCCTTCTTCGCAGTCGTGCAGATCATCGTGCACATGATCTATTTCCTGCACATGAACGGCAAGGTCGAAGGCGGCTGGACCCTGATGTCCACGATCTTCACCATCGTGTTCGTGGCCGTGACCCTGGCCGGTACCTTGTGGGTCATGTACCACATGAACACCAACATGATGCCGGGCCACAACCACAGCCCCACGGTCGTGAACCCGCAGCAACCTGCCGGCAAAGGCCACACCAACCACTAAGCTGTTTTGACCAACGAAACGCAACGGAATGCACCGGGTCTGCCCCGGCATTCCGCACTTTTTCAGGCGATGCTCGCGACCGTGGGCATCGCCTTGTTCTTGGGCTTTATCGCCTTGGGCACCTGGCAGGTCTACCGCCTGCAGTGGAAGCTGGACCTGATCGAACGGGTCGAGCGCCGGGTGCACAGCGCGCCCCAAGCGCTGCCCGCCCCGGCCAGCTGGAACCAGCTCGATGCCAAGGCGGTGGAATACCAGCCCAGCAGTCTGCAAGGCCAGTGGCTGACCGACAAGACCGTGCTGACCCAGGCCGCCACCGCGCTGGGCTCGGGCTTTTGGGTGCTGACCCCTTTGCAGCAGGCCGATGGCAGCCAGGTGCTGGTCAACCGGGGCTTTGTGCCCGATACCTTGCGCCGTGACTGGGCAGGCGGCCCGCAGCTGGCAGCTGCTACGCCAACGGGCGAGGTCCGCGTGACGGGCCTGCTGCGCGCCACCGAGCCCAAGGGCGGCTTTCTGCGCAACAACGACCCGCAAGCCCAGCGCTGGTTCTCCCGCGATGTGCAGGCCATCGCACAGGCCCAGGGCCTGACGCAGGTGGCCCCCTTCTTCATCGACGAAGGCCTGCCCGATGGCAGCGCCGAGCTGGTGGGCGAGCAAAAGCGCAGCAGCGCCAGCGACCTGCAAAGCCAGCCATGGCCACGCGCCGGTCTCACGCAGGTGCGCTTTGTTAACAACCACCTGGTCTATGCGCTGACCTGGTACGGCCTGGCACTGATGGTGGCAGGCGCGACCTGGCTGGTGCTGCGCAAACGCAAGCGCGCGCGTTAATCACCCTCAGACTTACCGGCGCCTGGCGGCGCTGGTAACACTGGCAGGCGCAAGGCCTGCCGACTGCGGCACAATCGCACGGTGCCACTGTCCATCCCCTCCCCTTTTCAGGTCACCCACACCACCGACCGCCAGAACATGCAGCTGCTGATCCAGCTGCGCTGGCTGGCCGTGGTGGGGCAGGTGGTCACCATCTCGCTGGTCCGCTGGGGCTTTGACATCTACCTGCCGCTGTACGAGATGCTGGCCGTGCTGGCCGGGCTGGTCATCACCAACCTGATCTGCATCTGGTGGCTGCGCTGGCGCCAGCACGATATCTCGTCGAGCGATCTGTTCGTGGCACTGCTCGCCGATGTCGGTGCGCTGAGCCTGCAGCTCTACCTCAGCGGCGGCGCCAACAACCCCTTCATCACGTTGTTCCTGCTGCAAGTCACGCTGGGGGCGGTACTGCTCAAGCCCTTCTATGCCTGGGGCATTGTGGTGGTCACCGGCTGCTGCGCGGTGGCGCTGGCCTTTTTCTACCAGCCGCTGCAGATCATGAGCCACCGCAGCGGCGCGATGCATTCGCTGTACCTGCTGGGGCTGCTGATCAGCTTCGGGCTCAATGCGATCTTGCTGGTCTCGTTCATCAACCGCATCATGTCCAACCTGCAGCTGCGCGATACGCGCCTGGCCGACCTGCGCCAGCGCGCCGCCGAGGAAGAGCACATCGTGCGCATGGGCCTGCTGGCCAGCGGCGCAGCCCATGAGCTGGGCACGCCGCTGTCGACCCTGGCGGTGATTCTGGGCGACTGGCAGCGCATGCCCTCGATCGCGCAAGACGGCGAGCTGATGGAGGACCTGCACGAGATGGAGCACCAGGTGCAGCGCTGCAAATCCATCGTCACCGGCGTGCTGCTGTCGGCCGGTGAGACGCGCGGCGATGCGCCCGAGACCACCACCCTGGTCACCTTCATGGACCGCGTGGTGGCGCAGTGGCAAAGCCACCGCCAGCCCGGCAATTTTGTCTACCGCAAGCAGGTGGCACGCGACGTTCCCATCATCTCGGATACCTCGTTGCAACAGATGATTTTCAATGTGCTGGACAATGCACTGGAGGCCTCGCCCGATTTTGTCCAGCTGGTGGTGGAATGCCCCGCGCAGGACGACGCCCAGCTGGTGCTGCAGGTGACCGACAGCGGCCCGGGTTTCAAGAGCGAGATCCTGGCCCATCTGGGCAAGCCCTACCAGTCGACCAAACAACGCCCTGGCGGTGGCCTGGGCCTCTTTCTGGTGATGAATGTGGCCCGCTCGCTGGGCGGCCATGTCGAGGCCCGCAACCGCGAGCAGCACCTGGGCGGCGGTGCAGCTGTACGCATCAGCCTGCCGCTGGCCTCCATTGCCCTGGATGATGAACCACACCATGACCTCCACCCAAGAACGCCTGCTACTCCTGGTTGAAGACGATGCCGCTTTTGCCCGCACGCTGCGCCGCTCCTTTGAGCGCCGGGGCTACCGCGTGCTGCATGCCAGCAGCGCTGACGAGGTGGCCCAACTGCTGCAGACCGAGCGCCCGCAGTACGCGGTGATGGACCTGAAGCTGGCCGGCCATGCCTCGGGCCTGTCCTGCGTGCAGCTGCTGCATGCGCAAAACCCCGATGCGCTGATCGTCGTGCTCACCGGCTACGCCAGCATTGCCACCGCGGTCGAAGCCATCAAGCTCGGCGCCTGCCACTACCTGGCCAAACCGTCCAACACCGATGACATCGAAGCGGCCTTCAGCCGGGTCGAAGGCAGCACCGAGGTCGACCTGACCGCCGCCACGACCTCGATCAAGACACTGGAGTGGGAGAAGATCCACGAGACCCTGGCCGAGACCGGCTTCAACATCTCCGAAACCGCACGCCGCCTGGGCATGCACCGCCGCACCCTGGCCCGCAAGCTGGAAAAGCACCACGTCCGTTGAACAGCGCTCAGGCAGCGTCCTCACAGGCCTGCACCAGCGCCTGCAATACCGGTGAGCGCTGCTTGCCCTGGCGCTGCAACAGCGAGAACTGCCGCCGCATCGGCGGCAACAGGCTGTGCAACACGGCCAGCTCGCCCCGGTCGATCCAGGGCTGGGCAATCACCCGCGACAGGCAACTGATGCCCGCCCCCCGCGCAACGGCGGTGCAGATCGCCTCCGAGCTGCCCAGCACCGCCGCAATCGGCCATTCCCGCAACTGGGAGAGCACGCTGAACTCCACCGCCTCGCGCGTGCCCGACCCCTCCTCACGCAACAGCCAGCGGCAGGCGCCCAGCTGCTGCGCGCTGACAGGGCTGTGGCCTGCTGCCGCCACCAGCGCATGGCCAGGCGCGGCAATCAGCACCAGCTCATCCTCGCGCCAGGGCTGAACCTCCAGTGCCGGCCAGTGGCTCACCCCTTCGATAAAGCCCAGGTCCACACTGGCCTCGCCGACCGCCTCGGCCACCTCGCGGGTATTGCCGATCACCACCTCAAACTGCACCTGGGCATAGCGCTGCATGAAGTCCGCCAGGATGGCCGGCAGCACATGGTTGGCAATGGTGGTGCTGGCCGCCACCCGCAGCACCACGGGCGCCATGGGCTCGCTGTGCTGGGTGGCCTGCTCCAGCTGCAAGGCCAGCTCCAGCAAGGCCTGTGCCTGCGGCCACAGGCTGCGGCCCAGGTCGTTGAGCACCAGGCGCTTGCCGCTGCGCGCAAACAGCTGCGCGCCCAGGCCTGCCTCCAGCTGCTGCAGGGCGGCGCTGACCGCCGACTGCGACAGGCCAATGGTCTGGGCCGCAGCGACGGTACTGCCGCTATGGGCAATGGCGCAGAAAACCTCCCACTGGCGCAGGCTGAGATGGAGCATGGTGAACAGAAACTCGGTCGGTTGATGGGCCTATATCTACCTATTTTATCGATAGAACTTAATCAAACAATCCGTTATACAGATATAAGAATAATTTCTATAGTGACACCACATCGCCCAGCAGCCTGCCGCTTTCGGCCCTGCCAGGGCGTCTGGAACCGCCCATGTCACTCGCCCACCTCCCCCTCCCCCGGCTGCGCCACGGCCACTGGCTCGATACCGCCAGACGCCTGGCGCCCGGCCTGCTGCTGTGCGCGGCCATTGCCTGGCTGGCCAGCGGGCTGGCGGCACTGCCCTGGTTTAGCAGCCATGGGCTGAGCGCGCTCACGGTGGCCATCGTCATCGGCATGCTGGTGGGCAATACCGTCTATGGCGCGGTACAGGCGCCGGCGGCAGCGGGAGTCGGGCTGTCCAAGCAGCAGCTGCTGCGCCTGGGCATCATCCTCTATGGCCTGCGCCTGACCTTCCAGGACATCGCCGCCGTGGGCCTGGCCGGAGTGCTGACCGATGCGCTGATGCTCATCAGCACCTTTGTGCTGGCGCAATGGCTGGGCCGGCGCTGGCTGGGGCTGGATGCACGCACCAGCATGCTGGTGGGCGCGGGCAGCGCCATCTGCGGCGCAGCGGCCGTGCTGGCCACGGCTCCGGTGGCCAAGGCGCGGGCTGATGATGTGGCGGTCGCGATTGCCACCGTGGTGGTCTTTGGCACGGTGGGCACCTTTCTCTACCCCGTGCTTTACCAGTGGCTCGCACCCAGTCTGCAGATGACCGAGGCCGGCTATGGCCTCTGGGTCGGCTCGACCGTGCACGAGGTCGCCCAGGTCGTGGCGGCTGGCGGCGCCGTCAGCAGCAGCGCGGCCGATACTGCCGTGGTCGCCAAGATGGTGCGGGTGATGATGCTGGCCCCGTTTCTGATCGCGCTGTCGCTGTGGCTGGCCAGGCGCCCTGGCAGCGCTGCAGCGGTCCGGCAGCCGGCAGCCGGTGGCGCCGTGCAGGCCCGCCAGATCACCATTCCCTGGTTTGCGTTGGGCTTTGTCGCAGTCGCGGGCATCCATTCGCTGGGCGTCATCCCTGCGCAGGCGCTCGCCATCGGTGTGCAGTGGGACAACGCCTTGCTGACGATGGCGATGGCCGGCCTGGGGCTCACCACCCATGTGCGCGCCGTGCGGGCTGCGGGCATCAAGCCCTTGCTGCTGGGGCTGGTGCTGTTTGTCTGGCTGGTGCTGGGCGGGCTGGCGGTCAATACCTGGCT
This sequence comes from uncultured Comamonas sp., assembly GCF_964277875.1. NCBI lineage: Bacteria > Pseudomonadati > Pseudomonadota > Betaproteobacteria > Burkholderiales > Comamonadaceae > Comamonas > uncultured Comamonas sp. The sequence goes on from NZ_CAXYJV010000046.1 coordinate 20,712, forward strand.
CTGAGCGTGTTGATGGCGCTGAGCGCTCATAAGCTCATACCCAAAAAATCGTTGGTCTGCCGCACAAAACTGCTACAACCGGGAGGCATATTTCTGCCCACAAAAAGGATTCCAACACCATGCGCATCGAGACATTGGCCGTTCACGCAGGCTATTCGCCCGACCCGACCACCAAGGCTGCGGCAGTGCCCATCTACCAAACGGTGGCCTACGCCTTTGACAGCGCGCAGCATGGCGCCGACCTGTTTGACCTGAAGGTGCCGGGCAATATCTACACCCGCATCATGAACCCGACCACCGATGTGCTGGAAAAGCGCGTGGCCGCGCTGGAAGGCGGCATTGCCGCGCTGGCACTGGCCTCGGGCATGGCAGCGATCACCGCCGCCATCCAGACCTTGGCCGAAGCGGGCGACAACATCGTCTCGGCCAGCACCTTGTATGGCGGCACCTACAACCTGTTTGCCCACACCTTTCCGCAGCAAGGCATCGAGGTGCGCTTTGCCGATCCGCGTGACCCGGCCAGCTTTGGCGCACTGATCGACGACAAGACCAAGGCCGTGTTCATCGAGTCCATCGGCAACCCGCTGGGCAATGTCACCGACATCCGCGCGCTGGCCGATGTGGCCCACCGCCATGGCGTGCCGCTGATCGTCGACAACACCGTGCCATCGCCCTACCTGCTGCGCCCCATCGAGCATGGCGCTGACATCGTCGTGCACTCGCTCACCAAATACCTCGGCGGCCATGGCACCAGCGTCGGCGGCGCCATCGTCGACAGCGGCACCTTCCCCTGGGCGGAGCACAAGGCGCGCTTCAAGCGCCTCAACGAACCCGATGTGAGCTACCACGGCGTGGTCTATACCGAAGCGCTGGGCCCTGCGGCCTACATCGGCCGCGCGCGCGTGGTGCCGCTGCGCAATATGGGCGCGGCCATCTCGCCGCAGAACGCGTTCCAGATCCTGCAAGGCATCGAAACCTTGGCGCTGCGCATGGACCGCATTTGCGAGAACACCCAGAAGATCGCCGAGACCCTGCAAAAGCACCCCAAGGTCGCCTGGGTGCGCTATGCCGGCCTGCCTGATCACCCGGACCATGCCATTCTGCAAAAGCAGTCGGGCGGCCGCGCCTCGGGTATTTTGTCGTTCAGCCTTAAGGCCGCCGATGGCGAAGTCCGTGCCGCAGGCGCCCGCTTTCTGGATGCTTTGCAGCTGTTCACGCGCCTGGTCAATATTGGCGATGCCAAATCACTGGCCACGCACCCGGCCTCGACCACCCACCGCCAGCTCGACAGTGGCGAGCTGGAAAAAGCAGGTGTGAGCGAAGGCATGGTGCGTCTGTCCGTCGGCATCGAGCATGTCGATGACCTGCTGGCCGATCTGGAGCAGGCGCTGGCCAAGGTCTGAAGGGCCCTCGCACGCAAAAAAAGAGCCGCTTGCAACAAGCGGCTCAATCACAGTGCTCTTTGATCCGTGGACGGCTTCAGACCCCGTTTAGAAGCGGTAGCCCACACCGACACCCAGCAGCCAAGGATCGACCTTGAAGGTTCCCACCTTGGTGCCCGCCGAGCGCACATCGGTCTTGATGTAGACCTTCTTCACATCCACGTTGATCGACCAGTTCTTGTCGAGCATGTAGTCAAAGCCGATCTGCAGTGCGGCGCCAAAGCTGTTCTTCTTGATCGATGGATCGAGCGCGGCCTCAACCGCCGGTGCGAAGTTCACGTTCGAGAAGCGCGTGTAGTTCACACCAGCGCCCAGATAGGGCTTGAACGCGCCCATGTTGGTGAAGTGGTACTGCGCCAGCAGGCTGGGCGGCAGGTGCTTGAGCGTGCCGATCTTGGCGCCGTCCGAGCGCAGGTCGTGCTTTTGCGGGTAGGTCAGCACCAGCTCGGCCGCGATGTTGGGCGTGAAGAAGTAGGTCACATCCACTTCGGGAATGGTCTTGTCATTGATCGACAGACCCAGGCCGGTGGAGTCCTTGTTGGCGCTGTCCAGGTGCACCGCACGCAAACGCACTTGCCAGGGGCTTTGCGCCTCTTGCGCCATCGCGGCGCCCGACGCCATTGCACATACAGCCGCCGCTGCCAACATCATCTTTTTCATCATCATTGCCCTCGCTGCGATCTTGCTCGCATGGATTGAAAAGTAGCTGAAACGAGCCAGCATCTGCATGCCCGGCCAGCGCCAAGCGCCGGATAGGTGGGTGGCAGATCTGCCTGCTGTCCATGCCCTGCATCTTCTTCCTCTACGCGCCAGGCGGCCCTGACCCAGATCAACGAGACAAAACAAGCCGTGAAAAAAGGCGGCCCGCTGTTGCGATGCCGCCTTGAGGTCTTTACTGCAGCCGCATCCCAACGATGCGGCGCTGCTGCTGGTCAGTGCCCGCGCAACTTGTGCCAGGCCTCCACCGCCAGCACCACCAAGCCGCCAATGGCCGCGCCGACGACCACGTGCACCAGCGTCGGTGCCAGCAGGGCCACCACACCGCCCATCGGGGTCACGGTGCTCTGCAGCCAGTGCTCGATCGGGCCGATGCCGTGCACCAGCAAGCTGCCGCCCACCATGAACATCGCAGCCGTACCCACAATCGACAAGCCGCGCATCAGCCAGGGCGTAAAAGCGATCAGGCCCCGGCCAAACGCCTTTGCAGCGGCACTGGTCTTGCGCATCAGCCACATGCCCACATCGTCCATACGCACAATGCCGGCCACCAGGCCATAGACAAACACGGTGATCGCCAGCGCCACAGCGACCAGCACCACCAACTGCTCGGCAATCGGCTTGCTGGCGACGGTGCCCAGCGCAATAGCCATGATCTCGGCCGACAGAATGAAATCGGTCCGGACGGCACCCGCGACCTTGGCCTTTTCATAGGCCACCGGGTCCATGTTCTTCTCGTTGGCGGCTTTGACCGACGAAGGGGCTACACCCATTTGTGCGGCCTGCTCAGACTCCTTGACGGCGTCATGGGTGTGCTTGGGCTTGTGGAACAGGCTGAGCACCTTCTCCACCCCCTCAAAACACAGGAAAGCGCCGCCAATCATCAACAGCGGCGTGATCAGCCAGGGCGCAAAAGCACTGATCAGCAACGCTGCCGGCACCAAAATGGCCTTGTTCTTCAGTGAGCCCTTGGCCACCGCCCAGACCACCGGCAACTCCCGGTTGGCCTTGACGCCGGTCACCTGCTCGGCATTCAGCGCCAGGTCATCGCCCAGCACCCCCGCCGTCTTTTGCACCGCCACCTTGGTCTGCGTGGCCACATCGTCCAGGATGGCCGTGCTCTTGCCCGCAGCCGTCTTGGTCATCAGCGCCACATCGTCAAGCAAGGTCGCAATATCATCGAGCAACATCAATAAACCAGCACCAGCCATTACGCACTCCCTGTCCAAATTAGGTGGCAAATCATAGCGATTTCACAATGCAATGCCGTCTCAAGCCCCGTAAAACGGTGATCTCTACGTTTTGTTGGAGGTTGTTCACAAAACTTTATGCAGGCCTTGTCAACCACTTCAGCGCGCGGCCCGTTGTACACCCATCTACACCAGAAAGGTGAAAGGACTGAAATGACTGAAGTGTTTGCTATTTGGCCTGAAGACGAACGTGACCGTAAGCGTGCTCCTGCCCGCTTCTGATATCAGCGCAGCTTGCCAGCGGTTGAGCCAGAACTGAAAACCCGGCACCCGCAGCGATTGCAGGCTCACTGATCTCTCTCACTTTAGCCCCGCTCTGCGGGGCTTTGTTTTGTCTGGCGCCGTCCTCCTACAGGGCCACACACCAAAGCCCTCTGCCGTGGCAACCGCAGAGGGCCTGCTTTTATACCGCCACCAGGTGCTCGTACAGAATCAGCGAGCCAATCGCGATCAGCACCACGCCACCCACCGCCTCTGCCCAGCGGCCGGTGATATGGCCCAGCACACGGCCCACCATCACCCCCAAGGTCACCATTGCAAAGGTCGCAAAGCCGATGCTCAGCGCGACCACGGTGATGTTCACATCCAGGAAAGCCAGGCCCACGCCCACCGCCATCGCATCAATGCTGGTGGCAAAGCCGGTCGCGACCAGCAGCCAGAAGCCATGGCGCGCCGGGCGGCCCATCCCGGGTTCATCGGCACTTTTGAAAGCGCCCAGCACCATGCGGCCACCCAGCACCAGCAGCAGCACAAAGGCAATCCAGTGGTCCCAGGCCTTCACATAATCGGCAGCGGCATAGCCCAGCGCCCAGCCCACCAGCGGGGTGATGGCCTCAATGACACCAAAGATCAGGCCGGTGCGCAGCGCCTCGGACCAACGGGGTTTGACAAGGGCAGAGCCTTTGCCAATCGCGGCGGCAAAGGCATCGGTAGACATGGCAAGCGCCAACAGGGAAATGGAAGCAGCGTTCATCGGAGGTTCTTCTGGGACAGTCGGGCATGAGCACAACGGCATGCCACCACTGCCCGACCGAGGTCGTGCTGGCATGCCGATGGTCTCGCCAACCGAAGAACGGATGTCTGCGCCACAGCATGGGTCATGCCGAGTATGTTGACGCAGACGCTTCCAGCGCGGAAGCAGGCTACTCCCCAAGGGAGCCCGCAGTCTAAACCTTGCGCAGCGCGTTGCGGCGCATGGCCCCGGAGGCGCCAGGCTCTTTAGAAATGGATCGCATTTCTGCCTGGTGCCCCAGCGTTGGTGCAGCGAAACGGCCGATAGCTACAGGCCGAAACAAGAGCAACCTCATGTACCCGCGCTGCTGCGATGCGCCCTCTGGCAGCGCCGGTAAACGCGTCTCCCAGGCAACAGCAACGGCGCCCTTTCAGGGTTGGCCCTAGTTCATTTTTGGACGCTTTGTATACACTTAATGTATGCATATGTGCACACAAAGCATAGCCATTGAGGCCCGCTTCTCTGCTGCACATGCCATGCATGGAACCGCGCACATGACGAGACAAATCAGGCCGCCAGGCCGTTACTAAGGCGCACCTGGATGCGCCCGATCCAAGGATGTCAATGACCGATCTTGCAGCAGACCAGAACGCAGGCTTTGCCTTCAACCCCGCCCAGCAGCGGCCCGCGGCCACCACCGATTTGCCCGCTGGTGTATGCCCCTCGCTCTACAACAAGGACCTGGCACCCACCCGGAAAGACAGCCGGTCCTGGGGCGCTTACAGCCTGTTCACGCTGTGGGCCAATGATGTGCACAGCCTGGGCAACTATGCCTTTGCCATCGGCCTGTTTGCGCTGGGCCTGGGCGGCTGGCAGATTCTGACGGCGCTGATGATGGGCGCCGCACTGCTGTTTGTGCTGCTGACCTTGTCGGGCTTCATGGGCCCCAAGACGGGCGTGCCCTTTCCAGTGATGAGCCGCATCAGCTTTGGCACGCGGGGCGCGCAGATCCCGGCGCTGATCCGGGGCGGCGTCGCGATTGCCTGGTTCGGCATCCAGACCTACCTGGCCTCCAAGGTGCTCGATGTGCTGCTGATCACCCTCTTTCCCAGCCTGCAGGCGCTGCTGGCGCACCAGGTGCTGGGCCTGCCGGTGCTGGGCTGGATCAGCTTCAGCCTGCTGTGGGTGGTGCAGACGATGATTGCCTGCTGGGGCATGGAGAGCATCCGCAAGTACGAGGCCTTTGCCGGCCCGGTGATTCTGGTGACCTTCATCGCGCTGGCCGGCTGGGTGCTGTACAGCTCGGGCGGCAGGATCCAGTGGACGGCGCCCCAGCCCAGCACCGGTGGGGCGATGTGGGTGCAGATCATGGGTGCGGCTTCGCTGTGGGTCGCCATCTACGGCACCTTTGTGCTCAATTTCTGTGACTTCACCCGGGGCGCCACCTCGCGCAGCGCCGTGGTCAAGGGCAACTTCTGGGGCATCCCCATCAACATGCTGATCTTCGGCCTGATCGTCGTCGTGCTGACCGGCGGCCAACTGGCCATCGATGGCACCCTGATTCTCAGCCCCACCGACATCGTCGAGAAGATCCCCAACAAGCCGCTGCTGATCCTGGCCAGCCTGTCGCTGCTGATCCTGACCATCGCCGTGAACCTGATGGCCAACTTTGTCGCCCCCGCGCTGGCCCTGGCCAACCTGCTGCCGCGCCAGCTCAACTTCCGCCGCGCGGCGCTGGTCAGCGCCATCCTGGGCTTTGTGATCCTGCCGTGGAACCTCTACGATTCGCCGCTGGTGATCCTGTATTTCCTCGGTGGCCTGGGCTCCTTCCTGGGCCCGCTGTTCGGTATCGTGATGGCCGACTACTGGCTGATCCGCAAGGAGCGCGTGCATGTGCCTGCCCTCTACAGCGATGACCACCGTGGCCCTTACCATTACCACAACGGCGTCAACCGCCGCGCCATCCAGGCCCTGGTGCCCTCGGCGCTGATTGCGCTGCTGTTCGCCTTTCTGCCGGCGCTGGAGTCGGTGTCCCATTTCTCCTGGTTCATTGCAGCCGGGCTCGGCGGCCTGTTCTACTGGCTGCTGACCCCCAAGGGCCAGCACTACGAAGACCAGGACGGCGAGGCCATTGCCGTGAACCATGCCCAACATTGAGACGGAGTTTTTTGCATGCGCATTCTGATCGTGAACGTCAACACCACCGAGAGCATGACCGAGGCCATTGGCGCCCAGGCGCGCCGGGCAGCGGCACCGGGCACCGAGATCGTCGCCCTCACCCCGCGTTTTGGCGCCGAGTCGGTGGAGGGCAATTTTGAGAGCTACCTCTGCGCTGTCGGTGTGATGGATGCGGTCATGCGCTATGACCAGCCCTTTGATGCCGTCATCCAGGCCGGCTACGGCGAGCATGGCCGCGAAGGCCTGCAAGAGCTGCTGGAAGTGCCGGTGGTGGACATCACCGAGGCAGCGGCATCGACGGCCATGTTCCTGGGCCACAAGTACGCCGTCGTGACCACCCTGGACCGGGCCGTGCCACTGATCGAAGACCGGCTCAAGCTGGCCGGTCTGGATGCGCGCTGCGCCTCGGTGCGCGCCAGCGGCATGGCCGTGCTGGAGCTGGAGAGCCAGCCCGAGCGCGCGGTCGATGCCATCGTGCAGCAGGCCGCCAAGGCTGTTGAAGAAGACCATGCAGAGGTGATCTGCCTGGGCTGCGGCGGCATGGCCGAGCTCGAAGACAAGGTGCGCAGCCGCACCGGCGTGCCGGTGGTCGATGGCGTGGCTGCAGCGGTGACGATTGCCGAATCGCTGGTGCGCCTGGGCCTCAAGACCTCCAAGGTGCGCACCTATGCACCGCCGCGCGCCAAGCGGATTACCGGCTTTCCGCTGCCCGATTCGCTGGGCCGCTGAACGTCTTCAACCACCCATCCCTGTTTACTCCAACCGCCCTGCTCCGCAGGGCTTTTTTCTGGCCGCTGTTGGCCGCTGTTGGCCGTTATTGGCTGGTCTTGAAGCCCTGGGTCGCCGCCCAGGCGGCCACATCATCGCGGCGGATCGCAGCGGCCATCAGCTGCGGGAAGGCGTCCGGCGTGCAGGCAAAGGAAGGCACGCCCAAGGCGGCCAGCTTGGCCGCCAGTGCGGCATCGTAAGCGGGGGCACCTTCGTCGCTCAGCGCCAGCAAGGTGATGAACTGCACGCCCGACTCCACCAGCTCATGGGCGCGGCGCAGCAGGCCTGACTCCACGCCCCCCTCGTACAGATCCGAGATCAGCACCAGGATGGTGTTGCGCGGCTCGCTGATCAGGCTCTGGCAATAACCCACGGCGCCATTGATGTCGGTGCCGCCGCCCAGCTGCACGCCAAACAGCACATCGACCGGGTCGTCGAGCTTCTCGGTCAGGTCCACGACGGCCGTGTCAAACACCACCAGCTTGGTGGCGACCGCAGGCAGGCTGGCCATCACCGCACCAAAGATGCTGGAATAGACCACCGAGTTGGCCATGGAGCCGCTTTGGTCGATGCACAGAATCACCTCGCGCTGCGGGCGGCGCGCCTTGCGGCCATAGCCGATCAAGGTCTCGGGAACGATGGTCTTGTACTCGGGCTGCCAATGGCGCAGATTGGCGCGTATCGTGCGGTTCCAGTCGATCTCGGCATGGCGCGGGCGGCGGTTGCGCTGGCTGCGGTCCAGCGCGCCGGCCACGGCACTGCGCATCGGCTCTTCGAGCTTTTTCATCAGCTCGTCCACGACCTTGCGCACCACCAGGCGCGCGGTGGCCTTGGTGTTTTGCGGGATGACCGAGCCCAGCGACATCAGGTTGGCGACCAGGTGCACATCGGGTTGCACGTTCTCCAGCATCTCGGGTTGCAGCAGCAACTCGCGCAGCTGCAGGCGCTCCATCGCGTCGCGCTGCATCACCTGCACCACCTGGCTGGGGAAGTACTTGCGGATATCGCCCAGCCAGCGCGACACCGACGGCGAAGAATTGCCCCGGCCACCCTTGCGTGAGCCCAGCTGGCTGTCGCCCTCGTAGAGCGCGGCCAGCGCCTGGTCCATCTCCTGCAGGCGCCCGCCCACGGTCCCGCAGCTGGCATCGGCCGGGCTGCCCAGCACCATGCGCCAGCGTTGCAAGCGGGTGGTTGGCTGCAGCGCCTCTGCCGCGTCGGCGGCCAGGGTTTGGCTATCGTTTTGCGCCGGTCCTGGCGCGGAATGGGTGGCATTCGTCATCGTCATCACTCCAGCGCTGGGGCGTCGTTGCGGGGGGCCGAGGCAGCGGCGATCTGCGCCAGCAACTCGGGCGGCAGCTCCAGCCCCAGCAAGGTGTTGAGCAGCGGCAGCGCCAGCACGGCGCGCGCCTCGTCCCAGGGCGAATCGTCATCCCCGGCTGCCAACGCAGCAGGCGCGGCAGCACCGGCCACCGGCGCGCGCCGGGCCTTGTCGCCCAGGCTCTGGCGCTCATGCTTGCTGAAGTGGGCAAAGCTGCGCCGCACCAGCGGCAAGATCTGTGCAAACTGCACTTCGCCCAGCCCGGCCAGCCAGGCATCGACGGCGCCCCAGATCGCTTCGTCATGCAGCAGCACCAGCGCCTGCTGGTTCAAAAAGCCATCCAGCCAGGCGGCCACATCCAGCGGCGCCGCGCCCAGCGACAGGTTGCGGTTGAACTGCAGCACCACCTCGGCGCTGTCTAGCAGATGCTCGTCCAGCAGCAGCCGGCAGGCCATGCCGCGCAGCAAGGCCGCAGCGGCATCGCCCATCGCCAGGCTGCGCAGCGCAGCGCGCCAGGCGTCCACGGCGGCCTGGGCATCGGTGCCGCGCAGGCGCAGTGCCTCGTGCGCGGCCAGCACCTTGCCCTTCATCGCCGCAGCGGCCTCTTCGTCCATCGCCATGCAGGCCACTGGCAAGCCAATGGCTGCGCGCAGCACCAGCGAATCGATGACCGTGGCCAGCAGGGCGGTATCGGTCTGGCGCACGCTGCCGTAGCGGTACACATTGGCCAGTGGCGGCAGCGCCTGCAGCAGCTGGGCCACATCACCGGTGGTGGCCGCGCGATCAGCCAACGTGGCAATCAGCGACTCGACCAGCTGCGGCAGGTTCGCCAGCAGCGCGTCGTCAATCGCCTGTGCAATCTCGGGCAAGGGGGTATCGGGCGAGAGGCTGGCGCGCAGGCGCGCGGTGGCGGCCTGCGCCACGGTGGCGCCATGCACGCTGGCCTCGATGATGCGCACGGCCAGCTCCGGCTCCCACTGCATCTGCCAGCTCTCGCGGAAGGTGCCGCGGTTGCGCTGCGCATCGGCGGCACGGGTGCCCCAGCCAATGCCCAACAAACGCAGGCGGTGCAGAAAATGGCTGCGCGCCAGGTCGGTCTCCTTGCGCAGATCCAAGGCCAGCAGCTTGCTGGCTGCTTCGGGCTTCATGCGCAGCGATTTCTGCTGCTGCTCGATATCCCGCTGCAACGGCACCTGCGGCACATCGGCGGGCACCGTGCCCAGCACATGGCCGACGGTGAGCTCGTCGTCGATCAGGTTCAGCGGCGCGGTCTCGCCCATACAGACCACCGTGACGATGGCCTCGTTGATCTCCTGCAATCCCGGTATCGGCTGGCCGCGCATGGCAGCCAGGCCTTCGGCCAAGCGGGTGGCCTCGATGATGTGGGCGCTGGAGCAGTCCAGGTCCTTGTCGCGCAGCAGGCGTGCCACGCGGGTCAGCCAGCCTGCGGTACGCAAGGTGGCGGCATCACGCGCGCTGCGTGCAGGTACGGACAGGCCTTCTTCCGCTTGCTGTGCCAAGGCCGCATCGGCCCGGTAGCACTGCCACAGGTGCTCGTACCAGCCCGGCGAGGTGACGCCTGCGCCATAGCCGCTACGGCTGGCCAGGTTGCGGTAGGTCCAGGGCGCCCAGGTCGCCAGCACCTTGGCCTTGGGCAGGCCCTTGAGCACCGCGCTGTCGGCCTTGGCGGTGGTGCTTAGCTGAAGGGCCGGCACATGCCAGGCGCCGCAGACCACGGCAATGCGCTGGTAACCGGCCTTAACTGCTTCGCGGATGCACTGGCGCATATGCGCCTCCCGCTGGGCCTCGCGCAGCACATGGTGCGGGCCGCGCCAGGCCTCGCCCTCGTCACCCAGCTCGCTGCGCACCGCCGTCATGGCCTCGTTGATGCTGGTAAACAGCGCTTCGCTGTTGCCGCGCTCTTCCACCAGGCGGTTCCACCAGCTCTCGCCGTCCTCAAAGCCGGCCGCATGGGCGAGCCAGTCGAGCGGGTCGCGCATCGGCGCCTGCGGGGGCGCAGTGGTATCCGCTGCATCGCTGTCCACATCGGCGACCGGGGCCGTGTCGGCGCTGGCCTCGGCGGCATCGCCTGGCGCCTCGTCCGCTGCCTTCACCGCATCGTCCTCGCCCTCTTCGCCATCCACGTCTTGCGCAGGCTCCGGCTTTTTCAGCGCCTGGCGCCGCGCCCAGTCCTGGGCCATCGCATGGGTCTGGGGCAGGTCGATAAAGCGCGTGGTCACCCCCTGCGCGCTCGCCCACTGCAGCGCCTGCCACTCGGGCGAAAACTCGGCAAAGGGGTAGAACGCCGCCTGGCTGGGCTCGTCCTGCATGTACACCAGCATGGCCACCGGCGGGCGCAGCTCGGCACTGCGCAGCATCGGCAGCAGGGCCTCGCCCTCGGGCGGGCCTTCCACCAGCAGGCAGTCGGGCTGCAGTTGCGCCAGCGCTTGCACCAGGCTGCGCGCACAGCCCGGGCCATGGTGGCGAATGCCAAAGAAATGGACGTTGTCAGCAGAAGTGGCCATGGGCTCGGTCAGCGTTGTCGGGGGCAGAAGAAGAACGGTATCAGCGGCTTAGATTTGCTCGCGGCAGGCGCGGTAGAGATCCTTCCACTCCGCGCGCTCCTTCACCACCGTCTCCAGGTATTCCTTCCAGACCACGCTGTCCTGCACCGGGTCCTTGATGACGGCGCCCAGCAGGCCGGAGGCCACATCGTGCGCACGCAGCACGCCATCGCCAAAATGGCCGGCCAGCGCCATGCCGCTGTTGATCACCGAGATCGCTTCGGCGGTCGACAAGGTAGAGCTGGGCGACTTGATGCGCACGGTCTTGCCGTCTTCGGTCTGGCCATGGCGCAGCTCGCGGAAGATCTGCACCACGCGGCGCACTTCTTCCAGTGCCGGGGCCTCGGCAGGCAGCTGCAGCGCGCGGCTTTGCTCGCCCACGCGCTTGGTGACGATCTGCACCTCCTCATCCTGCGACGCAGGCACGGGCAGCACGACGGTGTTGAAGCGGCGCTTCAACGCGCTGGAGAGTTCGTTGACACCCTTGTCGCGGTTGTTGGCCGTGGCGATCACCGAGAAGCCGGCGACGGCCTGGAACTCGGTCGAGAGCTCGGGCACCGGCAAGGTCTTTTCGGACAGCACGGTGATCAGGGTGTCCTGCACATCGGCAGGGATGCGGGTCAGCTCTTCGATGCGGGCGATCTTGCCCAGCTTCATCGCATGCACCAGCGGGCTGGGGATCAGCGCCTTTTCCGACGGGCCGTGGGCCAGCAGCTGGGCATAGTTCCAGCCATAGCGCAGCTGCTCTTCGCTGGTGCCGGCCGTGCCCTGGATCAGCATGGTCGAGTCGCCACTCACCGCCGCCGACAGATGCTCGGACACCCAGGACTTGGCGGTGCCAGGCACCCCGTACAGCAGCAGTGCGCGGTCGGTGGCCAGGGTTGAGACGGCAATCTCCATCAGGCGCGGACTGCCGATGTACTTGGCGCTCACTTCAAAACCATTGCTCAGCGTGCCGCCCATCAGGTACTGCAGCACGGCCCAGGGCGAGAGCTTCCAGTTCGGTGGACGCGGACGGTCATCGGCCTTTTGCAAGGCATCCAGTTCTTCGGCAAATTGCTGCTCGGCGTGCTGGCGGAGTACTTGGCTCATGGTGTGCTTCCGGTAGAGATCAAAAGGTTCGTGGTGGGCGCCATCAGGCGATTCGGGCCGCTTGCAGCGCCAGGCGCAGATCGACAATGCGGTTGAGTTGGGCGAGCACCTGCTCGTCATCCCAGGGGCGCAGGCGCGAGCGCTCCAGGCGCGCCTGCTGCTCCTGTTGGAGCTTGGCGATGTCGGCCTCGCCGCTGCCTTCGGGCACCACCAGTGCGCTAGCGTCGTCCGACGCCACGGGCTCGGCGGGCGCTGCCGCAGGTGGCGCACGCCACAGCTGCGCAAAGCGCTCCAGGTCGCCCACCTGCAGGCGGCGTGCGCAGGCAAGAATCGCATGGTCTGCCTGCCAGCTGTGCCAGTTGCCCGCAGGCTGGCGCGACTGCAAGGTGCCGAGCAAGGCCTCGAGCAACCAGCGGGACATCGCAGGCGACAGCAACTCGGTGCGGCCCATGCCCTCGTCGATGCGGTGGATGGCCTCGATGAACGCGCTCTTGCCCAGCTTGGCCTGCAGCTGTGCCAGCCACTGGGTTTCGCGTTCTTCGGCGCTCAGCTCGGCCATCAGCAGCGGCAGCACATCGCTGCTGCGCGAGTCGCTCTCCATGCTCTGGATCAGTGGCAGCCAGCGCACATCGCGCTGGGCGCGCAACGCCGCGATCCAGCCCTGGCGCAGCGCGCTTTTCCAGTCGCTGCGCCGGCTCCATTCCCACAGCTGCTCGGGCGTCTTGTTCAGTTGCTGGTGCCAGAAATCGAGGGGCGTGAGTTCCACCAGTTGCTGCAGCCACCAGGCGCGATGGCCCTTGACATAGGCGGGCGGCTGCAAAGTGACGCCATCGCGCTCCCAGTCCTTGTGGCCTTCCTGCGGCGGCTCGATCTGCCACTCGCCCTGGGCATCCTGGCTCAGCATGGCCTGCAGCGCGGCGCCCATGCGCTGGCTGTGCGGGCTGTGCGGCAGGCGCGCGAGCAGGCTGGCGGCCGATTCGCGCACCTCCTTGCTGCGGTCGCCGAGCAGCTTTTCCAGCAAGGCCTCGTCGTCTGCCGACAGGCCGCGCGCCAGGCTCTGCACCATCGGTGCGCGTTCGCGGGCACCCAGCTCCTTGAGGCTGGCTTCCAGCCGCGCGCGGGCGCCTGCCGGGTCCGTGGCACGCTGCTGCTGCAGCAAGGCCACGCGCTGCTCCAGCGAGCCTTCCTGCCAGATCTGCTCGGCATCGGCCGTCTCTTGCACGCCATGCGCATAGGCCCACTGCGGGTTCTGGGCGGCCAGCCAGCGGCCGCGCTCGCCCAGCACCGGGGTCAGCCACTGGCGCAGCTCGACCGATTGGCGGCCTTGGTGCAGCGCATCCACCAACAGCGCATAAGGCAGGCGCTGGCCGGCTTCATCAAGGCTGGCCAAGGCCAGCGCGAGCAGCTCGGGCGCATTGCCCTGCAGCACCTCGCCCAGCAACCGCAACAGCGGCTCGCCCTGCGGCGCCGGGCGCGATTCAGCGGCCGGTGGCGGCAAAGCGGCAGTTGCCACCGTCGCAGCGGGTTGCGCGGGGCGCCAACCGGCCTGCTCCAGCACCGCTGCCACCGCGGTGGCGCGCAGCAACTGCTGCGCCTTGCTGTCTGCCGGTTGCAGCAAAGCCGCCTGCAGCGCCTGATGGCTGGCGGGCGCCGTGCGGTCGATGCCCTGGGTAAAGATGGCTGGCAGCGCCAGCCGCTCGGCGCCGACGAGCGCCGATTGCTGCAGCGCAGCCCAAAGATTTGCATGGCTCACAGCACTTCACCCCGGTTCTGCCAGATGTTGGTCCACGGCGCCTGGCCATCGCCGGCCTGCCAGGCACTGAGCAGGCGCCAGCGCCCTGACTGCTGGCCGCCCTCCCATTCGCCAAACAGCGCCATCGGCGCGCCTCCACCGAGTGCCTGCAGCTGCCAGGCATGGTCATCGGCCACGGCCAGCTTCACCAGCGCGGCGGCCGCATCCCCTTGCGGCCAGACCGCATACCACTGGCCCGCGCTGACCTGCAGACGCGCCTGGCCGCACCACAGCGGCTGCACCGGCTGCAAGGGATTGGCGGCAATGCGCTGGCTCAGCTGCGCCAACGCATCGCGCCATGCGCCCTCGCCCAACGGGGCGCCGGCGCCGGGAGCCAGCAGTTCGATATCAGCCCCCGCGATGGCGCGCAGCGGTGCCTGGCCGGGGTAGAAATGCAGGCTGCCCCGGTAGCTTTGCGCCGGCACCCAGGCGGTCTCAAAACCACGCCCGCCCTGCGCGTAATCCAGCAACCAGGCGATGCGCCCGCTGTGCTGGCCCTGCAGCCAGACGCGGCGCTCCAGCAGGCGGCCCTCGCGTTCGATCTGGCGCAGGCCCACGACCAACCAGTCGTCGGCCAGCGCCTCGCCCCGTGCCTGCACCTCGGCCTTGTCCATGGGCCAGCCCAGCGCGGCCATCACATCGGCACGGGTATCGGCGCTCAGCGCATCGCGGCGTGCCACCGCATCGGCCAGCAGTTGCCAGTGGCCCAACTGCACCAGCAGGTCACGCGACCATTGGGGGTGGCTGTCCACCAGCTCCCAGGCGTCCTTGATGCGGGCGGCCATGCCGCTGGCCTGCGCATCGACCATGCGCGCGGCCATGGTGTTCCAGTGCTGGCGCGCCTGCTGGTCGCCCGAGAGGTTGGCCAGGCCATTGCGCAGCATGTCCTGCATCCACAGTTGCAGCTCCTGCATGCCGGCGGCCACCTTGTCCCAGCGCTTGTCGTCACGTTTGGCTTGCTGCTTGGCCAGCAGCGCGGGATCGGCCGGGGGCGCTGCGGCAATGGCAGCGGCCTTGGCTTCTTTTTTCTCGGCTTTTTCAGCACGGCTGTCCAGCCAGGCGCTGACCCAGGCGGGTGGCTCGGCGTTGTCGGCCACCTGGCCGGCAGCGCGCAGCAGCATCAGCGCCAGGCCATGTTTGCAGGGGAACTTGCGGCTCGGGCAAGAGCACTTGAACGACGGCCCGCTCAGGTCGACCTGGGTCTGGTAGGGCTTGGAGCCGCTGCCCTGGCATTCGCCCCAGGCTGCCGTTTCGTTGCAGCCCAGGCTGGGCCATTTGCTGGGGTTCTTCAACCCTTGTGCCGCCTTGGTGGAAGAGGCATCCGGGGACAGCGCCACCACCTCGGCTTCGGTTGCTAAGACACGTGACAAACCGCCTCCCCTTCCGTTCAATCTGTTAGTTACCCGCTATATGTGTTTATTAGTCGCGGCAACGGAGATTGTAGGCAGGGTCGAAGACGAAATGAGGCAAGACGGGCCCCCGGCCCGCCTGCGTGTCACTTTTTTACAGATTTGCGGCGTTCCCAGGCCACCATCGTGAGAAGGACAATCGCGGCGCTGAGCGAGATATGGCCGCACCAGGTGACCAGGCCGAGCGACCAGCCCTTGAGCCCCACGGCAATCGCCAGCGAGGCCAGCAGCGCCAGCCAGCCGGCCAGGCGCAGGCGCCGGGTGGGGCCGGGTGGCAGCTCACGGCCCAACAGATCGAGCTGGTGGCGGTCCATCGCCAGCGCCAGCAGTGCAAACGCCGGCAGCGACACCAGCTGAATGGCAAGGTGGTTCATGGCCGGGCCTCCTGCAGATCGGGCGCCATGGCCGCGCTGGCAGCCGTTGCGCCGGAATCCACATCCCGGGCGGCAGGCGCCGGGGAGTTGGCAGCCGGGCGCGGTGCCGCCTGGCGCTGCGGCTTGCGCTTGGGTTGGTGGCGCCAGGTGCGGATCGCCAGCCAGGCATGCAGCGCGGCCAACGCCAGCAAGGTCAGCTCCAGCCCGGTGAACACCCAGTCACCGTCGATGGCGCTGCGCCACAGCGGCCGGTCCGTGGTCAGCACATTGACGACCGGCAGCAAGGCCAGCGCCGCGCAACCGGCCCAGAGCAGTTCCACCCAGGCGCGCTTGGCAGGCCGCAGCATGGCCCAGACCAGGCTGGCCCCCCAGAGGATGAAGAACCAGTGGATCTCCCAGTCGCTGCGCTTTTCCATGTCCAGCGGCAGCAGGCGGTTGGCCCAGAGCATGGCGGCCATGCCGATGCTCAGGCCGGCAATGGCAGCGATGTTCAGCCGCTCCACCAGCCAGAAGCCAAAGTACGGCTTGTCCGGATGGGGCAGCTTGGTGCGGCGCTTGACGGTCCACATCACCAGGCCCGTGCCCACCATGGCCGTGCCTGCCAGACTGGTGAGGAAGTAGAGCCAGCGCACGGTGGTATCGCCAAAGCGGCCCAGGTGCAAGGCATAGAGCACGCCCCGCGTCTCGGCTGCCGCGCCCACCTGGTCCTTGACCTCCAGCAGCTTGCCGGTGCTGCCCTCGAACAGCATGTACTTGGGGCTGATCGACACGCGCTCGAAATCGCCGTAGGTGACGATCACGCGTGCCGAGGCGTCGCCGGCGTTGTTGACGGTGACGCGGCCAATGCGGTCCGCGCCCCAGCGCTGTTGGGCCTGGCGCACCATATCGCCCAACGGGGCGAGCGGCACAGCCTGGCCGCTGGGCTTGCCGGCAGGAACGAAGGCGCTGATCTCGCTTTGCATGGCCTGGCGCTCGGCCTGGGTCTTGAAGGCGGCACTGCTGGCCCAGGGCATGGTCATCGCCATCAGCGTGACCAGGCCGGTATAGGTGATCATCGCGTGGAAAGGCAGGCCGAAAACCGACAGCGCATTGTGCGCATCCAGCCAGGAGCGTTGGCCCTTGCCCCAGCGGAAGGTGAAGAAGTCGACAAAGATCTTCTTGTGCGTGATCACGCCGCTGACAATGGCCACCAGCATGAACATCGCGCAGAAACTGGCCAGCCAGCGGGCCCAGAGCACCGGCATGTAATGGAACTGGAAGTGGAAGCGGTAGAAGAACTCACCGCCCACAGTCTCGCGGCTGCTGACCTTCTGGCCGGTTTGCGGATCGAACACGGCGCTGCCAAAGCCGCGCTCGCCCTTCGCGGGCTTGGCGATGCGCCAGAACGCACTCACGACGTTGTTGCGCGCATCGGCCATGCCCAGGCTCCACTGCGAGCTGCCGGGCACCATCTGCTGCAGCTCCTCGGCGATGCGGGGGACCACTTCAGCGGCATTGGGCACGGCGGCCTGGTGGGCCACCTCGGGCCGCATCCACTGCGAAATCTCTTCCTTGAAATAGCTCACCGTACCGGTGAGAAACATCGCATACAGAATCCAGCCCACCAGCAGGCCGGCCCAGATGTGCAGGTCGGACATGGTCTGGCGAATGCCGCGTGCGGCGGGCTTACCGGGTTTGCTATGTTTTTTATCGTTGGCAGTCATGCCGGAGTCACTCCATTCCATACCGGCCAGGCGGCCAGCAGCAGCGGTATCGCTGCCAGCAGCAGCCCCAGCCAGGCGCGGGTGGCCGAGCGCACCGCGAACACCCAGACCACCGCGCCGGTGTAGACCAGAAAGCTGGCCATCGTGCCAGCCAGCACGGCCTGGGGCTTGTCCATCGGCAGCGCCAGCGCGGCAACACTGGCCACCGCCGCCAGCGCATAGCCGCCGCCGATGGCGGCGACGATGCGCGAGAGCAGCGGCCCGACCTGGCAGGCCTTGGTCAGCGCGGCGCGCAACGCGCCGCTCAGCGCTGGGCTGGTCATTTGGCCGGGTTAGGCGTGGCAACCGGGCCGGCCGCCAGCGGGGCCAGGCCTTGTGGCTTCACATAGGTGACCGACGTCACATAGCTCACGCCGTCGTACTTTTCGCCAGCGCGTTCGCCGGGCGTGCGGTCGTTGTGCTTGATCTCGGCCACATACTGGCCTTGCCAGGGCAGGTCGAACTGCACCAGGCCTTGCGCGTCAGTGTGGCCTTCCTTCATCCAGCCCGATTGGGTGACCAGCGCGACCTGGGTCTTGGCCAGCGGCTGGCCCTTGAAGGTCGCCTTGAACTCGCCGTCCTTGCCGGTCGGTGTCAGGTCCAGCGCCAGCTTGGGCTTTTGCGCGGCAAAGCCGGTGACCAAGCGTGCAGCAGGGTGGTACCAGTTGGTGACATCCTTGCCATCGCGCTTGAACTTGGACAGCGGGTAGTTGGCATCTTCAGCGACGATGGAGACCCCATCCTGGACGTTGAAAGGCAGCGTAAAGCCATGGGCGGTCTTGTTGCCGGCCGCAGCCTTTTCTTCGCCGTTGGCGCTGATCAGCACGCCCTGGGGCTTGCCAAAGTGGTCCAGCAGGCCAGGAGACGCTTCGCGCAAATTGTCGCCAAACTCGCCAAAGCGCAGCACCACGGCCTGGTCGGCACCGGCAGGCTCCAGCCAGACCTGGTGGGCCTGGGCGGACAGGGCCAGCATGGCCAGACTCAGCGCAGACAGGGATTTCTTCAACATATGCTCTCTCTCCTTTTTTGATAAACATGCTGCCGGCGCCTTGCGCGCTCCCGCAGCCCACTCCCCAGAACCGGTGGGCGGTCTCTACGCAACTGCGCGGAGACCAGCCGCAGGTTCTCAAAAATCAACCGTCGCCGACAGCACCACGGTACGCGGCGCGCTCAGGGTCAGGTAGTTGTTGCCACTGATCAACCAGACGTTCTTGCCCGTCAGGTTTTCGACATTGGCACGCAGCACCACCGCCTTGCCGCTGACCTGGGTGCGGTAGCGCGCGCCCACATCCAAGCGGGTCCAGCCCGAGAGCTTGAGGGTGTTGGCATTGCTGGCCCAGGCCGAGCCGGTGCGGATCACCCGGCCGTTGACGGACAGGCCCTGCACGCCGGGCACATCCCAGTCGGCGCCCAGGTTGGCATTGATCTTGGGCACGCCGTAGGCATCGTTGCCCTGGTACTGCGCCGCCTTGGTGACCTTGGCACGGTTGAAGGCAAGGCCTCCCATCCAACGCAGACCCCGCTGCAGCTCACCATAGGCGGCCAGCTCCAGGCCCCGGTTGCGCTGCTCACCATCAAAGCTGTAGATGTTGGTGGCCGGGTCGGTCATGCTGTTGGGGCGGCTGATCTGGAACAGGCTGGCCGTCGTCATGACGCTGCCCCAATCCACCTTCACACCTGCTTCGTACTGTTTGGACTTGAATGGGGGAAACACCTCGCCGGCATTGACGGCCGTGTTGGGGGCGGTGCCACCACGCGAGAGACCGGCCGTGTAGTTGCCGTAGACGGAGACCTGGTCATTGGCCTTGACCACCAGGCCGACCAGCGGCGTGGTCGCGCTCTTGGCGTAGCTGCTGGTCTGCGCGCCGGTGGCGGTGCTGAAGTTGCGCAGGTCCACAGTCTGGCGGCGCAGGCCCAGGGTCAGCAGCAGGCGGTCATCGGCCAGGGCGAGGGTGTCCGTCACCGCGATGCCGTAGTTGTGCGCCTTGGAGGCCTTGTTGGGCGCGATGCGCGCGCCCTCGACCGGTGGCAGTGGCGCGGGGTGGTAGATGTTCGATGGCGACGTGGTCAGGCCGGCCACATAGGCATTGCCGGATTCCTGGCGCAAATCGGAAGCGCTGACCACCAGCGAGTGCTTGACACCGCCGGTCGCGAACTTGGCCCGCAGCCCCGCATCGGCGCTGCTGGTGTCGGTGTAGGAATCGTAGAAGCTGCTGCGCACCGTGAAGTCGCCAGCCGCATTCATCGACGTCGTCGTGGTCGGGAAAATCTGCTGGGCCTTGCCCTTGCGGTAGCCGATACCCGCAAACGCCGTGACCTGGTCGTTCAGATCCACTTCCAGGCGCGAGGCGATGACCTTGTCGTCCAGCGACAGATCGGTATCGGGGAACCAGTTGCTGCGCGCGTTGGGCGGCTTGGGCAAGGACGTGAGCGCCGGGTTGAAGCCGATCTGCGGGCGGAAGTCTTCCATCTCTTCGCGCTGCGCATAGGCGTCGAGCGACCAGCGCAGATTGCTGCCCCGGTAGTCCACCGCGATCGCGCCCACACCCAGCTTCTGGTCACCACCACGGATGCTGGCCTCGCCACCGCGCGCTGCGCCATTGACGCGCACGCCCCACTCCTTGTTTTCGCCAAAGCGGCGCGAGATATCGACACTGGTGCCGAACTGCGCACGGCCCAGGTACTGCAGGCCCACGCGGTTCAGCGGCGCATCGCCCGCACGCTTGGTCTGCACATTGATCGCGCCACCAATGCTGCCGCCCGGCGGCATGCCGCCCACCATCGCGCCCGGGCCCTTGAGCAGCTCGGCACGTTCCAGAATCTCGGCCGGCACCCGGCTGGCAGAGGTCAGGCCATAGAGGCCATTGAGGCCCACATCGCCACCGCTGATGCCAAAGCCGCGCACCTGGATGTCTTCGCTGAAGCCCTGCGAGGCGGTGGTCAGGCGCACCGACGCGTCATTGGCCAGCACCTCACCCAAGGTGCGTGCCTGCTGGTCGGCCACCGCTTCTGCGGTATAGGCCACGGTGGAAAACGGCGTGTCCATCACATCCTGGTCGCCCAGCATGCCAATGCGGCTGCCGCGTGCCTGCTTGCCACCGGCATAGGCTTCGGGGCGGTCGCCCGCGCGGGTGGCGGGGGCCGTCACCACCACCGGATTCAGTGCCACTTCACCGGCGGTCTGGCCGTTGTCGATGACCAAAGTCGTGCCCTCGATGCGCGCCACCAGGTTGGTGTTGCGCAGCAGCTGGCGTACGGCGTCCTGCGCGCTCATGCTGCCCTTGACGGCAGCGCCGGGGCGGCCCTGCACCAGTGCAGGAGGTGCCATCAACTGCAGCCCGGCCTGGCGGGCCAGCTGGGCCAGCGCGCTGTCGAGCGGCTGGGCGGAAATATCAAAATCAGCGGCCGAGGCCGCGCCGGCCAAGGCGGCCATCGCCAGGGCCATCAGGTGGCGTTTGCAGGGGTGCGACATAGCAGTGGGTACTTTCCTCATGTGGTTCACACGAGGTAATACGAACGAGACGCAGTTTTCCCTCAGCGCTTGCGCAAGTATTTTTGAATGGCCGGACAGCGGCCCATAGTGCTTGCACGCCATCGCTCAACTCTGCGCCCTGCGCCGTGCAATCGTGATGCGGCGCGCAGCGCCCTGGCCTTCTTCGCGCACCACGACCGGCACGCTGCGCGGCAGCAGCTGCAGCCAGGCGCGGGCATCGGCAATGCGCACCCGGCCAAAAATCGCCATATGTTCGGCATCGGGCGCCACCTGCAGGGGCACGTCGCAATAACGGGCCAGGCGCTGCACCGCCAGGCCCAGCGGCTCGTGGCGGAAGTCCAGCCAGCCATTGCGCCAGGCCGCCACCTCGCCCGCGCTGGTATCGCGCCGGGGCGACTGTCCTGGCTGCCAGTCCAGGGTCTGGCTGCCCGTCAGCTCCCAGCCATCACCCGCATCGGCCAAATCACCATCGCTGCCCCGCTGCTGCACGCGCACCCGGCCCTCTTCAACCGCCACGCGCAGCCCGCCCTGGGCATCGAGTGCGACTTCAAACCGGGTGCCCAGCACGGTGATACGGGCCGGGCCGGCATCGACGATGAAAGGCGCATCGGCCTGGCGTGCTACCTGGAAGAAGGCCACGCCTTCGTGCAGCTGCACATGGCGGCGGTTGCCGTAGTAGCGCACCTCCAGCCGGGTCTGCGCATCCAGCGCAATGCTGCTGCCATCGGGCAGGGCCTGGTTGAGCTGGCGGCCGGTGGCCGTGGCCAGCTGGATCTGCCATGTCACCACCTGGCTTTGGTAGATGCGCCAGGCCAGGCTGCCGCTGGCGCCCAGCCCTGCCACGCCGAGCAAGGCCGACAGCGCACGGCGCCGCCCCTTGCGCGGCAGCGCCGGCACAACGCCATCACCACGCCATGCGTGCAACGCGGCCTCGATCGCATCCATGGCGCGCATGATCTCGCGCTCCACCGTCTTGACCGAGACGCCGTGCGCTGCGGCAATCGACGCCTGCGATTCGCCATCGAGCCGGTCGGCCAGCAACATGCTGCGGCAGCGCTCAGGCAAGGCGGCTATTGCGGCATCGACGGCTGCCAGCGCTTCGCGCCGCAGGCTGGCCTCGGCCACATCCTGGCCCAGTGCCTGCACACCGGCGCTGCTGTCATGCAGGGCGCTGTCAAAGCGCTCGGAGGTGCGCGCCGCCCGGCGCAGGTGGTCGATCACCAGATGCTCGGCCACCGTGTACAGATAGGCACGCGGCGCCGGGTGCGGGCTCTGCGCCAGCGGCCCCGCTTCCACCACGCGCAGCCAGGCGTCATGCACGATGTCCTGCGCCGATTGGCGGCTGCCGGTACGGCGTGCGACAAAGGCAATCAGCTCGCGATAGCTATCGCGAAAGGCTTCCAACGGGAGGGCGGACATGGCGGAACGGGCGGGCAGTAAAAATGACGAGGCGCGCCAGTATATTACGAATGAGAATAAATCTCATTTGTTATAGAAATTTTCTTTTAAAACAGGGGCTTAAATCGCCCACCCGGGAAGGCGGGTACTGGTGCCTGTACACCTGTTTTCCGCTGTGTAATAAGCGCTAAAAACGCCCTGCAGCGCCAGCTGCAGGGCGTGGGGGCGGGCAAAACTGCTTACAAATCGCGCTTGATCAAAGCCCCGCTGAACAAGACCGGCCCGGTGGGCCCCGTCTCGCTGGGCACGCCGCCCTTGGGCTCCAGGCTGACCGCCAGTGCCGGGACCGCCTGCACCTGGGCCAGCTGCGCCTGCAGTTGCTCCAGCCGCCCCTCCCCCATGACACCCAGCGACTGCGGCGCGCCCTGCGCCGGCAAGGCCCACAGCTGCAGTGACCGGTCGGCCGCCTCCTGGTAGCCACCGACGCGCTGCAGCACCAGCCGGCCCTGGCGGGCATCGAAGGTCACCAGCATCGAGGCCTGGGCCTTGCCATCGGCCAGTACGGCCACGTACTGGACCTGAGGGGCGGCCTGCAATGCGGTCTGGGTCTTTTGCAGCTCGGTTTGCAAGGCGGCCAGCTGCTGGCCGGTGTTGCGTTGCAGGCTTTGCTGCGCATACAGGCCAATGGCCACCGCAGCGACGGTGGCCACGGCCCCCGTCAGCGCCAGCGAACGCCACCAGGCCAGCGCCTTGGGGCTGCGGGCGTTGGCAGCACTGCGCTGCTGCTCAAGGGCCAAGCCAGCCTTGTCGGCATCGACCATGTTCTGGATACGGGTCCAGACGGCGGCATCGGGCTGCACCGGCGACTGCAGCTCGGACAGCGCCGACCAGCGGCCCTGCCACAGCAGTGCGGCCGAGCGCACCTGCGGATGCGCGCGGGCCATCTGCTCAAAGCGGCGGCGGGCGCCTGCGCGCAAGGTGCCCAGCGCATAGGCGGCGGCCAGACGGTCGAGCAGTTCGGGGTGTTGTACCAGGTTCATCAGAGCGCTCCTTTGCGCCTACACGTGGCGGTCCATGCACTTGCGCAGTTGCTCCAGACTGCGGCGCATCCAGGTTTTGACGGTGCCCAGCGGCAGCTGGAAATGGCTGGCCAGCTCGCTGTGGCTCAAATCTCGCAAATAGGCCAGGCTCACCACCTGGCGCTGGGCCTGCTGCAGGCGCTCCATGCACTGCTGCAAGACCGTCGCCTGCTCACTCGCTTCCACCGACTGCATCGGGCTTTGTGCGTCGTCGCCCTGCGGCAGGTCATCCATGTCGTCCACCACCGCATGCTGGTCGAGCCGCTCGGCCTTGCGCCGGCGCAGAAAATCCAGCGCCCGGCTGCGCACCAGCAGACCCATCCAGGCCAGCGGCGGGCTGAGCGAATCGCGGTAACTGCCGGCATGGCGCCAGATGGCGACAAAACTGTCCTGCAGCACGTCTTCAGCCCAGGCCTTGTTGCCCAGAATGCGCAGCGCCAGGCCATACAGCCGCGAGGCGGTATCGTCGTACAACAGCCGCAGCGCTTTTTCGTCGCGGGCGGCAATGCGGTCTAACAAGAGCATCAGTTCAGTGTCAGTGGTAGGTGTGCGCATCCAAGCATTGTGGGGCGAAGGCCGGGTGGCCGGTGCATCCGTTGTATTGCTGCCAAGCAACAAGCGGCGCAGCCCGATCGGCAATCGCCCACAGGTAAGTACTCGCACACCCCCAAAACTTTCAGGTATCTGGCCGCTATACGCAGCAAACGGCCCACTGGATGCAAAAACGATGCAAAAAAATAATCGGCAGCCCTGAATCCAAACCAGCTGCTGATGCGTAGTGAAGAACGTAGACCTTGCCCAGACAGGGTCGGAAAACGGAGCACCCTATGAAAACAGCCACCACCGCAGTTGCCATACCCTCGGGCCCCTGCGCGCCCGCCCGGAGGCCACCATGCCGCTGAACACCCCCATCGAGCGCTGGTATGGCTTGCGTGTCTGGCTGATCGGCGCCAGCTCGGGCATCGGCCTGGCGCTGGCAGAGCAACTGCATGCCGCAGGGGCCCGCATTATCGTGTCGGCGCGCCGGCAGGAGGTGCTGGACGCCTTCGCCGAGCAGCACCCCGGCTGTCTGCCCCTGCCGCTGGATGTCAGCGACCGCGATGCCGTCGTCAGCGCCGTACACCAGCTGCTGGAGGACGGGCCCCTGGACATGGTGTGCTACTGCGCAGGCCAGCGGCAGACGATGAGGGCCGATGATCTGGACCTCAACCGCATGCTGCACCGGGAGGTCAATCTGACTGGCGCGCTGCATGTGATCACGGCCGTCACCCCCCACCTGCTGGCAGCGGCACGCGACGGGCGACAACCCCATCTCAGCCTGGTGGCCAGCGTCGCCGGTCTGCGTGGCCTGCAGGGCAACCTGGCCTATGGACCCAGCCAGGCGGCACTCATCAACCTGGCCCAGACCTTGCAGCTGGAGTTGCCGGCGCAAGGTGTGGGCGTCAGCCTGGCCGTCGTCAAGCCCGCGCTGACCGCGACCTCGTTGACCGAACCCCATCCTGCCAGCCTGCCGGTCTGGCAGCACCCGGCACAGGCGGCCGAGGCCATGCTCAAAGGCTGGGCCCACGGCCACTTTTTGCTGGGTGCGCCGTGGCGCTCCAGGCTGAGCTGGCGCCCAGGGTTCACCTCCCCGGCATCCAGTCTGTTCGCCTGGGTGCGCCGCTTGCAGGGGAACTGAAGCATGCTGACCCTTCACCACCTGGAAACCTCGCGCTCGCAGCGCGTGCTGTGGCTGCTCGAAGAGCTGAACCTCCCCTATGCGCTGCAAACCTACCCGCGCGATGCCAAGACCCGCCTGGCACCGCCGGCGCTCAAACGCATCCACCCGCTGGGCCTGTCGCCCATCCTCTGCGACCGGGGGCTGGTGATCGCCGAATCCGGCGCCATCATCGAGTACCTGGCCGAGCGCTATGGCGCCTGGGCGCCCCCGGACATGGCCTACCTGGAGCCTCCGCGCGGCAGCCCCGAGCATCTGCAGTGCCGCTACTGGATGCACTTTGCCGAGGGCTCGCTGATGAACTGGCTGCTGCTGCAGCTGGTGTTCGACAGCATCGCGGCCAAGCCTTTGCCGCTGCTGGTGCGCCCCGTTGTGGGACCGGTGCTGCGCACCCTTCGCCAGCAGGTGCACAAACAGCTGATCAGCCCCCACATGGAAGCAGCGATGGCCTATATGAACAACCACCTGGCCCACCAGCCCTGGTTTGCCGGGGACCACCTGACGATGGCCGACTTCCAGATGGGCTTTGCGGTGGAAGCGGCATTGGCCCGCTGCGCCAATGCAGCCGATTGGCCCCATCTGCATGCCTACCGCCAGCGCATGCAGGCCCGCGAGGCCTACCAGCGGGCCATTGCCAAAGGCGGCCCGGTGGTGATGAAGCTCTGAGCGCTCGACACCCGCGCTGTAAAAAGGCCCTGCAGTGCAGGGCCTTCGTCATGGAGCGTTCAGCAGATCAGCCCAGCCAGTGGCGGGCATTGCGCCAGACGCGCATCCAGGGACTGTGGGCCGAGCGGTCGCCGTCGGTCCAGCTCATCTGCACGTTGCGGAACACGCGCTCGGGGTGCGGCATCATCGCGGTGAAGCGGCCATCGGCCGTGGTGACCGCGGTCAGACCGCCGGCCGAGCCGTTCGGGTTGAACGGGTACTGCTCGGTGGCCTGGCCATGGTTGTCCACATAGCGCATCGCGGCGATCACCGTGTCGGCATTGCCGCGGAAGCGGAAGTTGGCATAGCCCTCACCGTGCGCCACCGCGATCGGCAGGCGCGAGCCGGCCATGCCTTGCAGGAACAGGCTGGGCGACTCCAGCACCTCGACCATCGACAGACGCGCCTCGAAGCGGTTGCTCTGGTTTTGCGTGAAGCGCGGCCAGTCTTGCGCACCGGGGATGATGTCGGCCAGCTCGGCAAACATCTGGCAGCCATTGCAGACGCCCAGTCCGAAGGTGTCCTTGCGGCTGAAGAAGGCCTGGAACTGCTCGGACAGCGGCTCGTTGAAGGTGATCGAGCGGGCCCAGCCAATGCCGGCGCCCAGCGTGTCACCGTAGCTGAAGCCGCCGCAGGCGACGATACCGGCAAAGTCACGCAGCTGGGCGCGGCCGGTCTGCAGGTCGGTCATGTGCACGTCCACCGCTTCAAAGCCGGCTTCGCCAAAGGCATAGGCCATTTCTACGTGGGAGTTCACGCCCTGCTCGCGCAGCACCGCCACGCGGGGCTTGGCCGCCACATTGACGAAAGGCGCAGACAGCGCTTCCTGCGGATCGAAGGTCAGGTGCACATGCATGCCGGGGTCGGACGGCACACCGACCGAGGCGTGCTCGCTGTCGGCGCAGGCGGGGTTGTCACGCTGCTGGGCAATCTTCCAGCTCACGGCATCCCAGACCTGGTGCAGATCGCTCAGGCTGGCGCCAAACACCTTCTTGGCATCGCGCCAGACTTGCAGTTCGCCCTTGCCCATGTCCATGCTGGACGAGGCCGGACGGGTCTTGCCCACGATGTGGCTGCAGGTGGACAGGCCATGCGCGCGCAGGGTCTCCAGCACGTCGGCGCTGTCGCTGGTCTTGACCTGCAGCACCACGCCCAGCTCTTCGTTGAACAGCGCACGCAAGGTCAGGTCTTCGCGGCGGCCCGATACCTGGGCGCCCCAGTTCTTGCCTTCGCCACTGTCCATGCGGCTGTCGGAGATGCCATCGCCTTCGGTGATCAGCATGTCCACATTCAGTGCCACGCCGACATGGCCGGCAAAGGCCATTTCCGCCACGGTGGCCAGCAGGCCGCCGTCGCCCTTGTCGTGGTAGGCGAGGATCTTGCCCTGGGCGCGCAGCGCGTTGACAGCGTCGACCAGTGCGATCAGGTCCTTGGCCTCGTCGAGGTCAGGCGTTTCATTGCCGCTTTGGCCCAGCACCTGGCCCAGGATGGAGCCGCCCATGCGCATCTTGCCGCGCGAGAGATCGACCAGCACCAAGGTGGTGTCAGGCTCGCTGGCATCCAGCTGGGGCGTGAGCGTGCCGCGCACATCATCGATCGAGGCAAAGCCGGTGATGATCAGGCTGACCGGCGAGGTGACCTTCTTGGTCTCGCCGCCTTCGCTCCACTGCGTGCGCATCGACAGGCTGTCCTTGCCCACGGGGATGGAGATGTTCAGCTGCGGGCACAGCTCCATGCCGACGGCCTTGACGGTGGCGTACAGATCTGCGTCTTCACCGGGCTCGCCGCAAGCGGCCATCCAGTTGGCCGACATCTTCACCTTGGACAGCGCAATCGGCGCGGCCAGCATGTTGGTGATGGCTTCGGCAACCGCCATGCGGCCCGAGGCGGGGGCATTGATCGCTGCCAGCGGGGTGCGCTCGCCCATGGCCATCGCTTCACCCTTGAAGCCCTGGAAATCGGCCAGGGTCACGGCCACGTCGGCCACCGGCACCTGCCAGGGGCCGACCATCTGGTCACGGTGGGTCAGGCCGCCCACGGCGCGGTCACCAATGGTGACCAGGAAGCGCTTGGACGCCACCGTCGGGTGGGCCAGCACGTCGATCACGGCCTTTTCCAGCGGCACGCCGGTCAGGTCGATGGCGGGCAGGCTGCGCGCCACGGTCTGCACATCCTTGTGCATCTTGGGCGGTTTGCCCAGCAGCACATCCATCGGCATATCGACCGGGAATTTCTGGTCGTCCGCAGTCGCAGCCGGGTCTTCGAGCACCAGCTGGCGCTCTTCGGTCGCCGTGCCGATGACGGCAAACGGGCAGCGCTCGCGCTCGCAAAAGGCGGTGAACTGTGCCAGCGACTCGGGCGCAATCGCCATCACATAGCGTTCCTGGCTTTCGTTGGACCAGATTTCCTTGGGCGCCAGGCCCGATTCTTCGAGGTTGACCTTGCGCAGGTCAAAGCGAGCGCCACGGCCGGCGTCATTGGTCAGCTCGGGGAAGGCGTTGGACAGGCCACCGGCGCCCACGTCGTGGATCGCCAGGATGGGGTTGGCCGCGCCCTGCTGCCAGCAGTGGTTGATGACTTCCTGCGCACGGCGCTCGATCTCGGGGTTGCCGCGCTGCACCGAGTCAAAGTCCAGCTCGGCTGCATTGGTGCCGCTGGCCATCGAGCTGGCCGCACCGCCGCCCATGCCGATGCGCATGCCCGGGCCGCCCAGCTGGATCAGCAAGGTGCCGGCGGGGAACAGGATCTTCCGGGTCTGCTCGGCATCGATCACGCCCAGGCCACCGGCGATCATGATGGGCTTGTGGTAGCCACGGGTGATATCACCGACTTGCTGCTCGTACTCGCGGAAGTAGCCGGTCAGGTTGGGACGGCCGAATTCGTTGTTGAATGCGGCGCCGCCCAGCGGGCCTTCGATCATGATCTGCAGCGGGCTGGCGATGTGCTCGGGCTTGCCGACCTCGCTGCCCCAGAGCTTGGAGACGGTGAAACCGGTCAGGCCGGCCTTGGGCTTGGAGCCCCGGCCGGTTGCGCCTTCGTCACGGATCTCACCGCCCGCGCCGGTGGAAGCACCGGGGAAAGGCGAGATGGCCGTCGGGTGGTTGTGGGTCTCGACCTTCATCAGCACATGGCTGGTGGCCGCCTGCTTCTGGTAGCTGGGCGCCGTCACCGCATCGGCCTGGGTGTTGAACGGTGCCACAAAGCGCTCGACCTGGTGGCCTTCCATGATGGAGGCATTGTCCGAGTACGCCACCACGGTGTGCTGGGGCGATACCGCCTCGGTGTGGCGGATCATGCCGAACAGGCTCTTGTCCTGCGCCACACCGTCGATGGTGAAGTGGGCATTGAAGATCTTGTGGCGGCAGTGCTCGGAGTTCGCCTGGGCAAACATCATCAGCTCGACATCGCTGGGGTTGCGTGCCAGGCCCTTGAAGGCGTTTTCCAGGTACTCGATCTCGTCCTCAGCCAGCGCCAGGCCCCATTGCTTGTTGGCTTGTTCCAGCGCGCTGCGGCCGCCGCCCAGCACATCGACAAACTCCATCGGCTGCGCTTGCAGTGCGGAGAACAGCTGCTCGGCCTCGGCACGGGTGCCAAACACCGACTCGGTCATGCGGTCGTGCAGCAGCGCGGCGATCTGCGCGGTCTGCTCGGCGCTCAGCTCGGGCTTGCCGCCCAGCAGGCCGGCCTTGAGCTCGATGCGGTACTCGGTCAGGCGCTCGATGCGGAACACCGCCAGGCCGCAGTTGCGGGCGATGTCGGTGGCCTTGGAGGCCCAGGGCGAGATCGTGCCCATGCGCGGCGTGACGATGAAGGCCTGGCCGTCGCTGCCGCCTTCATAGGGGTCGCCATAGGTCAGCAGGGCTGCGACGCGCTCGGCCTGCGCGCCGGCCAGCGGCTGCTCGGTGGCGACCAGATGCACAAAACGGGCAGCAATGCCCGTTATCTTTGGATGGATCGCCGTCAATGCAGTCTGCAGTTGTTGGGCGCGGAAGGAGCTGAGGGCGTTGCCGCCTGGTAGCTGAGTCAGGTGCAGTGTCACGTGGCAGCCTATGTGGACTAGGAGGATGGGAAGAAAGCACGCATGCGCCTTGCCCACTGCGACGGGTGGACCGTGGCAGCACCATGACAAGGGCGGGATAACCCGGGATTCTACTGTGCCCCGCCAGGACACGTAGCCGCATGGACAACAGGCCAATGGCGGCGGTGGGATAATCATGGGCTATGACCATCAAAATCAATACCGAAGAAGATATTGCGCAGATGCGGATCGCAGGCCGTCTGGCCTCGGAGGTCCTGGACTACATCACCCCCCACATCCAACCGGGCATCACGACCAAGCAGATCGATCTGCTGTGCGCCGAGGCGATGGAAAAGCAAGGCACCAAATCGGCCTGCCTGGGCTACCAGCCTCCGGGCATGACGCCCTACCCGGCCTATGTCTGCACCTCGGTCAACCACGTGGTCTGCCACGGCATTCCCAATGACAAGCCGCTCAAGAAGGGCGATGTCGTCAATGTGGACGTGACCATCATCACGCCCGAAGGCTACTTCGGCGACAACAGCCGCATGTTCGTGATCGGCGAAGGCACGATTGCCGGCAAGCGCCTGTGCCAGCTGACCTTTGAAGCGATGTGGCATGGCATCGTGCAGGTCAAGAACGGCGCCCATCTGGGCGATATCGGCCATGCGATCCAGAAGTTCGCCGAAGGCCATGGCCTGTCGGTCGTGCGCGAGTACTGCGGCCACGGCATCGGCAAGGTGTTCCACGACGAGCCCCAGGTGCTGCACTATGGCCGCCCGGGCACCGGGGTGGAACTCAAGACCGGCATGATCTTCACGATCGAGCCGATGCTCAACCTGGGCAAGAAGGACATCAAGGACCTGGGCAATGACGGCTGGACGGTCATCACCAAGGACCACAGCCTGTCGGCCCAATGGGAAGTCGAAGTGCTGGTGACCGACACCGGCTATGAAGTGCTGACCTGGTCGGAAGGCTCGCCCACGCCGCCAAGCTTTGTGACCACGATCAAGTGCTGATGGCGCGCTGATCCGGCCCACCCCTCTGCACCGGGCCGGCGGCGGTCCCGGCACCCAAGGCGGCATCGCGACAAGCGTGCCGCCTTTGTCGTTTCGGGTGGCCGATCCCCGCCACGCCCTCATTTGGTGCGCCGTGGCATGGAATGTGCTTATTCGCATCCGCTGTTGAATGCTATGGCACACTGCCAGCGACAGCAGAATAGAGCACCATGAACGATCCTCGCATTCCGCAGCTGCGCGAGCAGTACCAGGCCCAACGCAGCGCCCTGTTTGACGACATCATGGCCGGGGGCAGCAGCACCCGGGGCATACAGACGCAATTGCGCAAGCTGTCGCAGCTGGCCGATGGTTTGCTGCGTGAGCTGTGGCATCTGGCCGGCCTGCCCGGCCGCCTGAACCTGGTAGGCGTAGGGGGCTTTGGCCGGGGCAAGCTCTTTCCTTATTCCGATATCGATGTGCTGCTGCTGCTGCCCGAGGGCACAGACCCCGAGCAGGACAGCGAATTGCGCAGCGCGATCGAGCAGTTCATCGGCTCCTGCTGGGATGCGGGGCTGGAGATCGGCTCGAGCGTGCGCACCCTCAGCCAGTGCATCAGCGAGGCCCAGGCCGATGTGACGGTGCAGACGGCGCTGCTGGAGTCGCGCCGCATCATCGGCTCACCGCGCCTCTACCACCTGTTCCAGTCAGCGCTGGCCCAGTCCATCCAGCCCGATGCCTTTGTCGTGGCCAAGGTGCTGGAGATGCAGCAGCGCCACAACAAATACGAAAACACCGTCTATGCGCTGGAGCCCAATTGCAAGGAATCGCCCGGCGGCCTGCGCGATCTGCAACTGATCCTGTGGCTGGGCCGCGCCACCGGCCTGGGCAGCCGCTGGAAGGAGCTCGCCGACAAGGGCCTGGCGACCGTCTACGAGGTGCGCAACCTGCAGCGCAACGAGGACCTGATTTGCCTCATCCGCGCGCGGTTGCACATTGTGGCGCGGCGCCGCGAGGACCGGCTGGTCTTCGACCTGCAAACGCCGGTGGCCGAGTCCTTTGGTTTCAAGACGGTGACCCCTGCCGGCCAACGCTTTCCCAAGCGCGCCAGCGAGGAGCTGATGAAGCGCTACTACTGGGCCGCCAAGGCCGTGGCCCAGCTCACACAGATCCTGATGCTGAACATGGACGAGCGCCTGCACCCGGGCAACCACACCCTGCGCCGCATCGATGACGAGTTCTACGACAAGGCCGGCCTCATCGAGGTGGCCGACGACGAGGTCTACCAGCGCAACCCGCATGCGATCTTGCGCACCTTCCTGCTCTACGAGACCGAGCCGGGCCTGAAGGACCTGTCGGCCCGCACCTTCCGCGCGCTCTACCATGCACGCCAGCTGATGGATGCGCAGTTCCGGCGCGACCCGGTCAACCGCGCCACCTTCATGCAGATCCTGCAGCAGCCCCATGGCATCACCCATGCGATGCGGCTGCTCAACCAGACCTCGGTGCTGGGCCGCTACCTCTGGCCGTTTCGCCGCATCGTCGGCCAGATGCAGCATGACCTGTTCCATGTCTACACGGTGGACCAGCACATCCTGATGGTGCTGCGCAATGTGCGGCGCTTCTTCATGGCCGAGCATGCGCACGAGTACCCGTTCTGCTCGCAGCTGGCCGCAGGCTGGGACAAGCCCTGGATTCTGTACCTCGCCGCCCTCTTCCACGATATCGGCAAGGGCCGGGGCGGTGACCATTCGGAGATCGGTGCGCTGGAGGTCAAGCGCTTTTGCCGCGACCACCAGATTGCCAAGGACGACCGGCAGCTGGTCGAGTTTCTGGTGCGCGAGCACCTGACGATGAGCCAGGTGGCGCAAAAGCAGGACACGTCGGACCCCGAGGTGATCACCGCCTTTGCCCAGCGCATGGGCAATGAGCGCAGGCTCACTGCCCTCTACCTGCTCACGGTGGCGGATATCCGCGGCACCAGCCCCAAGGTCTGGAATGCCTGGAAAGGCAAGCTGCTCGAAGACCTGTACCGCGCCACCTTGCGCGTGCTGGGCGGGCGGGCCCCCGATGTGGCCGCCCAGGTGGAAATCCGCAAGCGCGAGGCCTTGGTGCTGCTGGCGCTGTCGGCCCAGCCGCATGAATCGCAAAAAGCGCTGTGGGACACCTTGGGCCTGGACTATTTTCTGCGCCACGAGGCCGCCGATATTGCCTGGCACACGCGCCACCTGTCCCGTTCGGTGGGCAGCAAGGCCACGTTGGTGCGCGCCCGCCAGTCGCTGGCTGGCGAGGGCCTGCAGGTGATGGTGTATGCGCCCGACCAGCCCGATCTGTTTGCCCGCATCTGCAGCTATTTTGACCAGGCGGGTTTCTCGATCCTGGACGCCCGGGTGCATACCGCCCTCAACCGCTATGCGCTCGATACCTTCCAGGTGGTGGCCACCGATGCACCGCAAAGCTACCGCGAGTTGATCAACCTGGTCGAGAGCGAGCTGACGCGCGTGCTGGTGGCCGCTCAGCCACTGCCCGAGCCGGCGCAGCGCCGGGTATCGCGCCGGGTCAAGAGCTTTCCGGTGGCGCCGCGCGTGCTGCTGCGCCCCGATGACAAGGGCCAGCGCTGGCTGCTGTCCATTTCAGCGGCAGACCGCGCAGGCCTGCTCTACACGGTAGCGCGCATCCTCGCGCGCCACCAGCTGAGTGTGGAGCTGGCCAAGATCAGCACCTTGGGCGAGCGGGTGGAAGACAGCTTTTTGCTGCAGGGCCCGGAGCTGCAGAACAATGTGAGCCAGATCGCGATCGAGACCGAGCTGCTGTGGGCGCTGGCCGCGACCGGCAGCGGCGCCGCCGGTTGACGCGGGGGCCGGCTCAGTCGTCCTCAGCCGCGCTGATGCCGGGGAACAGCACTTCGGTGAAGCCAAACTGGCTGAAATCGCGCACCCGCATCGGGTAGAGCTTGCCCCAGAGGTGGTCGCATTCATGCTGTACCACCCGGGCATGGAAGCCTTCGGCCACGCGGTCGATCGGATCGCCATACTGGTCGAAACCGGTGTAGCGGATCTTGCGCCAGCGCGGCACCATGCCGCGCAGGCCCGGCACCGACAGACAACCTTCCCAGTCATCCTCTTCCTCGTCCGACAACGGCGTGATCACCGGGTTGACCAGCACCGTGGGCGGCACCAGCGGACGATCCGGGTAGCGCGGGTTGCGATCGGGCGAGCCGAAGAACACCACCTGCAGATCCACGCCGATCTGCGGCGCAGCCAAGCCCGCGCCATTGGCATCGCGCATGGTGTCGAGCAGGTCCTGCACCAGCTGGTGCAGCGCATCGGTGTCAAACTCGGTCACGGGCTGCGCAGTGCGCAGCAAACGGGCATCGCCCATTTTCAGGATTGGATAGATCGCCATACCGGGATGGTAGCGCAGCAGGGCATGCGGTCTGACGCCTTTTGCCACCCAAAGCAGCGCTATTCAGAATGCCTGGCTTGCCCAGCATCAAGACACTGTTATGCGGCGCGATGCACAATGCATGACCATGAACGAGCCCGCAGCCTCCTCCACTGCGCTGCAGGAAGCGCAGACACCGGCCTACTGCCCCATCCGCAGCCCGGTGCTGCGCTGGCTGCTGCTGCTGGCTGCGGTGGCCTGCCTCACAATGGGCATCATCGGCATCTTTGTGCCGGGCCTGCCCACAACGGTCTTCATCCTGATGGCCGGGGCCTGCGCCGCGCGCAGCTCGGCGCGGCTGCATGGCTGGCTGTGGCGCCACCGCCTGTTTGGCGGCATGCTGCGCAACTGGGCGGCAGGCGGCTTTGTCAGCCGCAAGGCCAAGTGGAGCGCCAGCATCACGATGGCGGTGTGTGCAGTCATCATGCTGCTGGTGCCAGCGCCCGGCTGGGCCAAGCTGTTGTCGATCAGCTGCATGGCCTGCGTGCTGGCCTGGCTATGGTGCCGGCCCGAACCGCCCGCACCCCGCTGAGCGTACGGCCTGGCGGACAGCCTCGCGTACGGCCCCCGGCGGCAAAAAATGACCTGGTCCGTTTTTCAGGCCAAAAATTCGTTCTATAATCGCAGTCTTGTTCCTCAATAGCTCAGTTGGTAGAGCGCCGGACTGTTAATCCGTAGGTCCCTGGTTCGAGCCCAGGTTGAGGAGCCACAGAATTTTTTGGCTTTGCAATCGAACAAAGCCTGTTGACCGATATTCCTCAATAGCTCAGTCGGTAGAGCGCCGGACTGTTAATCCGTAGGTCCCTGGTTCGAGCCCAGGTTGAGGAGCCATCACTTATCTGCCCTGCAATCGTTCAGGGCATTGACCAAAATTTGTTCCTCAATAGCTCAGTTGGTAGAGCGCCGGACTGTT
>NZ_CAXYJV010000047.1:0-330715 GCF_964277875.1 uncultured Comamonas sp.
AACACCGCCCTATAATTGCTCCATCCTGAAAGCCCAGGTGGCGGAATTGGTAGACGCACTAGTTTCAGGTACTAGCGGGTAACTCCGTGGAGGTTCGAGTCCTCTCCTGGGCACCAAACATCAAGCCATTGCACCCACGTGCAATGGCTTTTTTGTTGCCCGCGCGCCAGCATGCGGGCGGGCGCGCTGCACAGCCCCGCCCCTCCCAGCCACTCCTGCCTCTGCGCCGATAAGTCCAACGCCAGGCCCATAAAAAAACGCCCTGGCGTTTCAGCACAGGGCGTTGTGGGATCGCTGCGGGAGCTTTACTTCTTCAGCAAGGCCTTCAAGGCGTTTTGCAGACGGCGGGCCGAGGCCTCGTCGCTGCTGGTGGCCAGTACCTTGGCCACATCCTGCTGCCAGGTCTCTTGCGGCGAAGGGTCATTGCGGCGCGTCAGCAACTGCAATTGCAGCGCACGGCGGGCATTGATGTGCTCAGCCGGGGTGGGCACCTCGGCGGCCATCTCCAGGCGCAGCATCGCTTCGCTGCCGTCACCGGCGGCAGGCGCCGCAATGGCCTGGCTCCAGCTGTTGCGCGAGCCGCCGGCCAAGCGTCCCAGATCCTGCGCCTGGGGCAGCAGCGCAGCATCGCGCTTGCTCCAGGCCTCCATCATCTGCGTCAGTGCCTGGCCGTGGGCCTGGGTGGCCAGCTTGCGCAGCGCTGCCTGGGCGTGCTCCACCGCATCGCGCTGGGCGCGGAAAGCGGCATCGCCCAGACGCGGGCCACGGTCTTCGCGCGGCGCGCGGTCCATGCGGTCACCACGGCCAAAGCGGTCGTCGCTACCACGGCGCTCCTGGCCCCGGTCGCTGCGCGGGCCACGGCCGTCGCGTCCATCCCGGCCGTCACGGCGGTCGCCGCCGGGCTTGCCCGTGCGGCCAGCAGCTGCGGGTGCATCACGGCGCATGCCAGGGCGGTCATCGCCGCTGCGCTGGGCAATCACAGGCTTGGGCGGCACAGGTGCGGGGGCCGGAGCCGCCACTTCTGCGCCGCCCGCACCGCCACCGTCTTCAGCGGCAGCTTCCTCTGCCGGAGCCGCCTCAGCAGCAGCGTCCTTGTCCGTTGCAGGTACGGCTGCTGAAGCGGGTGCAGCAGCTGCCGGCTCCGCCGACACGGGCGCTTGCTGGGCCTGCAGCGCTTGCTGCAAGCCGTCCAGCGCAGCCTGGATCCGCGCGGCATCGCCGCTGTGGTTGGCCGCTTCCAGCGCCTTGGAGGCATCGAGTACGGCCTGATCGCGGGCGCTCAGCTGGTGCTGCACGCGCTCGCGCTGCTGCGTCTTGCGGGCAAAGGCTTCATCGAGCGGCTTGCGGAAGGCATCCCAGAGCTTTTGCTCATGGCGGCGGTCCATCGGCACGGACTGGGCCTCGGTCTGCCATTGGCGCTGCAGCTCTCGCACGGCGTCAATGTTCAGGTTGGGCGCAGCGGCCAGTTCCACCGCCTGGGCCACCATGGCTTCGCGGCGGGCAATGCTCTGCTTCTGGGCCGCATGCAAAGGCGCAGAGGCCTCGTGCAGCGCAGCCTTCCAGGCCTCTTGCAGTTCCGCATAGGCCTTTTCGCCCACATGGCCGCTGGCACGCCAGCGGTCACCAAACTGGAACAGGTCCCGCTGAATGCGCTTCCAGTCGGTCGAAGGCTTGTGCGCTTCCACCCAGGCCTTGAGTTCGGCGATCAGCGCTTCGCGCTCGGCGCGGTGCTTGGCGCCCTCTTCGCGCACCTTGGCCAACCAGACCTCGACATGCTTGTAGGCGGCGTTGCAGGCTTCATCAAACTTTTTCCACAGCGCATGGTTGGTGGGGCCGCTTTGGTCGGCCTTCTTCCAATCCTCGCGCAGCTGGCGCAGCGCTTCTTGCAGCTTGCGGCCACCGAGCTCCTGGCCTTCGGGGCGGGCGAGCAGGCCCTGGGCCTTGGCCAGCAGCTCTTCGCGCACCTTGTCGGCGCTCCAGCGTTGCCAGCCTTCCAGTTCACCGGCAGCAATCAGCGCGGTATTGACCTGGGATTCCAGATCCTGGTCGATCAGCTTGCCATGCTGCTTGAGGGCAGCGCGCAGCTGCTGCGCCGCGCTGGACGCACCCTTGCCATGGCCTTCGGCCGTGTGGGCCTGCAAGGCTTTCAGTGCTTCCTGCACCACTTGCTTGGCGCGCTTGGATTCCTGCGGGTCGGCAGCGGGCTTGGCAGCGGCCGCACGGGCGGCGGCCTGCTCCACTTCGGTCGGCAGACCGCGGCCGGCGCGGATCTCGTCCGCCCAGACGGGCACCGTGGGCAGCGGCGCCTGCGCATCGTCAGCGGCGGCCAGCGTTTGCTTGAGGGCCGACTGGAAAGCATCCCAGACCAGCAGCAGCTGCAACTTGGAGGCCTCCAGCATGCTGGGGTAGCGCGCTTCCACACTGCCCCAGCTGGCATCGCCTTCCAGCACCGCAGCCTGGTCCTGCCAATGCTGCACATCGGTGGCCAGTGCCGCCTCGGCAGACTGCGCATCCTTGTAGGATTTGGTGGAGAGCACTTCGACGCGCTGGGCCAGCAGCACCGCCGCCTCACGCTGCACCTGCACGCGGTGCTGCAGGTCTTCAATCGTCTTGA
The DNA here is from genome assembly GCF_964277875.1 of uncultured Comamonas sp. Classification (NCBI taxonomy): domain Bacteria; kingdom Pseudomonadati; phylum Pseudomonadota; class Betaproteobacteria; order Burkholderiales; family Comamonadaceae; genus Comamonas; species uncultured Comamonas sp. The sequence continues at coordinate 2,615 of NZ_CAXYJV010000047.1, forward strand.
CACGGTCGGCCAGCTGGGTCTTGAGCGCAGACAGCGGCTCGCGCGACAGCGGCGCACCGGCCTTGGCGGCGTCGCGCTGCCAAGCCAGGGCGTCGGCAATGTTCAGCTTGGAGGCGCCCAGCAGTTTGTCGGCCTTTTCAGCCCATTCCGCAGCAATCGCTTCCTGGCCCTTGGCGCGGCGCATCTCGTCCATGCGCTCACGGATGGCCTTGGCGGCACCCTTGTCGCGGGCAGACAGCTCCTTGAACACTTCCTGCAGCTGCTCGGCACCGGGATTGGTGGCCAGCCATTCGCGCACCTTGGCTGCACGCTCGCCCGAGGTGGCAGCCGAAAAAGCACCACCGGTGACACCATCGAGGGGATGGGGGGCAGCGGCCGCCTTGGCGGGTGCGGGTGCGGGCTCAGGGGTTTCGGGCGTCTTGTTGCGCGAGATAAAGGGGAACATGGAGTCAGTTCAGTCGTAAATACGGCCTGCATCGCGGGGCAATGCAGCCATTGGCACATAAAAAAGAGGGCAGCAGGCATGGGCCCACCGCCAGGAATCCTCTGCATCCCCCCTCGCCCAGCGGCATGGACGGGGATCGGCATGCGACTAAGCGTCATTTGCAATCCATAGCCAGACGTTGACAACAAAGCCAACGCAGCGGATCGCCCGAGTCCGGCTTCAGGCCGAGGCAGGGAGTGGTGCAGAGGGTCCCTGGGTGCTATTTTGACCCGGTTTGGCGAGGACTCCAAGCACACGGGGCATCGCTATAAGGTAATTCAACCGCAGTATGGCCAAAAACAAAGGGCTGGTACCCTGCGGCCCAGCCCTTGATCGGTGGCATATCAGCGCTCAGCGTGGCGCCAGACTCAGCTCGGCATGCGGCGTCCAGTCCTTGTCATCGCCAAAGCCCTCGGTTTTGGCATTGCCCAGGAACAAGCGTTCCAGCTTCACGCCCTTGCCGGCCAGGTAGTCGCGCACGGTCACGCCCCGGGCCAGCGCCAGCTCGCGCATCGCGTTGTCGGGCACGCTGATGCTGGTCAGCAGCAAGGTTTCCATCTCGGCCACAGGGATGTCGCTGGCCATGCCGACCAGGTTGCGCGGCTTCTGGATATCGGCACGTTTGTACACATCCTTGAGCAAGGCGGGGTACTCGGCAGCGCTCACTGCCTGCACGTCTTCGGGCTTGCCGCCGGCGCGTACCGTGGCACGGCGCTTTTGCGCCAGCACCAGGTCATCGATGCGGGCCTTGCGCCAGCCGTCCTTCTCGCGCTCCAGGTCGGCCTGGCCGGAGACGGTCAGCTGCAGCGCCGGGCGCTCTTCCAGCGCCTTGGCCACCTTGTCCAGGCTTTGCTTGCTGTCCGCATCCAGCACCGCGCTGCCGGGGGCAAAAGGCACATGGCTGGCCTCGCTGCTGCCACCGAAGGCGCCCGACAGCAGCGCGAACGGCGAAGTCACCGCCTTCATGATCAGGTTGCCAATGACCTTGAAGATGATCGGCGCGAGACGGAACTGCGGATCGTTGAGCGAGCCACTGATCGGCAGGTCCAGGTCGATCACCCCATTGCGGTCGGCCAGCAAGGCCACGGCCAGCTTGACCGGCAGGCTCGCCGGCGCACCTTGCACGGCATCACCAAAGGTCAGCTGGTTCAGCACCAGCTTGTTGCTCGCCGTCAGCATGCCTTCGGGCGTCACGTCATACTGCACATCGACGCTCATCTTGCCGCGCTCGATGCCGTGGCCGGCGTACTTGATGCTGTAGGGCGTCAGCGGCGAGAGCTCCAGATCGCGCACCTTGCCATGGATATTGAGCGCCAGCGGCTTGACCAGCGGATTGAGCTTGCCGGTGATCTCCAGCGACGCGGTGCCCTCGGCCTTGCCGCGCAGCTCCAGCTCTGCCAATTGCAACTGGCCAGCGGTGGGCTCGGACGAGAAGGCGCCCATGCGGCCGGCCAGCTCGGACAGGTCGGCCGAGTAGTTGGGCCGCACAAACTGGTCGCTGAACTTGACGGTACCACCTGCCAAGGTGATCGGCCCCATGTCGATGATCGGCCCGTTGGCCGGCTCCGGGCTGGCTGCAGAGGCCGGGGCGCTGACCGCTGCACCGCCCGACGCTTCGACCACCACGCCTTCAGGCGCTGCCGCCTCACCCGCTGCAGCCGCACCACGGCTTGCGCCCAGATCCTGCAGGTTGAGCTTGCCGTTCTCCTGCACCACCAGACGGGCGTAGAAATCGGTCAAGGCCGTCTCGCCGACCTGCACCTTCATGCGCTGGCCGGGCACCATGTCCAGCGCCAGCGCGCGCAGACTCAGCAGCTTCCAGTTCAGCAGGTCATCGCCTGCGCCCATCAGCCCCATGCGCAGCGCTCCGGCACCCCGGCTGGCGGCCGGGGCAGCCGCTTTACGCCCAGCGTCGCCTGCGCCATTGCCATCGTCGTCGCCCGCATCGTCTGCAGGCGCCGGGGATGCGGCGGCCGCCAAGGGGCGCACACGCACATCATCGAGCCCGGCATCACCTTTGACATGCACCACCGGCCCCTTGTCCGTTTGCGCAAAATCCACCGTGCCCCGGAAATTGGCATCCGCCCGCATCAGCCGCACCGGCAGCAAGGCCGCCGCATAGGGCTCAAACGCATGGACGGGCAGCTGGCTCACATTCAGGCGCCCTGCCGCCGACAGCGGCGTCAGACCCAGGCTGCCTTCATAGGCGACCCGGCCCGGCTCGGCGCGGCCGCTGCCAATGCGGCCCGAGAGCTTCAGTGGCGAGGGCTTGGCCTTGGCCGCCAAAGGCGCATAGTCGCGCAGCTCCAGATCCCAGCCGGTCAGGCGAAAGGCCACCTTGCGGGCCGTGGACTCGTCCTGGAAAGCCAATTGGGCACCCTTGATGCTGACCAGGCCCAGCTGCACATCCCAGGATTTGCCGGTGGCCGCCTGGGCGGCCGGCTTGCGGTCATCGGCTTTGCGGGCCTGCGAGGCCACCAGCCAGTCCTCAAACATCATGCGGCCGTCCTTGGCCCGCGAGACGCCCAGCACCGGCTCCACCAGCTGCACCGAGCCCAGCTTGACCTGCTGGGCCTCCGTGTCCAGCACGGCATCCTGGACCAGCAACTGGCGCAGCTCCAGCAGGTTGTTCTTGCCCTTGAGGCCGATGGCCGCACCATGGGGCGGCGCACAGTTGGCCTTGATATTGCACTGCAGCGCCACATCGGACACGCGCATCTGCGCGAGCGTCACCTTGAGGGCGGTGCCCTGGCGGCTCAGCTGCATCTCGCTGTCTATCGTGCCCAGCAGGCCCGGCTCGATCACGCCGGTCAGATAAGAAGCGCCCAGCTGCAGCGGCAGGCCCGTGGTGCGCACATCCACCTCCGCCATCTGGTCGGTCGCCTTGCCCGAGAACACCAGACGGCCGGTGGACGGCACGCCCTGGGCACCCGAGAGCCCTGATGAACCCTCAAACTGGAAAGGCTCCTTGAAGGGCCAGGCGATGTGCTGCGCCTCCATGCTGAAGTCATCGAGCTGCACGCGCGCTGGCAGCGGCACGCTTTCATCCACCCACACGCCTTTGAGGCGGCTGAGCTTGAGCGCATCGATCCGCACCGACCAGCTGGGCTGGCCAGTACTGGCTTTGCCTGCGGATGCGCCAGAGTCGGCCATTGGCACCTGCGGCTCTGCCTGGTCTTCGTTGGCGTCGCTGCTTGCAGCGTCTGCACGGGCGACGGGAGGACCAGGCTCCGCCTTTTCCGTGGCAGCGGCTGCCTCAGTCCGCCCCGGCAGCGCCTGGCCCTGGGCATCGAGCAGGCTCAGTTGGCCATTCTTGCCCCGTTTGAGCGACAGCTGCGCGCCATCCAGCGCCAGTTGGGCGATATGCACCTGCCCCAACAAAGGCTGCACATCGGCCAGTTGCACATCCAGCCGCTCCCAGCCCAGCAATTCACCGTTGGCCGCATCACGCACCTGCACGCCGCTGGCATGCACTTCGCCGCTCAGGCGCACCTGGGTCTTTTCTTGCTGCTCAAAGGCGAGCGCCAGATCGGCATTGAGCACACCGGCAGCCAGCTTGACCGGCAAGGACGCGGGGAGATAGGCCAGATAAGGCTGGAGGTCGAGGTCCTTGATCGCAAACTGGGCTTCTGCCTTGCGGTCGTCGGCAAAAGGCGTGGCCTCGGCATGGCTCGCAAACTGGCTGCCATTGAGCACAAAGGCCAGTTGGGGCAGCACCTTGATCTCGCGCTTGGACTCCAGATTGCTCAGAAAGGGAATGCCCAGTTGCAGATCCTTCAGTTCGTGGGTCTGGCCCACGGTGTCGTCGCGAAAGGCCACCTGCCCGTCCTTGAGCTCGATGTTGTAGAGCGCAAAATGCGCCGTCTTGCCGTCATCGGGCTGGGGCTGCGGGCTGCGCAGCTTTTGCAGCACCTCGTCAACATCAAACTCGCCGGGTGCGGTTTGCGCCAGGTGCAGCACCGGCTTGTCGACCTGGATCGCGTCGAGCACCGGCGCCAGCCGGAAAACGGACTGGATATCGGCATCCACATAGAGGCGCTCGACCGCGAGCATGGCCGGGCTGTCGGGCTGGGGGCCCGCGATCTGCAGGTCGCGCACCGTCAGTTCCAGCGACCAGGGCTTGAACTCCACCGCGCCGATATGCACCGCCCGCCCCAGCTTTTCGGTGCCCAGCTTCTCACCCTGGGTGCGCAGCAGCCAAGGCAGCAGCAGCCACGACAGCGCCCACAGCAGCAGCAGCGCCAGCAGACACCATCCCAGCCGGCGCAACCAGCGCACCGCTGTGGTCTTTTTCTTGTTTGTTTCTTGCGTTTCGCTCACGGCGACGTTCCTCAATCAGCGCCCATACGGCCACAACAAGGCCGGTTGGCAGTACCAAGAGCCATTGTGCCCAAATAAGCTGCCGCAGCGGCATTGGCTTAGCACACAAAAGCGCGATCTGTGGCGGGTTCACAATCGTTCAAAACTAGCCGGCCTGTCCCAGAAGAATGCAAGCCTGCATATATATAGAGGAAAGGCCTGGTTTCCATGGACACCTGCAAGGGCTGCAGCGCGCCGGAGCGGGCGGCGCCCTGCCCTGCCGAACGCGAAGAAGCTCGGCGGTGTGACCTGGCCGGTCCGGGCGCGACCGACCGGCCTTCCCGCCCGAGCAGGCTGCGTGCTGCCGCACGCGGCGCGGCCCAAATGGGTCGGCAAAAACACCACGCCGATGAGGAATTTAGGCATTTGCACTATTTTTACCCAGGTACAAATACCAAAAACCTGATGGGGTTCTAGGTTATTGCGGCATTTAACCTGGTTTTTATACAGTTTTTTGGCAATTTACTGTGAAACCGGTGGCCGCTGCGATGACCGTTTGATGACGCGAGGCCCCTGACCCAAATCAAGTCAGCAATCGCCTTGTCGGCGCGGGTCCGACAACGTTGTCAGTTCGCCGCTTCGGCTGGGCGGCTGTCACCGCTGATACGCGAATGGAACCGCTGCTGTGCATAAAAACAGAGCAGAAAAGCTGCGCGGCATTTGATAAAGATTGACTTTTCATCGAATCCTTTATACCAATCACGTTATTAAAAACATTAAATACAGACTATCAAGACCTATGCCTTACGCCGCGATGGCACCCAAGCGGCGGTGCTTTTTCTGCCGGACATACGGCGCGCTGCGGCCCGGTCGCCACCGACCGGATCCGCGCCGGCGACGCGCCGCTATACACGTTTTTTTATTACTTTTTTTTCTAATTTCGCCATTTAATAGTGTTGACTGTGTATTAAGCAAGCTTCTAGAATTCAGCCCATTGCATTGATTGCTGATTTTTTAGTCAACACCCTCCCGGTGTTTTGATCGTAGCCCCTGACACGCAAGAGCGTGCATGAAACGACAAGGGCCGTCTGCTGCGCAGATGGCCTGCCGGTGGCCGCACAGGACAGTGCGGCCCCACCCTGCCAGACCCCCGCCCGATGTAGGACCTACCGGGCGCTTGGAGGTGGTGGGACTTTGAAAGGAAAAATCCCTATGACGGCTCCCGCGCAAGTGGATGCCGGTGTGCGCTCGTTGAGCGCCACCATCAGCCGTGGTCTGATGACCATGGCACACAACAGTTTTGCTTTGATCGGTCTGGTGGTGGCGTTCTGCGCCCTCACCCTGGTGTCGCGTGATGACCTTCGCCATGCGGGCGAAGCGCAGTTGCGCAGCTGGTTGCAGGCACGCACGCAGGCGCCGGCGGCTGATGCCGCTATTGCCGATGCGGACGTCAGCGCCGCCGATGACGCGGCAATGATGGCCGCCGTGGACCGCGCCACTGCCAGCAATCCCCAGCAGCTGCCCCGCAACCAGGCCAATGTCGCCTACTGGCTGGCCAAGAAATACCGGGTCGCACCCGAGCCACTGGCCGTGCTCGTCTCTGAAGCCTACCAGGTCGGCAAGGACACCAAGCTCGACCCCACCTTGATCCTGGCGATCATGGCTGTGGAATCGAGCTTCAACCCCTTCGCCCAGAGCTCGGTGGGTGCGCAAGGCCTGATGCAGGTCATGACCAAGATCCACACCGACAAGTACGAGCACTTCGGCGGCCACTTTGCGGCCTTTGACCCGGTGACCAATCTGCGGGTGGGTGTCAAGGTGCTGCAAGAGTGCATTGAACGCGCTGGCTCGCTCGAAGGTGGCCTCAAGTACTATGTGGGCGCTGCCAACCTGCCCACCGATGGCGGTTACGCCGCCAAGGTGATGGCCGAGCATTTCCGCATCAAGCAAGTCGCCGAAGGCCGCAGCAACACCCCCAAGGCACCGGTGGCTCCCGCCGCCAAGCCATCGCTGTCTGCCCAGGCAGATATGCCGGCAGCAGCCGCTACCGTGGCAGACAAGGCCAAGGCGGCCAGCAACAGCGCTGCTGCCGCGGCCGCCGAGACGGTGGCACTGGCTGACAAGCCAGCTGCGCTGCCTGCCGCTGCCAAGGCCGAGGCCACCGCTGTGGCCATGGGCTCCTGAGCGCAGGCTTTCCTCTCACCCCCTGGCAAAGCACCCCTTGAGGGTGCTTTTTGCTTGGGGGCCCGGTCTTTACCGCCGAACGCGATAAACCCATTGCCTCCAGCGCGCTGTGGCCTCGGCTACACTAGCCGGGTACGCGACTGGCGATAGACATCTGTATGACCGGATTGTTGACGTGGAATGCAGGCCCGGCCTGCAGCAACCACCGGGGAGCGTACCGTGCAGTGCCAGGGCGGGCCCACCGTCCCCCGCACCCGCCACGTGTTAGCCGTGCGCCTGGGCAGCCCCTGTTTTTGCCACCCTCAACGTTGGCAGGCAGGGCTCACTTCTGACTCCAACGACCGCCATGTACCAACGCAACATCCTTGTCGAACAGACCGACGCCGAACTCTTTGCAGCCATCCAGGCCGAAAACCAGCGTCAAGAGCAGCACATCGAGCTGATCGCCAGCGAGAACTATGCCTCCCCTGCCGTGATGTGGGCTCAGGGCACCCAGCTGACCAACAAGTACGCCGAAGGCTACCCCGGCAAGCGCTACTACGGTGGCTGCGAATTTGTCGATATCGCCGAGCAACTGGCGATCGACCGCGTCAAGCAGCTGTTTGGCGCTGAAGCGGCCAACGTGCAGCCCCATTGCGGCGCCTCCGCCAACGAAGCAGTCTTTCTGGCCTTCCTCAAGCCCGGCGACACCATCATGGGCATGAGCCTGGCCGAAGGCGGTCACCTGACCCACGGCATGCCGCTGAACATCTCCGGCAAGTGGTTCAACGTCGTCTCCTACGGCCTGAACGCGAAGGAAGAGCTGGACTACGACGCCATGGAAAAGAAGGCGCACGAGACCAAGCCCAAGCTGATCATCGCTGGCGCTTCGGCCTACTCGCTGGAAATCGACTTCGCCCGCTTTGCCAAGGTGGCCAAGGATGTCGGCGCGATCTTCATGGTGGACATGGCCCACTATGCCGGTCTGATCGCCGCAGGCGAGTACCCCAACCCCGTGCCCCACGCTGATGTGGTGACGACGACGACCCACAAGAGCCTGCGCGGCCCACGTGGCGGCGTCATCCTGATGAAGGCCGAGCACGAAAAGGCCATCAACTCGGCCGTGTTCCCCGGCCTGCAAGGCGGCCCGCTGATGCACGTGATCGCTGCCAAGGCCGTGGCTTTCAAGGAAGCGCTGTCGCCCGAGTTCAAGACCTATGCCCAGCAGGTCAAGACCAACGCCCGCATCGTGGCCGAGACCCTGACCGAGCGCGGCCTGCGCATCATCTCCGGTGGCACGCAAAGCCACGTGATGCTGGTGGACCTGCGCGCCAAGGGCATCACCGGCAAGGAAGCCGAAGCCGTGCTGGGCGCTGCCCACATGACGATCAACAAGAACTCCATCCCCAACGACCCGGAAAAGCCGATGGTCACCAGCGGCATCCGTATCGGTACGCCTGCGATGACCACCCGTGGTTTCAAGGACGAAGAAGCGCGCCTGACCGCCAACCTGATCGCCGACGTGCTGGACAACCCCCGTGATGAGGCCAACATCGCCGCCGTGCGCGCAAAGGTCAATGCCCTGACCGCACGTTTCCCCGTCTACCGTTGATCTGAGCAGCGCCCGCGCCTATGAAATGCCCCTTCTGCAGCCATCCCGATACCCAGGTGGTGGAGACCCGTGTTGCAGAAGACGGCGGCTTTGTACGGCGCAGGCGCCAATGCGGCCATTGCGAAAAGCGCTTCACCACCTATGAGCGGCCCGAAGTCAGCCTGCCGGTCATCGTCAAAAAGGACGGCCGGCGCATCGACTATGACCGCAGCAAGCTGCGCGGCTCCTTCAGCCTGGCGCTGCGCAAGCGCCCGGTCAGCATCGACAAGGTGGACATGGCACTCGAGCATGTCGAAGACAAGCTGCGCACCCTGGGTGCGCGCGAGGTGCAGACCCATCTGATCGGCGAGCTGGTCATGGCCGAGCTGCAAAAGCTCGACAAGGTGGCCTACATCCGCTATGCCAGCGTCTACCGCAGCTTCGAGGACATTGACCAGTTCAAGTCCATCGTTGACGAGGTGACCACCCCGCCGCCGGCTGCCAAAAAAGACGGCGCCCGTAAAAAGGACTGAGCGATAAAAAAAGCGAACCCCAGGGTTCGCTTTTTTTCGTGGGTGCGCCAGACCGGTGCCGGTCCGGCCCCTGCGCGTCAGGACTGCGGCGCCTCCGCAGCGATCGGGCCCACATCCAGCTGCACATCGCTGTTCTGTGCGCGGTGGCGCAGCGCATGGTCCATCAGCACCATGGCCAGCAAGGCCTCGGCAATCGGTGCGGCGCGGATGCCCACGCAGGGGTCGTGGCGGCCCTTGGTGATGACCTCGGTGCTGTTGCCCTCGGTATCGATGGACTCGCGCGGGCTGATGATGGAGCTGGTCGGCTTGATGGCGATGCGGATCTCGATGTCCTGGCCGGTGCTGATGCCGCCCAGAATGCCGCCGGCATTGTTGCTGCGAAAGCCCTGGGGGCTGAGCGAATCACCGTGCGTGGTGCCACGCTGGGCCACACTGTCAAAACCAGCGCCGATCTCCACCGCCTTGACGGCATTGAGGCCCATCATCGCGTAGGCGATGTCGGCATCGAGCTTGTCATACAGCGGCTCGCCCAGGCCCACCGGCACACCGCTGGCCTGCACCCGGATCAGCGCGCCGCAGGAGTCGCCCGCCTTGCGCAGCGCATCCATATAGTCTTCATAGCGGCTGACATCGGCCACCGGTGCAAAAAACGGGTTGTTGGGCACATGCGCCCAGTCCTCGAACGGCAGGGCCACCTCGCCCACCTGCAGCATGCAGGCGCGGAACGCGGTGCCGAACTTCTCTTTCAGCCACTTCTTGGCCACGGCGCCGGCCGCCACGGTAGGCGCCGTCAGCCGGGCCGACGAGCGGCCGCCACCACGCGGGTCGCGGATGCCGTACTTGTGCCAGTAGGCATAGTCGGCATGGCCCGGGCGAAAGCTCTGCGCAATATTGGAGTAGTCCTTGCTGCGCTGGTCGGTATTGCGGATCAGCAGCGCAATCGGCGTGCCCGTGGTCTTGCCCTCGTAAACGCCCGACAGAATCTCCACGCTGTCGGGCTCATTGCGCTGGGTGACAAATTTGCTGGTGCCGGGGCGGCGGCGGTCCAGATCCTGCTGGATGTCTGCCTCGCTCAACGCCATGCCCGGTGGGCAGCCGTCAATCACGCAGCCAATCGCCGGGCCATGGGATTCGCCAAAGTTGGTAACAGTAAATAAGGTGCCGAAGGTATTGCCGCTCATAGCCCGCCATTATCACTGATGCCAGTGCCCCGCACAGCCCCGCAGGGCTCACCAGCAGGGCTGGTCACCCCCGGGCGGCTGGCCGGCATGGGGCCAGCCACTGGGCAGGCCCTGCAGCACTGCACTGTGGCGCACCGCGCGCAGGCGGCCAAAGCCGGTGTCCATGGTTTCCAGATAGGCTTCCGGCGGTACTGCGGCCGGTGCCGGCGCAGCGGCTACTGGCCGCTGGCTCATGGATTGCAGCCACTGCGCCACCCGCGCCAGCGATACCTGCACATGCCAGCTGCCGCCTTGCGTCGCCTGGCGGTACAAGGCCGCCTGGATGCCAAAGGCCAGCAAAAATCCCGCGCTGTAATCCAGAATCTGCAGCGGCAGCGCCCGCAGCCCCGTGCTGCCAAAAGCCTGGCCCTCGGCCCAGTTGATGCCGCAAACGGTCTGCACCAGCGAATCAAAGCCACGCCGGTCGGCCCAGGGGCCGCTGCGCCCGTAGGCCGACAAGCTGGCATACACAATGCCGGGCCGCAGCCGGGCGACAGACTGCGGCTCCAGCCCCAGCGCATCCAGCGCGCCAGGCCGGTAACCCGGCAGCAGCACATGGGCCTGGCCCAGCAACGCGGCCATGTTGCGCTGGCCTGTCTGCGTTTTCAGGTCCAGCAACGCCGAGCGCTTGCCCCGGCTCATATCGGCAATGGCGTCGATATTGGGCAGGCCCGGGCCATTGACCATCAGCACATCGGCCCCTTGCGCGGCCAGGCTGCGGGCGGCCACGGGTCCGGCCAGAATGCGGGTCAGGTCGAGCACGCGCAGGCCATCCAGCGGCCGGTGCCGGGCAGGCGCAGGCCAGCCACGGGCTGCGGCGGGCTGGCCGCTGTCCAGTTGCGTGATGGACACCAGGGGCTGCGCTGCCACCGCCGCACTTTGGGGGTGGGCCTGCCAGGCCTGCGGGCTGCGGGCGGCTGCGACCACCAGGCCAAGCGCTGCGGCCCGCTCTTCCACCGCCTGCGCCGTCCAGCCTTTGAGCGCATCGGCCACCGCCTGGCGCGGAGTGGCTGCGCCGGTGGGCAGGCCCAGCAGCCGCAGCAAGCCATCGCGGTGGTGGTCAAAATTGGCATGGATGCGCAGCCAGCCCGGCTCGCCCAGATCGGCGCCGCAGGCATACAGGCCCGAAATGGGGGCCCACAGGTTGGGCTGCTCACCGTCTATCGTGAAATAACCGCTGCATTCGGCCAGCACATGGCCCACATCCACATTGACCGGGGGCATGGGCAGCTGCTGGCGGTGCTGGTCGATCCAGGCGCTGGCCAGGCCGCTGGCAGCCACTGCAGCCGGGGCCGCCACATCGATGCAAAAGCTCGACGGGTAGGCTGTGCCGTCGCCGCTGAGCGCCAAAGCGCCTGGCTGCAAAGCCTGCGCTGGCAGACCCGCTTGCTGCCACAGCGTGTGCACGCTGGCCTGGATGGCGGCATGCAGCGGCAGCTGCGCCAGGGTTTGGGTGGCGGCGGTGTTGTGGTCAGTGGTTGGCAAGGCGTTCTCCTGGTGGGCACATGGCCGCCATTGCATACCTGCCGCCCGCTCGGGTCAATCTTGATTGGCTCGGTACACCTGACTTATGTCCCGCACTGCATTAGCATGGCACATGGTTCCTGCACGCCCCGCCCCCACCCCGCCTGCCGACAACGACAGCCCCTGGCTCACCAGCCAGCAGGCCGCCGCGATGCTGGGCGTGCAGCGCGCCAGCCTCTATGCCTATGTGAGCCGGGGGCTCCTGCGGGCGCACAGCCAACCGGGCACGCGCGGCCATGTCTACGCCCGTATCGATGTGCAGCGCCTGGCGCGCCAGCGGCAAGCGGTACGCAACCCCGCGCAGTTGGCCCGCTCCACCTTGGATTGGGGCACACCGGTGCTGCGCTCGGCCATCACCCAGGTCAGCCAGGGCCAGCTGTATTACCGGGGCCGCCATGCGCTGCAATGGGCGCAGCATGCCAGCCTGGAGGACACGGCTGCGCTGCTGCTGGACCAGCCCCTCGCGGCAGCACCCCCCAGCGCACCCATGCCAGGCACTGCAGGCACGACAGGCACCGAAGTCACAGCAGCCGCGACACAGCCCGTGCCACAACCCCGCCCGCCCGAGCAGGCACTGCGCGCCTGGCACAGTCTGCCTGCTGGCGAGCCCACGCTGGCCCATCCTGGCTGGCCTGGGCCGCTGCTGCAGCAGATGCTGGGGGTGCTGACCGGGTGGCCAGCCACGGATACGGCAACATCTGCGGCCGGCGGGCTCATCCACCAGCAGCTCGCAGCCCTTTGGCAAGTGGATGCAGCGGGCGAAGACACCCTGCGCCAGGCCTTGGTGCTTTGCGCCGACCATGAGCTCAATGCCTCCAGCTTTGCGGCCCGCGTGGTGGCCTCCACAGGCGCCAGCCTGCATGCCAGCCTCGGCGCCGGCCTGGCGGCACTCAGCGGCCCGCTGCACGGCGGGATGACGGCGGTGATCGACCGGCACTGGGACGACTGGCATGCGGCGCCGCAGGCCGACGGCACGCTGCCGCCCTCGCTCGCCCAATTGCTGGCCGGCACCCGCATCCACGGCAGCCCCCACTACTGCGCAGGCTTTGGCCACCCGCTCTACCCGGCCGGCGACCCGCGCAGCGAGCGGCTGCTGCGCCTGCTGCCTGCCGATGCGGCCCGCAGCGCCTTGCTGGCCAGCGTCCACCGCCACACCGGCCTGCACCCCAGTCTGGACTATGCGCTGGTGGCCATCCAGCGCGGCCTGGGCCTGCCAGCGGGCGCCGCCTTTGTGCTGTTTGCGCTGGGCCGCACCGCAGGCTGGCTGGCCCATGCGCTCGAGCAGCGCGCCAGCGGCCAGCTGATCCGCCCCCGCGCGCAGTATGTGGGCCTGCCGGCTGACACCGCACCCCCGCCTGCGGACACGGGCCCTACCGGCAACCCCGCCAGCAGCATCCCGGGGCGGATCATCCGTTTCTGACCGGCACCCAAGCCCAGACGCAAAAAAGCGGCCTCGCAGGCCGCCCGTGTTGCAGGTGTTGAGCAGAACCGGCGCACCGCAAGCTGCGCCGGCGGTGCATCAGGAATCGGTCTCGCCTTCCACCGGCCAGTCGCGGATATAAGCCTTGAGCATCTTGTTCTCGAAGTTCTGGCTGTCGACGACAGCCTTGGCCACGTCATAGAAGCTGATCACCCCCATCAGCATCTTCTTGTCCATCACCGGCATGTAGCGCGCATGGCGGTCCAGCATCATGCGGCGCACCTCGTCCATGTCGGTCTCCATCGTGCAGGTCAAAGGTGCGTCATCCATCACGCTGCGCACCAGGATGCTGCCGGCGGTACCGCCGTTGTTGACGATGGCGACGATCACCTCGCGGAACGTCAACATGCCCACGACGTCGCCGTGCTCCATCACCACCAGCGAGCCAATGTCCTTCTCTGCCATGGTCTGGATCGCGTCGCCCAGAGGGTCATTGACGCTGGCCGTGTAGAGGGTGTTGCCTTTGAGGCGGAGGATATCGCTGACTTTCATGGGTGTCTCCTTGTACCGTTCTCCGATGCTGGTGGGACCCGCCTGCATGCAAACGCATCGGCGACAGGCCTGCCAATCCGGGTCTGCTAAATATAGCCGACAATGCCCGTCCAGAACGACAACATCGCGGAGATACGCCATGCCCGGTTATACCGATCCCGGCTTTGACACCCTGAGTCTGCACGCCGGCGCCCAGCCGGACCCTGCCACCGGCGCCCGTGCCGTCCCCATCCACCTGACCACGTCCTTCGTCTTCGAGTCGAGCGACCACGCGGCCAGCCTCTTCAATCTGGAGCGGCCCGGCCATGTCTACAGCCGCATCAGCAACCCCACCAACGCGGTGCTGGAGCAGCGCGTTTCCGCACTCGAAGGGGGCGTCGGCGCGATCGCGGTGGCCAGCGGCCAGGCCGCGTTGCACCTGTCGATTGCGACCCTGATGGGGGCGGGCAGCCATATCGTTGCCAGCACCGCGCTTTACGGTGGCAGCCAGAACCTGCTGCACTACACGCTGGCCCGCTTTGGCATCGAGACGACTTTCGTCAAACCCGGCGATATCGACGGCTGGCGCGCTGCGGTGCGGCCCAATACCAAGCTGTTCTTTGGCGAGACCGTCGGCAACCCCGGCCTTGATGTGCTGGACATCCCCACGGTCTCGGCCATCGCCCATGAGGCCGGCGTACCCTTGCTGGTCGACTCCACCCTGACCTCGCCGTGGCTGATCAAGCCCTTTGCGCATGGCGCCGACATCGTCTACCACTCGGCCACCAAGTTCCTCTCCGGCCACGGCACCGTCATCGGCGGCATCGTCGTCGATGGGGGCAGTTTTGACTGGGAGAAGTCCGGCCGCTTCCCCGAGCTGACCGAGCCCTATGACGGCTTTCACAACATGGTGTTCAGCGAGGAATCGACGACCGGCGCCTTCTTGCTGCGCGCACGGCGCGAAGGCCTGCGCGATTTCGGCGCCTGCATGAGCCCGCACAGCGCCTGGCTGATTCTGCAAGGCATCGAAACCTTGCCGCTGCGCATGGAGCGCCATATGCGCAATACCGAAAAGGTGGTGCAGTTCTTGGCCAGCCACCCCATGGTCAGCCGCGTGGGCCACCCCCTGCTCGAGAGCCACCCCTCGCACGCGCTGGCGCAAAAGCTGCTGCCGCGCGGCGCGGGCTCGGTGTTCAGCTTTGACATTGCCGGCAACCGCAACCAGGGCAAGAAGTTCATCGAGACGCTCAAGGTCTTCAGCCACCTGGCCAATGTCGGCGACTGCCGCTCGCTGGTCATCCACCCGGCCAGCACCACGCACTTTCGCATGCACGACGACGCGCTGGCGCAGGCGGGCATCAGCCAGGGCACGATCCGCCTGTCCATCGGCCTCGAAGATGCCGACGACCTGATCGACGACCTCAAGCGGGCGCTCAAGGCCGCAGAGAAGGCTGCATGATGGAAATCCGTGTCTTTGCACTGCAGGATTCCGAAGCCGTTGTGCAGCTGTGGCATGACTGCGGCCTCTACCGCCCCTGGAATGATCCGCACAAGGACATCGCGCGCAAGCTCAGCGTCTCGCCCGAGCTGTTCTGGGTCGGTGTCGATGACCAGGGCGAGGTGATGGCCAGCATCATGGTCGGCTATGACGGCCACCGGGGCTGGATCAACTACCTGGCCGTGCACCCCAAGCACCAGCGCCAGGGCCATGCGCTCCAGTTGATGCAGCGCGCCGAGGCCGAGCTGACCGCGCTGGGCTGCCCCAAGCTCAACCTGCAGGTGCGTGCCGGCAATGAGGCCGTTATCGCCTTCTATGAAAGCCTGGGTTACAGCGACGACCACACCGTGAGCCTGGGCAAGCGGCTGATTGCAGACATCTAGACCATCGGAGCACAGACATGCGAATCCAAGTTCAAGGTGCCGACCTGTATGCCTACACCGGCGGCAAGGCGCTCAATGCCAACCAGCCCACTGCCATCTTCATCCACGGCGTGCTGTGCGACCACAGCGTCTGGGCGCTGCAAAGCCGCTACCTGGCCAACCATGGCTGGAATGTGCTGGCCATCGACCTGCCAGGGCACTGCAAGAGCGGTGGCGCGGCGCCTCAAAGTGTGGAGCAGGCCGCCGACACCATCGCCCAGCTGCTCGATGCCGCCGGGCTGGAGCGCGCCGCCCTCATCGGCCACAGCTGGGGCAGCCTGATTGCGATGGAAGCGGCCGCACGCCTGGGCGAACGCATCAGCCACCTGGTGCTGGTCGGCACTGCCGATCCGATGAAGGTCGCGCCCGCCTTGCTGGAGCAAGCGTTGAACGCCACTGACCAGGCCATTGGCATGGTGCAGACCTTCTCGCGCGCGACCTTGGCCCCCCCTTCGGGTGCCGGCAGCTGGGTGTTTGGCGCAGGCATGGCGCTGGCCCGCCGCGTGCAGGCGAGCAACAGCGATACCAACCTGCTGCACACCGGTTTTGTCGCCTGCGACAGCTACCGCAACGGCCAGGCCGCCATGGCCGCGCTGGCCTGCCCGGTGCTGTTCGTGCTGGGCGAGCAAGACCTGATGACCCCAGCCCGCGCCGCGCGCAGCCTGGTGGATGCAGCCCAGGCGGCCGGCAAGCAGGTGCAGGTCCGCATGGTGCCCTGCGGTCACAACCAGATGACCGAGTCGCCCGATGAGACCTTGTTCGCCATCCATGATTTTCTCAAGGCCCGGCCCGCCTCCCAGCGCGCCGCCTGAGAAAGTGCTGCGGCGCGACAATAGCTGCGCTAAATGGCGCCACCAGTTTTGCTATGGTGTGATTGCTTTTGTTTTTGTAGCAGTCCATCCCGTATGTATCTGGCGTAAGAAGGCGTAAGCCTCCGCAGAAAATGCCGCAATCTAGGCAGCAAATGCGTTAGCCTATCCACTAGGCTGATGGAGGCCCAGACAGCTGCATCTGAAAAGCTGCAGACCGGATACATACGACTTATGCAATACAAGGCCCTTCCCTGTTTGCTGCAGCACTGCCAGGCACAACCCTGGCACCTGTTGCGGCCACGCGTGGACATGGACCTGGAGCGTTGGGCGGAGACCTGGGCGGACCAGTTGTCAAGCCTGCATGAATTCTCCAGCCATGGCTACTATGGTCTGGACGTGCAGGATCTGGACGCCGACAGCCAGCGCGCAGCGCGCGCCGGCTGGTGCCGGGCTGCGCTGCAGTCGCTGGCGCTGCTGGACCTGGCCTACAGCCGTGGCCTGCCCCCGCGTGCGATGGAAGGTCTGTTCGAGCACGTGTTGCACTGGTGCAATGAATACGCAGATTTCATGCGCAGCGCTGCGGCCACGCCTGCGCAGGCGGTGCAGCCGTTCAACCCCGCCTCCAACAACTACCCGGCTGCTGTGCAGCTGCTCGCTTTGCCGATCCTGCTGGAGCGCCAGGAACTGATCCCGGGCATCGTCAAACGGCTGCTGGGCAACCGCTGTGACTGCCTGCTCGACTACCTGAGCGCCGTCGCCTGCGACAAGGACGAGGCCTCCGCCCAGGTGTTCTGCCCCAAACCTTATGCCGATCTGGCCGCCTTCTTCGAGCAGACCGAGCTGGGCACCGCGCCACTGCAGCACTATCTGGAAGAACATTACAGCAGCCAGCCGCACCCCGCGCTGGCGGCCATTGGCCGGCTGATCGGCATGGGCGAACACCATCCACGTTGGGCCTGGGAGGTCGCCGCGCTGGTGGTGCTGTATGAACTCGACGACAGCGCACTGACCGCCTTCAGCTGCTACCCCGCCGACATGGTGGCGCTGGCGCGCCAGCGGCTGGCATTCAACGAGGCCAGCTTCGCCGTCCACTGAAGGGCGTGTAGCGCCCCTCCGCGCAAGCGGGTGCAGGTGGCGGCCGGCGCAGCCAAGCCAGCAAGCGGCCTGAAGGACGCAGCACCTTCGGCCCCTGAAACAACGCTCAGGCCTTGGCTGGCACGGCCTGGTCCCCCTCATCACCCGGCACCGTCGCCAGCGCCTGCGCTGGCGCTTGCTCCTCGGGCTCCGGTGCCGCATCAGGCAGCCACTGGCGGCGCTCCAGCAACGCAATCAGCACCATCTGGTCCAGGCCGCTGTGCCACCACAGCGGCTCGGTGGCTTCATTGCGATCGAGCATCAGCGCAGCCACCAGCGGCGCGGCCAGGGTCTGCGCAGGCTCGATCAGCAGCACATAGCGCATGTCATGCTGGCTCTCGGGCGCACCCGTGCCGGTTCGGCGTTCATCGACATCCACCACAGCGCCCACCCAGTCGAGCTGGCACAGCACATCGAGTGCGCGATGCAGCTGCACATCCTCCACCTGCAGGCGGGTGGCAAGCTGGTGCAGGTACAGGCCCTTTTCGGGCTGGTAGCGCATCAGGTTGAGCGCGCGCAGGCATTCCAGTGCCAGCTGAAAATCCCAGCTCTGCGCCAGCGGCAGCCGCGCCA
The DNA here is from genome assembly GCF_964277875.1 of uncultured Comamonas sp. Classification (NCBI taxonomy): domain Bacteria; kingdom Pseudomonadati; phylum Pseudomonadota; class Betaproteobacteria; order Burkholderiales; family Comamonadaceae; genus Comamonas; species uncultured Comamonas sp. The sequence continues at coordinate 20,819 of NZ_CAXYJV010000047.1, forward strand.
CGCCGGCCAGCAGGCTGGGCAGGTAGGCAGCCACCACCGCGCCCAGCAGCACGATCACCCAGGCCACATAGATCCAGATCAGCAAGATTGGCAAAGTGGCAAAGGTGCCATAGATCGTCGAATAGGTCGGCACATGCACGAGGTACAAGGTCAGCACCTTCTTGGCCACCTCGATGCCCACGGCCACGAACAGGCCGCCGGCCAGCGCATCGCGCCAGCGCACATGGGTGTTGGGCACATAGCGGTACATGGCAGTCACGCCCGATGCCAGCAGCACAAACTCCAGCGAATCAAAGGCCAGCCGGATCAGGTACGGCAGCTCGCCAAAGGCGCTGCGCGAGGCCGCCACCACCGACGACGTCAGCACCAGGCTGGAGGCCAGCACCAGCGGGCCCAGCGACATGGCCGCCCAGTAGATCAGCACGCGCTGGCCCAGCGGCCGCAGCTGGCGCACGCGCCAGATGTTGTTCAGGGTACGGTCCATCGTCAGGATCAGCGCCAGCGCTGTCACCAGCAAAAAGCTCAGGCCGGCCAGACCCAGGCGGCTGGCCTTGGACGCAAACTGCGTGATGTAGCCCAGCACCTGGCTCGCAATGGTGCTGGGGATCAGGCTCTCGATCAGCCAGCGCTGCAACTGCGCCTCGACCGTCGCAAACATCGGAAAGGCGGTGAGCAAGGCCAGCGCCACCGTGAAAAAGGGCACCAGCGCCAGCATCGTGGTAAAGGTCAGGCTGCTGGCCGTCAGGCCCAGGCGGTCCTCGCCGAAGCGCGTGCGCAAGGTGTTGACGGTATTGCGCCACGGAAACGCCGCAAACTGCTGCCACCACAGCGCCCATCCCTGGCGCCGATGCACCTGCAAAGATGCCGCGTTTTTCTCATCACTTACGTACATACCGATATGATGCCATTTCCATGCCTGTATCCACCCCTGATCCTGCGGCAAATCTGCCTGAATTGGTAACGCCTGCGCCGGCCGGTGCGGCTGCGCAATACTCGCGCTGGCTGGCGGTGGCGGCGCTGCTGGGCCTCGTGGTGCTGTGCCTGGCCTGGGAGCTGTGGCTCGCCCCGTTGCGGCCGGGCGGCTCCTGGCTGGTGCTCAAGGCCTTGCCGCTGTGCCTTCCGCTGGCCGGCCTGCTCAAGCACCGCATGTATACCTACCGCTGGCTGAGCCTGCTGGTGTGGCTGTATTTTGTCGAAGGCGTGGTGCGCGCCTGGGGCGATGCCGCGCCCAGCCGCTGGTGCGCGCTGGCCGAGATCGCACTGTGCCTGCTGCTGTTTGCCGCCTGCGTGGTGCATATCCGGGGCCGCCAACGCGCCGTGGCCCCGGCGCCCAAGCCGGCCGCTGCCGCCTCTTAGATTCTTTTTCTTTTCATTTGCTGAGACCTCCAATGACCGACCTGATAGCGAGCTTGCGCCAGATAGTGGGCGATGCCCATGTGCTTACCGAGGGCGACCTGAGCGCCTACGAACAGGACTGGCGCCGCCGCGTCCACGGCAAGGCGCTGGCGGTGGTACGCCCCGCCACGACCGAGCAAGTGGCGGCCGTCGTCAAGGCCTGCGCGGCCAACGGCACCTCCATCGTGCCCCAGGGCGGCAACACCGGCCTGGTCGTGGGCTCCACGCCCGATACCTCGGGCCAGCAGGTGGTGCTGAACCTGGGCCGCATGCAGGCCATCCGTGCGATCGACAAGGACAACCTCACCGTCACGGTCGAGGCCGGCTGCATTCTGCAAACCCTGCAGGAGCGCTGTGAAAGCCAGGGCTACCTGTTCCCGCTGTCGCTGGCGGCCGAAGGCAGCTGCACCATCGGCGGCAACCTGGGCACCAATGCCGGCGGCACCCAGGTCGTGCGCTATGGCAATACCCGCGAGCTCTGCCTGGGCCTCGAAGTCGTCAATGCGCAGGGCGAGATCTGGAACGGCCTCAAGGGCCTGCGCAAGGACAACACCGGCTACGACCTGCGCAACCTCTTCATCGGCAGCGAAGGCACCTTGGGCGTGATCACCGCCGCAACGATGAAGATCTACCCGATGCCGGCGAGCCAGCTCACCGCCTGGGCGGCTCTGCCGTCGTTCGATGCCGCCGTGCGCCTGCTGGCGCTGGCCCACCAGTACCTGGGCGCGGGCCTGACCGGCTTCGAAGTGATGAACCGCTTTGCGCTGACCTTGGTGGACAAGCACATGCCTCAGCTGCGCGTGCCCTTTATCGACAACCCCGCCTTCCCCTACGCCGTCGTGCTGGAGAACTCCGACAGCGAATCGGAAGAACATGCCCGCAGCCGCTTTGAGGCGCTGATGGAGGCCGCCTTCGAGCAGGAGATCGTGCTCGACGCCGTCGTGGCCGAGAACCTGGGCCAGGCCCACAACCTCTGGCATATCCGCGAAAGCATTCCGCTCGCCCAGGTCGAGGAAGGCCTCAACATCAAGCACGACATCTCGGTGCCCATCTCCCGCATCCCCGAGTTTGTCGAGCATGCCACGCAGGTGCTCAACGACAAGGTGCCGGGCATGCGCCTGGTCAACTTCGGCCACCTGGGCGACGGCAATCTGCACTTCAATGTGCAGGCGCCCGAGGGCGTCGACGCCAAGCAGTTCCTCGACGAGCGCGAGCACGAGGTCAACCACATCGTCTATGACGCAGTCGCCGCGTTTGGCGGCTCCATCTCGGCCGAGCACGGCATCGGCACGCTCAAGGTCGACACCCTGCCGCAGTACCAGTCGCCGGTGGCCTTGTCGATGATGCGTGCGGTCAAGGCCGCGCTGGACCCGCAGAACATCATGAACCCGCATGCGATGGTCACACGCGGCTAAATAAGCTGCACACCACCAAACAGGGCGGCCCTCGATGAGGTGCCGCCCTGTTTTTTGCGCGCCGAAGGATCAGGACGCCGGCGTGCCCACCGCGTTGCTGATCATCTGGTTCACATCCTTGGGCCAGGAAAAGGCCGCGCCCGGGTCCTGCACCACGCGGGGCTGGCCGTCCTGCAGCCACCAGATGCGCATGGTGTTGCTCTTGGCATCCAGTGCCACGGCGGCGGCATTCTGGCCGCCGTCGTGCTGGCGGTTGCCGGTGATGTAGTAGACGGAGCCCTGCTTGCTCAGCGGCCCGGTCACCTGCAGGTTCTGCATGAAGGCCGCACGGTGCTCACCCAGCAGGTGCTGCATGCGCGCAGCCATCACGCCCTGCTGCAGGAAAGCGGCATCGTGCGGATACTGGCCCACCTGGGCCTGCAGCTGGTTCCAGGCCTGCTGGCCGTTGGGGTCCATGCCAGCGGGCGCCGTCTGGCAGCCGGCCAGCGCCAGCGCCGCAGCAGCGCCCAGGGCCAGGCCCCATTTCTTCGTCATCGTCCACATATCGGTGTCCTTGTCAGCGTTTGCAGCGCCCTCTCCTGCGCCCAGCAAACTGTCGATGTCCCGGCGCCCACCGGCTTGGGCCACGGCGGCGTGCCGCCGGCTCCGGTGGGCCCGGGCGCCAAAGCCGACACCCTACACCAATTTTTGCGCGGCGATGGCCATCGCAGGTATCTCCGACAGGCGCTTATCCTTACGGCCTACGCAAGCAACCCGGCCGTCGTACAGTACATCCTTTGGGCCTTGCCACCTGCCCCGCCGCCTTGGCGCGCATGCCCGCGCCGGGCCCGGCGCCCGCCCCGGGCGGCGATGCGGCCAGGCCCCCCGAACAGCCCCAGAAGAACATGAAGCAATACCTCCAACTCGTCCAAAACATCCTGGACCAAGGCTCCTGGCAGACCAACCGCACAGGCATCCGCACGCTCAGCATACCCGGCGCCATGCTCAAGTTTGATCTGCAGCAAGGCTTTCCGGCCGTCACCACCAAGAAGCTGGCTTTCAAATCCGCCATCGGCGAGATGGTCGGTTTTCTGCGCGCCGCGCGCAGCGCCGCCGATTTCCGCGCGCTGGGCTGCAAGGTCTGGGACCAGAACGCCAATGAAAACCAGGCCTGGCTGGCCAACCCCTACCGCCTGGAGGCCGACGACCTGGGCCCCGTCTACGGCGTGCAATGGCGCCAGTGGCCGGCCTACAAGCTGATCGACCTGGCCCGGCCCCACAGCCAGGCCCAGGTGGCCGACGCGCTCGCCAAGGGCTACACCCAGATCGGCGAAGTAGCCGAAGGCGGCAAGCGCCAGATCGTGCTCTACAAGGCCATCGACCAGCTGCGCCAGTGCCTGGACACCATCATGACCGACCCGGGCAGCCGCCGCATCCTCTTCCACGGCTGGAACTGGGCCCAGCTCGAAGAAATGGCCCTGCCCCCCTGCCACCTGCTCTACCAGTTCCTCGTCGACCAAAGCAAGCGCGAGATCTCGCTGTGCCTGTATATCCGCAGCAATGATGTGGGCCTGGGCACCCCCTTCAACCTGACCGAAGGCGCCGCGCTGCTGCACCTGATGGGGCGCCTGAGTGGCTACACGCCGCGCTGGTTTACCTACTTCATCGGTGATGCCCACATCTACGAAAACCACCTGGACATGCTGCAGGAGCAGCTCAAGCGCGAGCCCTTTGAATCCCCCAAGCTGGTGCTGTCGGACCGCATCCCCGACTACGCGGTGACCGGCCAGTACCAGCCCGAATGGCTGGAAAAGGTCGAGCCCTCGGACTTCTGGCTGGAAGGCTACCAGCACCATGCGCCGTTGACGGCGCCGATGGCGGTATAAACAGAAACGCCCGCTATCGCGGGCGTTTGCTCAGGTGGGAGCCATAGGGCCTCAGCCCCCGCAACGCGCCTTCAGCGCCTCGAACGACGCCCGCTTTTGCTTGCGGATCGGCAGCGGCAGCGCAATCGACTCGGCTTCGATCTGCATGCTCTTCATGCGCTCCGGATCGGGGCAATCGGCCGGACGCGGCTCGGGGGCATCCGCGGGTGCTGCTGCCGGTGGTGCGGACGCCGGTGGGTTATCCGCCGGGCGGCTGGTGATCGGGCGGTCATGCTCGCGCGGGTTGATGCCCTGGCTGGACGGTGTCACGGTGATGGTCTCGGCCTTCTGCCCGGCCGCGCAGGGCTCATCCTGAAAGCTGGTGCGGCCCTGGGCATCAACGCATTTGTTGATGGCCCATGCCGGTGCGCTCAAGCAGCACGCTGCCGCGAGCAATCCGGCAGCAAAGGTGGGGCGGGCGTGGGGCATGGGGCAGTCCAGACAAATGGCGAAAAGCCCATTATGCGGCAGGCCACCACGGCGCCCTGTAGTCCCATCCTCAATTCAACTCGATGCGCACGCCGCTCCTGACCAGCGCCTGCAGCTTTTTGGTTTCGGCCTGCAGATACTGGCCAAAGGCCTCGGGGGTGGACAGCGCTACCAGCAAACCGGTCTTGGCAATCTGCGCGCGCACTGCAGGGTCTTCCACGGCGCGGTGCAGATCGGCATTGATCTGCTGCACCACCGCATCGGGTGTGGCGGCTGGTGCCAGCATGCCAAACCAGCTGCCGCTGACAAAGTCCATACCCAGCTCCTTGAAGGTCGAAATCTCGGGCGCGTCCGGGTGGCGCTGCTCGGAGGCGATGGCCACCGCCGCCACCTTGCCGGACTTGACCAGTGCATACGACGACATGCCGTCAAACATGCCATCGACCACACCGGCCATCAGATCGGTCATCGCCGGGCCCTGCCCCTTGTAAGGCACATGGGTAAAGCCGATACCCGCCTTCGTCGCAAACAGCTCGGCGCCCAGATGCGGGCTCGACCCGGGGCCGGATGAGGCCAGCTTCAGCGATCCGGGCTCGGCCTTGGCGCGGTCGATCAAGTGTTGCAGCGACTGCCCGCGCAAGCGGTTGGTGACCAGCAGCACATTGTGGCTGGAGCCCAGCAGGCCCACGGGCCGGAAGGCATCGGGCCCATAGGGCAGCTGGCGGCGCAGCACCGGGTTGGAGGTGTAGGCATAGCTGGTGAACAGCAGCGTATAGCCATCGGCCGGGGTGCGTGCCACTGCGCTGGTCCCTATGATGGTGCCCGCGCCGTCGCGGTTCTCCACCACCACCGGCTGGCCCCAGAGCGTAGCGAGCTTGACCGCCAGCGACCGGGCCAGCGTATCGGTCAGGCCGCCGGCCGAATACGGCACCACGATCGTCACGCGTTTGTTGGGGAAAGCGGCCGTCGCCTCGGCCGCGGACGCGGCTGCAGCGCAAAAAGCCAGACCCAGCCCCAGGGCTGTAGCGCGCCAAGAAATCCATGAAGACATAAGACCTTCCTGAGGGACACTCTGCAAAAATTGGCGGTGCCGTTGCGGCACAGCGGGTGTCTGGGCAGAGCGGCGCAGCCTGCGGTCGCCGCTGACCGCCCATGGCGCCGCTCAATCGACCTTGAGCTTGGCCACCTTGGCCAGCTGCTGCCACAGCGCCATGTCGCGCTTGACGACCTGGCTGAACTCGGCGGCCGACTTGTGCGCAGGGATCAGCATGTTCTGCTCGGCAAACTTGGCCTTCATCTCGGGGCTGCCCAGCGCCTGGCCCAGATCGGCGTTGAGGCGGTCGATGATCTTGGGGTCCGTCTTGGCGGGCGCGAACACGCCATACCAGCCGTCGGCATCGAAGGTGTAGCCCTGCTCGGTCAGGGTCGGCACATCCTGCAGCGCCGGGCCGCGCGCCGAGCCGGTGGCGCCCAGCGCACGCAGCTTGCCGCTGCGCACATGGGGAATCGGCGAGGCAATGTCCATAAAGCCCACGCCAATCGTGTTGGCCAGCAGATCGCCCAGCTCCACGGCGGTGCCCTTGTAGGGCACATGGGGCATGTCCAGGCCGTAATGGGCCTTGATGCCTTCCATCACCAGGTGGCCGGTCGAGCCACTGCCCCAGGAGCCATAGGCCAGGCGGCCCGGGTGGGCCTTCGCGTACTGCACCATGTCGGCCAGGTTCTTGAAGCCGGTCGCCGGGTTGGCCACCAGCAGCACGCCCGCTGCACCCACCTGCGCCACGGGCGCCAGGTCGCGCATGGCGTCATAGGGCATCTTGGGCTGGATGATGGGGTTGATCGCAATCGAGGACGACGGCGAGAACAGCAAGGTATAGCCATCGGCCTGGGCCTTGGCCACATGGTCATTGCCGATGATGCCGTTGGCGCCGGCCTTGTTCTCGACGTAGAGGCTTTCCTTCAGCGAGGTCTGCAGCGGCGGCAGCAGCATGCGCGCAAAGATGTCACCGCCCGATCCGGCCGGCCCCGGCACAATCATCCGGATCGCCTTGTTGGGCCAGGCCGTATTGGCCCACGTTGTGCCGGCGCCCGCTGCGGCGAGCAGGCCCAGCAGCATCTGCCGTCGGTTGAAGTTTGCGCATGAATCGGTCATTTTTTGTCTCCTGTTGACTGCGGATAGCCGGCCCTTGCCGCAGCTACCCCCTGGTTCTATCGCTGGCCATGTCAGCGCTGCCCGGACTTGTTGCGCCCGGTGCAGCTGCCAGCGCTCTCGTTACGGCATCTTCAGATCGGCCAGCTTGGCCAGCCCACCCCAGATCTTCATATCGGACTGGATGGAACGGGCAAACTCTGCCGCCGGTTTGACGGCCGGCAGGGCCATGTTCTGGTCTTCAAACTTTTTGCGGATATCGGCGCTCTGCGCCACCTGCACCAGAGCCTGGTTCAGGCGCTCCACCATCTCGGGGTTGGAGCTGCCAGCCGGCAAAAACACGCCATACCAGCCGTCCGCATCAAACTTGAAGCCCTGCTCGGTAAAGGTCGGCACCTGCGGCGTGGCCGGTGCGCGCTGCGTGCCGGTCACACCCACGGCCAGCAGCTTGCCATTGCGGATATGCGGCACGGGTGACGCGATGTCCATGAAGCCCATCGGAATGTTGTTGCCGATGATGTCCGACAGCTCGGTGGACAGTGCCTTGTAGGGCACATGGTGGATGTCGATGCCGTAATGGGCCTTGAGGCCCTCCAGCGCCAGATGGCCCGACGAGCCATTGCCCCAGGAGCCGCAGGACAGCTTGCCCGGGTTGGCCTTGGCATAGCGCACCAGGTCGGCCAGGGTGGCAATACCGGTCTCCGGATTGGCCACCAGGAAAATGCCCGACAGCCCTATCTGGCCCACCGGCAGCAGATCGCGCTGCGTGTCATAGGGCAGCTTGGGCTGGATAAAGGGGTTGATGACGATGGCCGACGACGGCGCAAACAGCACCGTGTGAGCATCATTGCTTTTGACAACAAAGTCATTGGCGATGATGCCGTTGGCACCCACCTTGTTCTCCACATAGAAGGGCTGGCCCAGCGCTGCCTGCAGGCCGGGCGCCAGCAAGCGGGCAAACACATCGCCGCCCGATCCCGGCGAGCTGGTCACCACCAGGCGCACCGGCTTGCTGGGCCAGGGTGCGGCCGCCCGCGCCAGCGGAAGGGCGGCAGGCAGAGCGGCAGCCATGGCCGCCATCAGCAGGGTGCGGCGCTCGCTACGCAACTGGTTCATGTTTGTCTCCTTGTCCTTGTCGTTCGATGTCATGCCGCCTCCAGCTCAGCCAGCACCGTGATACCCAGCGCCGTGCCATGCACCGCCAGGTGCGCGCCCATCTGGATGACCTGCACCACCGCATCGCGCGCCACGCCCAGGCCATGGGCCTGCTGCAAGGCTGCGCGCAAGGCCTCGGGCTGGTTGGCGGTAAAGCAGGCATGCAGCGCAATCGTGATCAGGCAGCGCTCGCCAGCGCTCAGGCCCTGGCCGCTTTCTGCCGTGCGGGCCAGCGCCTGCAGATGGCCAAAATAGGCGGGGTCCAGCACCTGCAGCCGCGCCCACAGGTCGGGCGGCAGGTTTTCCCCCGCCGTGGTCTCTGCGCCGGGCAGCAGACCATACACCTGGGCCACCTCGTTCAGCGCCGCCGCAGTCGCGCCTGCGCCTTGCAGGCAGACGAGGGTCAGCACATCCAGCAAGTCGTCATCGCTGGCGCCGCAGGCCAGCGCCTTTTGCATGTGCAGCTTCAAGCCGCTGGCAAACAAATGGCTGGCGGAGGCATCGAGCGCCACATAGACCAGTTCCACCATGCGCTCGCTCAGCCCGCCGCTGCGCGCCGGGTAGCCGGCATAGTGCGCATAGGCCTGCAAAAATGCCGGGCGGCGGGCGAGCAACTGCGCGTTCCAGGGCCGCCAGTAGCCACGCTCCTGGCGGTACAAGGCTTCAACGGCGGCGGTGTCCCATTCAGCCATGGTGGCGCTCCTTGGTGCCTGAGATATCCAGGCTCTGCCCGGTCACAAACTGCGCCTGCGCCCCGGCCAGAAAACGGACCAGCGGCAGCAGTTGCGCCACAGCCGCCTCCGTGGCCTGCTCAGGCGACAGCAGCAGCGCATTGATACGCAGGCCCTGCGTGGCCCATTCGCAGGCCAGGGTCGCCACCAGCATGCGCGCGGCAGCCAGCGCCGTCTGGTGCTGCCAGGCAGGCACATCGCCGGGAGCGCTAGCCGGCAGCAACAGCAGCAGGCTGGCATCGCGCGCATGGGCAGCCGCAAACTGCTGGCCAGCGTTCAGCACGGCTTCCACAAGATCGCCGCCAGCCAGCGCCTGGGTGCTGACCACCCCTTGGCATGCCGCGCCTGTGGCAGCCGCATGCGCAGGCGCATCCGCCTGCAGCGCTTGCAACCAGGCGCCATCACAAGCAGCATCGCTGCCTGCTTGCAGCTGCAGATGCAGCGGCGTCTGCAACGGTGCAGGCACGGCCGGGTTCAGCGCACAGCGGCTGCTGCCGCCATAAATGCCCGATCCGCCATCCACCGAGACGATCTGGCCCGACAGCACATGCGCCTGCGGCTGCGCCAAAAACACCAGCGCTGCGGCCATTTCTTCGGGCTCGGCCAGGCGGCCCAGCGGAATCTTCGCAACGGCATCGGCCAGCGCCAGGCGGCCGGCATCCATCAGCCCTTGCACCAGCTCGGTACGCACAAAGCCGGGGCACAAGGTGGTCACCCCCAGCTGCGGGTAGCGCTGCGCCAGGCTGTGCGACCAGGCGATCAGCCCGGCCTTGCTGGGGCTGTACAAGCCGCGCCAGGGAATGGCCTTCTGCCCTGCGCCGGAGGACACATTGACAATGCGCGCATCCGGCTTCAGTCGCGGCAGGCAGGTGTCGAACAAGGCCTGCGGTGCCTGCAGGTTCAGCCGCAGCAGGCGCTGCCACTGCGCGGGCGCCTGCTCGGCCAGCGGCCGGCCGCTGCTGTCCGAGATACCGGCGTTGTTGACCAGCGCATCGAGCGCTGGCAACTCAGCCAGCTGGCGGCCCAGCTGGGCCAGCGCCTGCGCATCGGTCAGGTCCAGCGCAAAGGCCTGCGCACTGGCGGCGCCCTGCGCCAGGCAGTGCGCAGGCAGCGCGGCAATCGCCGGGCTGATGTCGACCAGCAGGCAATCCCAGCCCTGCTGCGCAAACTGCAGCGCGGCAGCGCGGCCAATGCCAGAGGCAGCACCGGTGATCAAGACAGCGGGCATGGAGCGGGCGCCTCAGATGTTGGTGAAGGTAATGCCGCCGTCCACCACCAGCGCCTGCGCGGTGGTGAACTGCGCAGCATCGCTGGCGAGAAAGCAGATGGTGCCGGCAATGTCGTCCACCGTGCCCAGGCGCCCCATCGGCGTCTTGGCCACGCGGCCCGCATCGCGCTCGGCATTGCGGTTGCGTTGCGTGCCCTCGGTCGGCACGGCCGAGGGGCAGACCGCATTCACGCGGATGTTGCGCTCACCCAGCTCCGCCGCCGCAGCGCGGGTAATGCCCAGCACACCCGCCTTGATGCCTGAATACACCATCGAGCTGCCGGCAGAGCGCAGCGCCGCCACCGAGGCCACATTGATGATGGCGCCACCGCGCTCGGCATCCATACGGGCCGCAGCGGCCTGGATGCCCCAGAGCACGGCCTTGAAGCCGATGTCCAGCATGCGGTCCACCGTCTCGGGCATGATCTCGCTCACCGATTGGTAGCGCACCCAGGCGGCGTTGTTGACCAGGATGTCCAGCCGCTGGTGGCGGGCATAGGCCTCGTCCACGGCGGCGGTCATCTCTTCCCGCGTCGCCACATTCTTCACCACGCCAAAGGCCTGGCCGCCTTGCGCGATGATCGCGGCCACGGTTTCCTCGACCAGCGCATCCTTCAGATCATTCACCGCCACCACTGCACCGCGCGCGGCCAGCTGCAGCGCCGTGGCGCGGCCAATACCGGCACCGGCGCCGGTGATCAGGGCCACGCGGCCTTCCATATCTCTCGCGATTACCCCTGTCATTGCGTCACCTCACAACGGTCCATAAAGTCAGCTCCCAGCTTGCGCATCACGGCGCCAGCTCCCAGGCAGGCGTCCAGCTTCTTGTGCTCGCGCAGGCTGCGGTGCAGCCCCAGCTCCCAGGTAAAGCCCATGCCACCATGCAGGTGGATGGCCTTTTCCAGCACCCAGGCGCCCTGGTTCAAGGCAGCGGCCAAGGCGCTGTCCGCTTGGCGGGTATTGCCCCACTCATCCGGGCGCAGTGCACGCCAGGCCTGGGCACTGGATGCCTCCAGCAGCAGGCGCATGCGCGCCAGGTGGTGGCGCACCGCCTGCTTGGCCGACAGCGGCCGGCCAAACTGCACGCGGGCCTGCAGGTAATCGGCAGTGCGTTCCAGCGCACCGGCACACAGCCCGTTCACATACTCGGCCCAAAGCAGCTGGATATCGGCGCAAAAGGCCTGCGACTGCGGCGCGTCCAGGCTCAGCAGCGGCGTGGCGCCGGTGGTGGATACCCACAGCTGGGGCACTTCCGGGTCCAGCATTTCCTCGGTCTGGCAGCGCAGGGCCGCCTTGTCGTAGAGCGCAAAACCGGCATCGGTTTGCACCAGCACATAGTCGGCTTGCTGGCCATTGCGCGCCACCCCGCTCCAGTCGCCAGCGGCCTGCGCGGCCATCACCACGCAGAGCGATTTCTCACCGCGCAGCAGCTGGCCTCCGGCCTCCGTGCCCTGCAGCGCCTTGCTGGCGGCAATCTGCTCGGGCAAGGGGTAGGACAGTTGCATCTGCCCTGCTACCCGCACCACCGGCATCGCAAATGCCAGCGGCAGGCCCAGGCCGCCCTGCGCTTCATCGGCGCAGATACCAAACAGGCCGGCATCGGCCATGGCGGCGGCCGCCTCGGCCGGGCCTTGCCCTTGCAGCGCTGCGATGACCGCCTGCGCCGCCTGCCCAAACTCCTCGGGCTGCAGCTCTTCACTTTGCATCGTCATCCCCTCAGTCCTTGGTCAGCTGTTGAATGCGCTGGGCAATGACATCCAGCTGCACTTCGGTGGTCCCGGCATAGATGCTCTCAGCGCGCGAGAACAGGTAGGCCTGCGTGAAATGGGCCTTGGCGCGTTGCGCCAGTGCGCTGTGGCCGGGGTTGATGTCGGCCACCAGTGCCAGCGCCAGCGACGCAAAGGCCTGGTGGCATTCGGACCAGTACAGCTTGGTCAGCGATCCGCGCGCACCAATCGGCTCACCGGCCTGCAGCTGCTCCACACTGCGCTCGACCAGGCCCTTGAGGCCATCGATCTGGCTGACCACCTGGCCCACCGCCTGGCGCAAACCCGGCTCTTGCAGGCGGCCGCGCAGCGCGGGCTCGGACTGGTAGGCCCGCACCAGCTGGCGCAGCTCGCACTCAAAGCGCCAGGCGCGGTACATGCGGTTGGTGGCGCGCTCGATCGACAGCACGCGAATCGCCGCGCTCCAGCCTTCATCGGCAGCGCCCAGGCGGGCCGAATCGGGCACGCGCACCTGGTCAAAAAATACCTCGGCGAACGACTGCTTGTTGTCGATGGAGCGGATCGGCACCACGCGGATGCCGGGCGTGTCCATCGGCACCGCAAACATCAGCAGGCCCCGGTGCTTGTCGGCCACCGTGCCGGTGCGGGTCAACAGCAGGCAGTAATGGGCCTTGGCGGCGCCGCTGGTCCAGATCTTCTGGCCCTGGATGAGCCAGCCATCGCCATCAGGCGTGGCCTTGGTGCGCAGCCGCGCCAGGTCCGATCCGGCCTCGGGCTCGGAAAAGCCCTGGCACCAGTACTCGCGCATCTCCAGAATCGCCGGCAGAAAGGCCTGTTTTTGCGCCTCGGTGCCCACGGCCATGATGATGGGGCCGGCCAGCTCCTTGCCGATCGAGCTGACGCTTTCGGGCATCGCCAGCGCGCCCACTTCCTGGTTCACCGCCAGGTGCTCGCGCAGGCTCAGGCCATGGCCGCCATAGGCGGCCGGCCAGGTCATGCCGGCCAGGCCCGCCTGGTACATGCGCGCTTCCCAGTCGCGGCACTCGTCCAGGCTGGGCGTGCGGTAGTCCACGCTGTCGGCGCGCATATGGGCGGGCAAATGGCTGTGCAGCCATTCACGCGCATATTGCCGGTAGGCGCCCGGGCCCGATGCGGCATCGGGGCGGGCGAAATTCTCTTCCTGTTTCATCGCATAGTTCCGATCAAAATCTCCGTGGCGCTGTGCATCAGGCCTGCGGCGGGGCGGCCACCATCAGCGCATCGACCGCAATCACGCCCTCGCCGGCGGGTTGGACCAGCACCGGGTTCAGGTCGATCTCGGCAATCTCGCCGGCATAGGCCAGCGCCAGCTCCGACAGGCGCGCCACCGTGGCGGCCATGGCCTGCACATCGGCAGCGGGCTGGCCGCGCACCCCTTGCAGCAGCGGGTAGAGCTTGAGCGAAGCAATCATCTGCAGCGCCTCGGCCTGCGTCACCGGTGCCACCTGCACCGCCACGTCTTTCAGCACCTCGGCATAGATGCCGCCCATGCCCACCATCACCACCGGGCCAAAGGCTGCGTCATGCGATATGCCGGTGATCATCTCCACACCGCCACCCACCATCGGCGCCACCAGCACGCCATCGATCTGCGCCTGCGGCGCGCGCTCTGCCACCCGCGCCAGCAGCTGCGCATGGGCCGTGCGGGCCTGCGCTGCGCTGCGGATGTTGAGCTCGACGCCGCCGACTTCGGTCTTGTGGGCAATGTCGGGCGAAACAATCTTGAACACGACCGGGAAGCCGATCTGCTCGGCAGCGGCCACCGCTGCATCGGCGGACTGCACCACCTGCTCCTGCGTCACCGGCACACCGGCCCGCGCCAAAAAGGCCTTGGCATGGAACTCGTTGCGGAAGACCTGGGCATCCAGCGCCTCCCAGTTCTGCGCGGCAGCGGGCGCGGTGGGGGGCTGGCCCAGCGTCTGGCCCAGGCGCACCATACCGGCCAGCCCACGGGCTGCCGCATCAATGGTCGGAAAGATCGCAATGCCCGCGTTGGCAATGCGCTCGGTCACATCGGCAGGGCCCTGGCCAATCAGCACGATCAGGCGGTCGGGGTAGTCGCGCCGGATCTGGGCCAAGGCCTCCTGGTACACACCGCTCAAACGCGGGTTGTGCAAGGACAGCGACAGCAGCAGCACCAGGGTGCTGCGCGATGCATCTTCCAGCAAGGCCGTCAGCAGCTTGTACAAGATATCGGGCCGGCTGGACATCTGCGCCGTCGCATCGACTGGGTTGCGGGTGCCGGCCACCGGCACGGCTTCCTGGATACGGGCACGGGTCGCGTCCGACAGCTCGGGCAGGTCCAGGCCTGCCTGCACCATCGCATCGGCCATCATCACGCCAAAGCCGCCCGATGCCGCCACCAGGGTCACGCCCCGGTTGCGCGGCAGCAGTGCCTGCGGCACCACCGACAGCGCCGCCGTCAGCTCCACCATGTCTTCGATGGACTGCACCGTCAGCGCACCGGCGCGGGTCAGCGCCGCCTCGATCACCGCGTTCGATCCGGTCAGCGCACCGGTGTGCGAGGCGGCAGCCGCCTGGCCTTGCTCGGTCGCGCCGATCTTGAGCACCACCACCACCTTGCCGGCAGCGCGGGCCGCTTCCAATGCCTGCAGCAGCTGGCTGCCATCGCGGCAGGTTTCCATGCAGCACAGGATGATGCGGGTCTGGCTGTCGCGGGCCAGCGCGGCAATGCCGTCGGCAATGTCCACATCCGCCTCGTTGCCCGTTGCCATGAAGCGGCTGATGCCCAAGCCCCGGCGCACCACCGACTGCATCGTGAAGCTGCCCAGGTTGCCCGACTGCGAGACGATGCCCACATGGCCGGCGGCGGGCAGCTTTTCTTCCAGCGCCACCGAGAAGGAGCCAATCACCCGCTCCTCGATGCCCACCGCACCCAGGCAATTGGGGCCCAGCACGCGGATCTGGCGCTCCCGCGCAATCTGGCTCAGCTGGCGCTGCAGCGCAGCGCCCTCTTCACCAGCCTCGATAAAGCCTGACGACAGCACAATCGCTGCCTGCACGCCTTTGTCAGCGCATTCGCTCAGCGCAGCGGGCGCCATGGCTGCCGGCACCGCGATGATGGCCAGCTCCGGCACCTGCGGCACATCGCGCACGCAGGTATAGGCGGGCAGCGACTGGATGCTGCCGCCCTTGGGGTTGATGGGAAACACCGCGCCGGCAAAGCCATGCTTTTGGAGCAGGTGGACCGGCCGCCCGCCAATCTTGGTGGGATCGTCGGAAGCCCCAATGATGGCAATCGCGCTTGCACTAAAAAACGGATCAAGGCCTGCACCGGGCTGCAGGCGGGTGGTCTGCAGCATGCTCAGCGTCCTTTGAAAACTGGGGCGCGCTTTTCCAGGAAGGCCATGCGCGCTTCCTTGGCGTCTTCGGTCTTGGCCAGCGCCATCGTGAACTCCTGCTCAAAACGGTAGGCATCGCGCTGGGGCATCAGGTCCACCATGTTGGCGGCACGCTTGGCGTAGATCACCGCCAGCGGTGCCTTCGACGCAATCTCGCGAGCCATCTCCATGGCCTTGGGCAGCAGCGCTTCGGGTGCCAGCACCTCTTCGACCACATTGCGCTGCAGCATCTCCTGGGCCGTCAGGCGCTGGCCGGTAAAGAACATGCGGCGCATCGTCGAGCGCCCCAGCAAGGTCTTGAGCATCGATGCCCCGCCCGCCAGGCCCACATTGATCTCGGGCATGCCAAAGGTGGCATTCGACGAGGCATAGAGAATGTCGCAGGCCGCGGCCAGGCCCATGCCTGCGCCGAGGGCCGTGCCATTCACCGCTGCAATCACCGGCTTCGCGCATTCCTTGATCGCATTGCCGGTTTCACGGGTGATGCGGTTGTGCTCCAGAAAATCGCCCGGTACATCAGCGCTGGGCCGGTCCTTCAAATCAGCGCCAGCGCAGAACACCGAGCCGGCGCCGGTCAGCACCGCACAGCGCACATCGTCGCGCTCGGAGATGGCATCGAAGATCGCCACCAGCTCGCGCCGCATCGCCCGGTTGAGGGCATTGACGGGTGGGCGGTTCAAGGTCACCAGGGCCACGCCATCGGCGACTTCCAGCAAAACGGAGGGCTCAGACATGGCGGCCTCCCCGGGTGTGGGCCGCTACCGCAGTAGCCAGGGGGCGGACGGCGGCGCAGCGCGCAGCCTGCGCAATAGGCGCTATCACTTGCATGTTGTCTCCTTGGATCTTGGCTGCTCATGGCGAGCGCCTGTTTCGAATCTGTGTTTGATTCTAGGAAGGAACCCTGCAAATGATTTCCCCCCGATTGGTTGAATCTGTTCTGCGTTCCCCGGGGTAGTGGCGCTCTGGGGCAACCCTATGATGGACCGCAACCTACGTGCAGCGCGGCTCCACCCCAGGAGCCCCAACCTGAAGCCACCCCATGCATATCCAGCCCCTGATCCCGCAACGCCTGGCCCTGGGTGAATGCCCCAACTGGGATACCGCCACCGGCCAGCTCTGGGCCATGGACTGCCGGCGCGGCCAGCTGCTGCGCATTGATCCGGCCAGCGGCCAGACCGAACTGCACCTGCTGCCAGCGCCCACCGGCTCGTTCGCGCTGAACGCCGATGGCCGGATCGTCATCGCGATGAAGGAGGCGCTGGGCCTGTACGACCCTGCCAGCCGCCAGCTGCACACCCTCGCCGAGCTGGACGAGCACCTGCCCCATCTGCGCCTGAACGATGGCTGCGCGCTACCCGATGGCCGCTTTCTGGTCGGCAGCATGCATCTGCATCTCGAAGCAGGCGAAGCGCCCAAGGGCGGCATCTACGTGTTGGAGCGGGATGGCCAGCTGGCGCGCATAGGCCCAGCCCTCAAAACTGCCAATGGACCGCTGATCCACCCGCACAACGGCCGCCTCTTCATTGCCGACAGCGCCGCGCAAAGCATTTATTCGTTTGATATCAGCAGCGGGCAAGCACAAGACCAGCAGCTGTTCATCAGCACCCAGCCCCAGCAATCGGCCCCCGATGGCTGCTGCTGGGACCGCGATGGCGGCCTGTGGACCGCCCTGGTGCGTACCGGCCAGCTCGCCCGCTACGATGCCCAAGGGGCGCTGAGCGAGCTGATCAGCCTGCCGGTGGCCCACCCCAGCGCGCTCTGCTTTGGCGGGCCGGATCTGGCGGAGCTGTATGTCACCAGCATCTCGGACAGCGGCCGCCTGCGCGCCAGCGGCCCGCTGGACGGCGCCATCCTGCGCATCACCGGCCTGGGCTACGGGGGGCTGGCCAAGCCCCAGGCGCGCATCCTGAGCGACTAGTCACTGGGGCAGCGCAAAGCGCTGCGCCTCCCCTGCCACCTGGCTGGCGACAAAATCCAGAAACAGCTTGACCTTGGCCGGGATAATCGCCGAATCCACAATCGTGGCAAACATGCCCTCTTCAAAAGTGGTATTGCTCACCACATAATCGGGCAAGAGTCGCACCAGATTGCCCGCCGCCAAATCGGGATAGACGGTGTAATCATCGAGCAATGCAATACCCTCGCCCAATTTGGCCAGCTCCAATAAGGCAATGCCATTATTGGTCAAATGCCGGGGCGAAAATCTAATATCCTCCACCCCGGCATCATTCTTGAAATGCCAGATATGGTCCCGGCCCGGCAAATAATAGGCCAGGCATTGCGCCTGCAATAAATCAGCCGGCTTCTGAATGGCAGGTATCTTATCGACATAGGCAGGCGACGCCACCAAATAGCGCTGGCTGTGGAACAGCATGCGCCGTTTGACGCCCGCCTCGACCGGCGGCGATATTCTGAAATCAATATCGATATTGTTCTTGACCAGGTCCACCTTGGTCTCGGACAGCAGCAGCTCCACCAAAATCTCCGGGTGGGCCTGGCGGAAGCGGGCGATCAGGCCGGGCAGCACGCGTTGGCCGAACATCGTGCGGGCGTGCACGCGCAGGCGCCCCTGCGGGGCGGAGCTGATGGCGGTGATGCGGGTGTGCGCCTGGTTGATGGTCCAGAGAATGCCTTCCAGTTGGGCGGCGTACTCCTGGCCCGATTCGGTCAGCGACACCTGGCGCGTGGAGCGCAGCAAGAGCTTGACCTGCAACCCGTCTTCAAACTCGGTAATCATTCTCGACACCGCGGTGGCCGAGATGCCAAACAGCCGCGCCGTCTCAGAAAAACTGCGGGTCTGCGACACCGACAGGAACAGCTCCATCGCTCTCAGACGGTCCATGATTCCTCCAGTTTGCGCAGTACTGAATCTCGAATTTCACGCATACAGATCTCCTGACCCCACCCCTAGAATGATTCCATATTGCCCATCATCAAGGAGACATCATGGAATTTGGCGTATTCATTCTGGCGCAGCAGCGCGGCTACCACCAGCGCTCACAGGACGTTATCAACAACTCCATCGAACAAACCGTGGTGGCAGAACAAGCGGGTTTCAATACCGCCTGGTATGCCGAACACCATTTCAATAATTATTCGCTGTCGCCATCGCCGTTAATGACCGTGGCCCATGCAGCAGCGAAAACCAAAACCATTCGCCTGGGCACGGCGGTGTGTATTTTGCCACTCTACCACCCGGCCCGCTTCCTGGCCGAGGTCGGCTTTGTCGACACCGTGTCCAATGGGCGACTCGAACTGGGCGTGGGCTCGGGCTACCAGCAATTTGAATTTGAGCGCTTTGGTGTCGAGATCGCCAATTCCGGCGCGATCTTCAATGAATTTCTCGACATTATTCCCAAGGCCCTGACCCAGAAAATATTCGAATACCAGGGTGAGTTCCTGAATATCCCCCCCAGCTCCATCGCCGTGCGCTGCGTGCAAGACCCAATGCCCCCGCTGTGGGTCACCTCGGGCAACCCGGTCACCCTGGGCCGGGGCGTGCGCGAAGGCCACAACCTGTTTGTCACCGCGCTGCTCAACGGCAATGACGCCATTGCCGGCCTGCGCACCAAGCTGGAGAACATTGCCACGGCCGAAGGCAAGGACCTGGACAACGATGTGAAGTTCGGCTTTCTGCGCTGCGGCTATGCCTCGGACAATGCATCGGAAATCAACGCCTACCTCGACTGCGCCCGCTTTCAGCGCCGCATCTCGGAGAGCCTCAAATTCCGCCGCGCCCAGTCGGAAGACGGCTACATGGTCAAGGAAGTGCCGACCGACACCGACCCGACCTTCGAGCAGCTGCGCAAGAACCTGCCCGTCGGCTCGGTCAACGAAGTGATCGACAAGCTGCTCGAAGAGATCAGCATCCTCAAGCCCAAG
Organism: uncultured Comamonas sp.; assembly: GCF_964277875.1. Lineage (NCBI taxonomy): Bacteria > Pseudomonadati > Pseudomonadota > Betaproteobacteria > Burkholderiales > Comamonadaceae > Comamonas > uncultured Comamonas sp. The sequence continues at coordinate 40,274 of NZ_CAXYJV010000047.1, forward strand.
CACATTGCACTGCAGACCCAGCTGGGCGACTTCGACCAGAAGACCATGCTCAAGCAGATCGAGCTGTGGGGCGACAAGATCATTCCCGCCGTGAAAAAAGAAGTGGGCCAGGCCGTAGCGCTGGCGTGAGGAGACAGGGCCATGCGCGTTCACCTCAGCAACTGCGGCTCCATCAGCCTGATGGATGCCCACAATTTTCGGGCACTCGATGTGCTGATCGACCCCCAGCCAGAGCCCCAGCTCGCGCAGGCCCTGACCCGCATCGGCACGCGCGACGGCGACAGCCATGTCTGGCTCTTCCCCCAGGTGCTGCGCTTTTTGGCCGGCCAGGCTGCAGACAGCGCATGGGACACGGGCTTTGCCGCCATGCTGGCCTATGCGCAGCAGCACGGCTGGGTCAACGGCCAAGGCCAGGTGCGCGCGCACATCACCTTGGCGGCGGAAGACCAGGTCGTCTCGGTTGCCGACTTCAAGGCCGCAATGCGCGCGCTGCCCGCCGGCATCAGCGCCGTGACCACCGGCCAGGGCAAGGATGTCGCCGGCATGATCGTCTCCAGCCTCACCTCCATCTCGGCCGAGCCGCCGATGGTCGGCTTTTTTGCACACAGCGCCTCGTCGATGGGCGATACCTTGCTGCAAACCGGCAAGTTTGTGGCCAATGTGCTGGGTGAGGAGCACAGCCAGATCATCGCCAGCTTTCTGAGCCAGCCGCAGGGCGAAGCCCGCTTCAAGGAAGGCCGCTGGCACAGCAGCGAACACCAGTTGCCCGTGCTGAGCGATGCGCTGGCGAGCATGGAATGCGACATCGTCTGCACCCACACCCTGGGCACGCACAAGCTGGTGGTCGGCAAGATCCGCAAGTCGTCGTGCAACAGCGCGAGCCCGGTGGTCAACTTCAACGCCAGCACCCACAAGCTGGTGCCCTTGGCGGCCTGATGCAGACCAGAAAGGCCCACGACATGGACTGGTTGCAATTGGACCAACGCATCTGCATCGTCACCGGCGGCGCCAAAGGCCTCGGCGCCGGCATCGTGCAAGCGCTGCTGGCCAGCGGCTGCCGTGTGGCCGTACTCGACCACGACAGCGATGCGCTGGCGCAGCTCGCCGCCACCCATCCCGATGCCAACCGCCTGCTGCCCATCCGCGCCGATGTCTCATCGCCCGCTGCGGTAGAGGCCGCCTTTCAAACGCTGCAGCAGCACTGGGGCGCCGGCCCCAGCGTGCTGGTCAACAACGCCGCCATCACCAGCGCCGCGCCGCTGGCCGAGCTGGACCCCGCTGTCTGGGAGCGCCAGCTGCAGATCAACCTGGGCGGCTACCTGCGCATGGGCCAGGCCTTCCACCGCCACTCCGACGCCAGCCTGCCGCGCGCGATCGTCAACATCGCCTCGATCTCCGCCCAGAATGCCCAACCGCTGAGCGGCGGCTACAGCATGAGCAAAGCTGGCATCCGCATGCTCACCGCCCAGATGTGCCTGGAATGGGGCCCCGCAGGCATCCGCTGCAACACCGTCAGCCCCGGCCTGTTTGTGACCCCGCTGAGCGAGCGCTTCTACCGCAACCCCGACGACCGCGCCCGCCGCGAGCAGGTGGTGCCGCTGCGCCGCATCGGCCAGATCGACGAGCTTGCCCAGGCGGTGGTCTTCCTCGCCAGCCCCCGGGCCAGCTATGTCCATGGTGCGGATCTGGTGGTTGACGGTGGTTTTAGCCATTCGCTGATGACGCATATTCCTCGGGCTTATGGGCAAGGGGAGTGGAGCGCTGGGAAGGCGCAGCCTGGATTGGAGCAAGCCACCAGTCCAGGTGTCAGCAACAGGTGATTCCGGTCAGGGCAGCGGGTCGCCCGCACCCACCCGGTCCACAATCAGGCGGTAGTGCTCAGGCCTGCGGTGCTTGGCGAAATTGAAGACGTGCTGGCGGAAATGTTCACCCAGCGAGAGATCGGCGCTGACGCAAATCACCTCATCCTCTTCCGTCAACGTGCGCGCCACGATCTCACCGGTGGGAGCAACGATCACAGAGCTGCCAATCATGTGGTGGCCATCTTCCGAACCGCATTTAGCGGCCGCCGCCACCCATATTCCATTCTGGTAGGCATTGGCCTGCAATGAAACCAAATGGGTGGTTGTGCGCAAATGCACCGGCTCATTCCAATGGATATTGAGCGACGGCGTGTTGTAGCCCAGCATGACCACCTCTGCACTTTGCAAAGCCATCACGCGGTAGGTCTCCGGCCAGCGGCGGTCGTTGCACAGGCACATGCCGTACTTCACGGATTCGGACTCGAACACCCTGAATCCCAGGTTGCCCACATCGAAGTACTTTTTCTCCAGATGCTGGAATGGCGCCTCCGGCTTGTGCTCCATATGGCCTGGCAAATGGATCTTTCGGTACTTGCCGGTGATTTCTCCCTTCCGGTTGACCAGTACCGCTGTGTTGTAGGGTCGCCCGTCTTCTGCCAATTCCGCATAGCCCAGATAGAAGCCCACGCCCAACTCACGGGCGGCATCAAACAGCGGCTGTACCTCCGCGTTGGGCATCTGCGCTTCGAAGAATCTCGCTTGTGCTTCCGCTTCTTCCATCCAGTAACGCGGGAAGAACGTCGTCAGTGCCAATTCAGGAAACACCACCATCTCAGCGCCACGGGCCTTGGCCTCGCGCAGCATGGCCACCAAGCGCCGGACCACGGCGCTCCGGCTATCGGACAAATGTACCGGCCCCATCTGGGCGACGGCCAAACCTAGTTTTCTCGTTGTCATTGCACGCACTCCTTTTGCGTTTTCTCTTGAGGCTCTGTTCGGCGAAGTACTTGCCCTGGGCGCGCACCTGTGGGTTGGTGACCATCCCACACCTGGCGGCCATTGACCCAAACTTGTTCGATCCCCTGGCTGGCCTGCACGGGCTCCTCAAAGGTGGCCTTGTCCGAAACACGTTCAGGATCGAATACCACCAAGTCGGCAAACCAGCCGGGGGCCAACCGCCCGCGTTGCGCCAGCCCGTATTGCTCTGCTGCCAGACCCGTCATGCGATGGATGCCTTCCTCCAGCGACAGCAATCCACATTCGCGCACCATGCGCCGCAGCACACGGGTAAAGGTGCCCCACTGGCGTGGATGGGGATGCGGATCGAAAGGCAGGCCATCGGATCCGACCATCGTGAGTGGGAACGCAAAGATGCGGTCCACATCGTCCTGGTCCATCAAGAAATAGATGGCCCCGGCCGGTGACAGCCGCGCCAGCAGCGCTTCATCGTCCAAGTCCCATTCCTTCTGCAGGTCGGCAAAGTCCCGCCCTTTCGCTTCAGGACAAGCGCTGGACCAGGTGATCATGGTGCGGCTTGCCAGGCGAACCCGGTCGAGTCGCAGCATGGTGGACGTGGCGGGATAAGGATGGCAGTCCACACAAACGGGCTGTTTGCTGCTGGCCTCCCGGATCAGCGCCAGCGTCTCCTCCGAACGACCGTGGTTGCGCTCCCCGGCCAGTTTGTGGTGGGAGAAAACCACGCGGCAGTCCGCCTCGCGTCCCACCGCCAATGCTTCTTGCATCGCGGGGACGATGTCATCCGCCTCATCCCGCAGATGGGTGGCATACACGGCCTGGCGGCCTCGCAGCGGCTGGCAGACCTCCAACAGTTCTCGTGTTGAGGCGTGGCGTGCTGGCGGGTAGAAGGTACCGGTCGAGATGCCGAAAGCGCCCTCATCCAGCGCTTCCGTCAGCAGGTCACGCATCTGCGCACATTCGTCATCGGTGGCTTCACGTTGGTGGTCGCCCATCACCTTGACGCGCAAGGTCGTATGGCCCACCAAAGGAATCACGTTCACTGCAGCCGGCTGCGCTTGCAAAGCCTGCATCCACTCCCCAAAACGCCCAAAGCGAAACAGCTCGGGAGGGCCCAGCAGGTCCAGCGGCTGCGGCAGGCTTTGTTGCACCAGCGGCGCGAGGCTGATGCCACAGTTGCCGGTGACCACGGTCGTAATACCTTGGGAGACTTTGGGCACCATGTCGGGATGCACCAACAAGTAGCCATCGTCGTGGGTATGTGAATCGATAAAGCCCGGTGCAATGGCCAGGCCCTGCAGGTCGATAACGGTATCACCGGCTTGGGCCTTTACCGCTCCCACCTGGGCAATCCGCTCCCCATCGACCGCAAGGTCTCCGCTGAACGCCCGTTGGCCAGTCCCGTCGATCACCATCGCATTCTTGAATATCAGCACGTTTGCCTTCTCTTTCAGGGGCTGATCAGTTCAGCTTCTCGATCTTGCTGGACTGGATGATGTCCGTCCATTTCTTCGTCTCGCGGGCAATCAGTTGCTTGAAATCTTCGGGCGTGCCCCCTACCGGCTGGGCGCCCAGGCTATTCAGGCTTTCCCGCACGTTGGATGTCTTCAACACCTTGTCCAGATCGGCCGCCAGCGCCTTGGCTTGCTCAGGTGTCATCTTGCGATTGCCCACCACGCCGCCCCATGAGACGATCTCGTAGCCCTTGACACCCGCCTCGTCCATCGTCGGCACATCGGGCAACTGGTCGATACGCTTGCCCAGTTGGGTGACCGCCAACGCACGGACCTTGCCCGACTTGATGAGCGGCACTGCTTCAGAGCTATTGATGAACATATAGTCCAGGCGCCCGCCCATCAGATCCTGCAAGGCAGCCGGCCCACCTTGGTAGGGAACAAAAACCGTGTTCAGCTTTTCCAGGTGGTTGAGCAGCTCACCACTCATGTGGCCAGTGGTGCCGACGCCCGATGCCCCGTAAGAAAGCTTGCCAGGGTTCTTGCGCGCTTCGGTCAGCAAATCCTTGACGGATTGGACACTTGACGCCACTGGAACAATCAGCACGTTGTAGAGGTTGAAGAGATGCGACACCGGGACCAGGTCCTTGTCTACGTCATAAGGCAAGGTGGAGAACAGCGCGCGGTTGACCGCGAGGGTGTTGATATTGCCGTAGCCCACGGTGAGCTCGTTGCCCCGGATCACCTGCACCATGCCGATATTGCCTGCTGCTCCAGGCTTGTTTTCTACAATCACGGGACGGTGGGCGTTCTGCGACCATTGGTTGGTGATGATGCGGCTCAGCACATCAGGGGAGCCGCCGGCAGCGGAGGGCACGACAAAGGTGATGGCTTGGCCAGCGTTACCCTGGGCATTGCTAGGGCCCGACTGCACAGCCCATAAAACAAGGGGCAACAGCAGGGCAAAACGGTTCAGAAGGCGGCGGTTCATGGCTTGGTTCTTTCATGGGTCTGAATATTGCTTGCAGCGTAAAGGACAAGCCGAACGCGCCCAAATTGAAAAATGTCGGTGCATTCACAAACAAAGTTATATCGACCAGGGGTTTACACCACATGCCAAGCCATTCGCCGGAAGCCAGCACGCCCGCCATCCGCGCCCGCGCACTCAACATGCGGCAGCTGGAGGTGTTCCACGCCATCATGACCACGGGCACCATCAGCGGTGCAGCCTTGGCCTTGCATGTTTCGCAGCCGGCCCTGAGCCGCGCGCTCGCACACTGCGAAGCCCGCCTGGGGTATTTGCTGTTTGAGCGGCAAGGAAGGCGGCTGCAGCCTACGCCTGAGGCCCAGCGCCTACATGAAGAGGCACGCGATCTGTACCGGGGGCTGGACCGCCTCAATACCCTGGCCCAGCGCATCGGTCAGGCGGGTGGGGCCACCTTGCACCTGGCCTGCAGCGCCACGTTTGCCAACACCTTGATTCCGCAGGCGCTGCAGCAACTGATGCGCTACAGCCCACAGTTGCGCGTCGACTTTCGCACCGCGACCTATGACGAATTGCCGGAGTATTTGCTGTCTGGGCAGGCCGATGTCGGCGTTTCCCTGGTGGAGTCCAACCATCCAGGCTTGAAATCCCGCTTGATCGGGCGCCAGCACCTGGTATGCGTACTTCCGCCACAGCATCCGCTTGCGGACAGGGCGCTGGTTGATCCCGTGGAGCTGTGCGAGACGGCATGGATCGGATACCCCCCAGACACCCCGCTGGGACGGCTTTGTGCCTCAGCGCTAACTATGGATATCAGCTCGGCGAGTATTCAGGTACGGTCGCCCGCCATTGCACTCAGCTGCGTTCAGACCGGCTTGGGGGCCGCCATCGTGGACGCTTCGTGCATCCCACCCATTCCCCGAGACGACATTGTCGTCAGGCCGTTGACGGCTGACGTGTACTCCGACATCTGGGCCATCACCTCCGCCCGGCAGCCTTGCGCGGCAGCAGGCCAGCAGTTCATCGACGCGCTGCATGCGGTACTCAGACAGCTGAGTGCCTCTGCACCTCAACCGCCCGCAGCCAGGAGGCCGGGCACTGCCTGAGGATTTTTTCAGGCCCCCGCGCCGGGATCGAAGGAGCGGCTCGGGGCTGGGCATCAAGAAAACGTTAAATCCAAGCCCATCGTTCGTACCAGGGTGAAAGTCAGCAGCCCCAGCAACATCAATGCCGCCATGAAAATGGCCGCCACCTTGCCACCAGCGCGCAGCACCGCGCGCGGGTTGCCGCCTTTTTTGCCCTGGTCGTAATGCCACTTGATGGCAAAGAACATGCAGGTGCTGAACATGCCCAGCTTGAAGATCACGAAGACTACGGGGATCCAATCGATCATTTTGCGAATTTCCAGCCAATGACTTGGCACTGTCCGGGCCTCTGCGAAGCAAGAGGCCACCACGCCAGCGATTGCCATACCAGCATGGGCCGCTGCACGTTCTGGTGCATATTACGCAAAAGCAATTTCCATACATGCGGACAAATTGTCCCAGGGACCGTTTGCAGTACCCTCGCCCAATGGGATGGATGCGGAACGCCGAGACCGCATTCAGACCGGGGCGGTGCGTATTGCAGAGGATTCCAGCCGTCCATACATCCATACATTCGCAGAGCAAAACCATGCAAGAAGACGATACCCTCCGCTGGCTGCCGCGACTGGCTGCGCGTGGCGGGCCGCGCTTTTTGCAGATTGCCGATGCCTTGCAGAGCGCCGTGGCCGATGGGCTGTTGAAACCCGGGGACCGGCTGCCGCCGCAGCGCCACCTGGCAGCCTTGCTGGATGTGGACCTGACCACCATCACCCGTGCTTACGACGAGGCCAGGCGCCGCCATCTGCTTGAAGGGCGTGGTGCCCGGGGTACCTATGTGGCGGCCCCCAAGGTTGAACTGACGGCGGTGCTCGACCTGGGCATGAACACCCCGCCGCCGCCGGCGGGGCTGGACTTTGACGACCTGTTGAAACAAGGCCTGTCGCAGGTCTTGATGGGGGCAGATTCGGCGCTGTTGATGACCTACCACCTGGGCGGCGGCAGTGATGTGGACCGCCAGGCCGGCGCCCAGTGGCTCCAGCCGATGTTCGGGCCGCTCGATGCCGAGCAACTGGTCGTCTGCCCCGGCGCGCAGGCGGCGATCGCTGCGTCCATCCTGGCGCTGACCGAGCCCGGCGACGTGATCCTGGCCGAGCCCGTGGGTTACCCGGGTCTGCGCTCGGCTGCAACGCAGTTGGGCCGGCAGCTCGTCGCCGTGCCCGCTGACCAGCATGGCATGCTGCCCGATAGCCTGGAACAGGCCTGCCGCCAGCACCAGCCGGCCCTGCTCTACCTCAATCCCACGTTGCAGAACCCCACCGCCATCACGATGCCGCTGGCCCGGCGCCAGGCGCTGCTTGCCGTCGTGCAGCGCTGCAAGGTGCGCATCGTTGAAGACGATCCCTACTGGCTGCTGGCCGAGGCGCCACCGCCGCCGCTGGCACGCCTGGCACCAGAGCAGGTGCTCTATATCTCCACCCTGTCCAAATGCCTGAGCCCTGGGCTGCGCGTGGCCTTTGTGCTGGTGCGCGATCCTGTGCTGCGCGAGCGCTTCCAGACCGCCCTGCGCTCCTTTGCGCTGATGGTCTCGCCGCTGTCGGCCGCGCTGGCCACACAGTGGATCCTGGGCGGCTCGGCCTACGGGCTGATGGAGGGCGTGCGCAAGGAAGCCCGCCTGCGCCACCGCATGGCGCGCGATCTTCTCGCCGGCCGCTACAGCGGCGCGGGCGATGGCCTGCACGTCTGGCTGGAACTGCCCGGGTATTGGAGCGCTTCCCAGCTCGCGCAAGCGGCGCACAGCGAGGGCATCGCCATCACCCCGGCAGAGGCCTTCGCCACCGATCCAACCGGCACCCCCACGGTCCATGCCATACGCATCTCACTGGGCAGCATCAAAGACAGGAGCCGCCTGCAGGCCGGGCTGCAGCGCCTGTCGCAGCTGCTGGCACGGCGGCCGGATGCATTCAGCACGGCGGTGGTTTGACGACCTATCTATTGACATCCCATGAAGCTACGCCCCGCCGATGCCAGCGATATCTCCAGGCTGTTTGACAGCCACCGGCTCGCCGTTCAACGGATCCATCAGCTGGGCCAGCGCCCTCGGTAAATCGCCTCTGCACTGCCAACGCTATAATCCGCCCGTCGAAAAAGGCAGACTTGGTTTGGTAAGCCCAAGTCCTTCCGCACGGAAGCGCTGACTCTGCCCGCGCATGGGTCCCCGCGACGAACTTGCACCGCATCTCCATGCGGCCATCGGTTCGTCCCAGGGGTTCTCAAGACAAAGAATCACTCCGGCCGAACGGTCAACCGAGCGAGGACATGTCCATGCCTACGATCCCCCATTACGACGTCATCATTGTTGGCGCAGGCCCCGTGGGTCTGCTGCTCAGCTGCGAGCTGCGGCTCGCCCATTGCTCCGTGCTGGTGCTGGAGCAGGCTCCCGATCCGCACGCCGCCCTCAAGCAGGCACCCTTTGGCATTCGCGGCCTCAATATCCCCTCGCTGGAGGCGCTGCAGCGCCGGGGCTTGCTGGATGCCGTTACCGCGCCCGTGCACAGCGACAGCGCCCTTGCTGCATCGCGCCCCCACTGGATGCAGCATGCGCGCCGGCCCGGCGGGCACTTTGCGGGCATGCAGTTCTTCCAGGACCAGATCGACACCGCCGCCTGGCCCTACCGCCTGCCCAGCCGCGCCAGCGAAAGCATGCCCACGACGATGGAGCGCCTCGAATCGGTGCTGGCGCAGCGTGCGGCAGAACTGGGCGTCGAAGTGCGCCGAGGGGTGCGCGTGACCGATATGGCGCAGTGGCCCGACGGCGTGCAGGTGCAAGCCGGTGGTGCGCAGCTGCAAGGCCACTGGCTGGTCGGCTGCGATGGTGGCCGCAGCCTGGTCCGCAAAGCCGCCGGTTTTGACTTTGCCGGCACCGGGCCCGAGTTCACCGGTTACTCGGTAGAAGCTACGCTGGACAACACCACCGGCCTCAGGCCCGGCCGCCATTACACGGATACGGGCATGTACACCTTCCAGCCGCCCGGCACCATCGCGATGGTCGATTTTGATGACGGCGCGTTCCACGGCAGCACCCCCATCACCGCCGAGCATGTGCAAACGGTGCTGCGCCGGATCAGCGGCACGGATGTCCGGGTCCCATCGCTGCAACTCGCATCCACCTGGACCGACCGTGCCCGCCAGGCCACCCGCTACCGCCAGGGCCGCGTGCTGCTGGCGGGAGATGCCGCCCATATCCACTCGCCGTTGGGCGGTCAGGGCCTCAACCTCGGCATCGGCGATGCGATGAACCTGGGCTGGAAGCTTGCCGCCACCGTCCGTGGCGGTGCGCCAGCAGGCTTGCTGGACAGCTATACCGCCGAGCGCCACCCCGTTGGCGCCCAGGTGCTGGACTGGTCCCGCGCCCAGGTCGCTCTGATGCGCCCCAGCCCCGCCACACGCGCCCTTGCCGATATCGTGCGCGACCTGATCGCCACCCGCGATGGCGCCACCTATTTCGCCGACCGCGTCTGGGGCGCCACCCTGCGCTATAACCTGGGCGACCCCCACCCCTTGGTCGGCCGCAGCGCGCCAGACTTTGCACTGGCCGATGGCTCGACCCTTGCGAGCCATCTGCAGACTGGTCAAGGGCTACTGCTGGACTTGGATACCGCTGCACCTTTGCGTGGCCTGGCGATGGGATGGCAAGGCCGGCTCCGCTATATCGCCAGCCCTGCCGCTGATGAACTGGGGTTGACATCGCTGCTGGTCCGCCCGGACGGTATTGTGGCCTGGGTGGCTGACGGTGTGGCGCAGTCGGAACCAGCCGCAGCAGCTATCCAGCGCTGGTTTGGCACTACCCCATAGCGCTACTGCACTGGCTGTGAGCCGGACCTCAATCCGGCTCCGGCCAGAACATCTTTCTGACCTTGTCGTTAAAGTAAGGCAGCATCAAGGTCAACCCACCCAAGGCATTGGCCAGAAAGTCCAGCACCTGGGCCCAGGACGACTCCACCGACAGCCAGTTGTTGCCGACGATGAACAGCAAGCCGCAGGCGGTCGTGACCAGGTTGAGCGCAGGCGCCCAGGGGCGAAAGCGCATGCAACCATAAAAGCCGGCGGTCCAACCCACGATGATCAGGCACAGCAGCACCACCATCTCCCCCTCCAGCGCCATCGGGTCCCGCAGCGGGTGTTGTGAGGACAGCAGCTCGGTGCGGAAATCCATGCGGATCGACAGCACCAACAGGAGGACGGTGGCGATGACGAGCAGGCGGTAGCGGTTTTGGGTCATGGGGTTCCAGCCAATAGAGCAGGTTGGCCCGGGCCTCAGGCGGAGGGCGCATTCAACACCGCTTCATACTGCAGCAGATCCGCTGGCGAGAAGCAGCAGAAGACCACCTCTGCGATGGAGGTCTGTGGCGACAGGCTTTCCCGAACCGTGCGTACAGCCACTTGGGCAGCCAACGCCAACGGATAGCCATAAATGCCCGTGCTGATGCTTGGAAAAGCGATGGAAGTCACCGACTTTTCTTCGGCCAGTGCCATACAACGGCGGTAGCAAGCGGCCAGCAGCTCCGGCTCGCCATGGTCCCCGCCGCGCCACACGGGCCCCACCGTGTGGATGATGTAGTCCGCATGCAGCCGGTAGGCCTGGGTCAGCTTGGCGTCTCCCGTTTTGCAGCCGCCCAGCAGCCGGCATTCGTGCACCAGCTCCGGGCCTGCTGCACGGTGGATGGCGCCATCCACCCCGCCGCCGCCCAGCAGCGATGAGTTGGCGGCGTTCACCACCGCTCCCACATGGAGCTGGGTGATATCGGATTGGACGGCGTGCAGACGTGTGGACATGGGCGTGCAGTTCAAAGGGGGAAAATCAACGGCCTGGCAAAGGACAGAAGGCCCTGCAACAGAACAAGCCTCCTTTATAGCAATAGGCGGGGGCAGGCTGGCGCTTCGTGCCAGCGCGTGTCCCGGATCAGCGAGAAGCCATGCCCGGCACCATGCTGGCGGCCGCTATCCACGCCCCATACGCAGTAGAATGGCCCGCACTTGTTGCAAAGAAGCCGGTGACAATCCGGCACGGTCGCGCCACTGTATCGCTGCCGCAGGCCCTGGGCTCGCCCCAGGTCTGCGCTGCCAAGTCAGACCTTTGTGCCAAGCCACCCCCTGAACCAGCTCCCGCCGGCATCCGCCCGCTGGTTTGCCTAGGACGCGTTTTTCCTGGAGTTCCGATGCAGACACCTGCCCCCAGCCGCCGCTTGGCGCTGCCCCTTCCTCCTGCGCTTTGGCGCACCGGCCTGGCCCTGCCGCTGGCTCTGCGCTGCGGCCGCTAGGCCATCCACGCGCCCCTTTTTTGTTCCAGACTGCCGCGCGCACCACGCCCACCGGCCCCGCCCCAGGCTTGCCCGGCAGCCCGCCCCCCTTTCCTTGGAGACCTCCCCATGCGCACCAGCCAGAAGATCCCTGCCACCATCGTCACCGGCTTTCTCGGCAGCGGCAAAACCACCTTGCTGCGCCACATCCTGTCCAACGCCAATGGCCGCCGCATCGCGGTGATCGTCAACGAGTTCGGCGAGCTGGGCATCGATGGCGAGATTCTGCGCGGCTGCGGCATTGGCTGCGATGACGACGGCACCGAGCAGGCCGGCCAGCTCTATGAACTGGCCAATGGCTGCATGTGCTGCACCGTGCAGGAAGAGTTCTACCCCGTGATGCGCAAGCTCATCGAGCGCCGTGGCGATATCGACCACATCCTCATCGAGACCAGCGGCCTGGCACTGCCCAAGCCGCTGGTGCAGGCCTTCAACTGGCCCGAGATCAAGAATGCCTGCACCGTCGACGCGGTGATCACCGTCGTCGATGTGCCCGCCGCCGCAGCCGGCCAGTTTGCCGCCAACCCCGCTGCGGTCGATCTGCAGCGCAAGCAGGACCCCAACCTCGACCACGAATCGCCGCTGCACGAGCTGTTCGAAGACCAGCTCATCTCCGCCGACCTGGTGGTGCTGAGCAAGCTCGACCAGGCCAGCGCCGCTGACCGCGCGGCCGTCGAGGCGCTGGTGCGCGAAGACATTCCGCCTGCCGTCAAGATCGTTGCCGCCGACCATGGCCGCATTGACCTGGATGTGGTGCTGGGCCTGTCCAGCGCGTCCGAGGAAAGCATCGAATCGCGCAAGGGCCACCATGAGCACGAAGCCGGCCATGTGCATGACGAGCACGACCATGACGATTTCGACTCCGTCGTCGTGCAGCTGGGCGAGGTGGACCGCGAAGCACTGCTGGCCCAGCTGGCCGAGGTGGTTGCCGGGCAGACCGTCTACCGCATCAAGGGTTTTGTGGCCCTGCCCGGCAAGCCGATGCGCCTGGTGGTGCATGGCGTGGGCAAGCGCTTTGACAGCTACTTTGACCGCCCCTGGCGCGCCGATGAAAAGCGTGGCAGCCACCTGGTCTTCATCGGCCATAACCTGGACGAGGCCGCGATCCGCGCCCAGCTCGCCGCCAGCCCGGTCGGAGCGCGCTGATGCATTTGCTCGCGGTCCAGCCCGGTGGTTTTGTCGACGACGAGGCCTTTGTCTCCAGCCTGGGACAGAGCCCGGCCGACATCGTGGTCCTGAGCGCCGCAGACACCACCCTGGCCCTGCTCGCGCAAGCGTACGCGCAGCTGCGGGCCGGCATGGATGGCGAGCAACTGCCCAGCGTGCGGCTGGCCAATCTGATGTACCTGCGCCAGCCCGCATCGGTCGATCTGTATGCCGATGAGGTGCTGCAGCATGCCAAAGTCATCATCATCGACCACCTCGGCGGCGAGAGTTACTGGCCCTATGGCACCGAGCGGGTCATGTCGCTGTGCCGCGCCCACAAGATTGCGCTGGCCATGTTCTCGGGCGACAGCAGCGAGGACCTGAACCTGCTGCAAAAAAGCACGGTGCCGCAGCAAGACTGCCGCACCTTGTGGCGCTACCTGCGCGAAGGCGGCCTGGCCAATGCGCGTGAGCTGTTCCGTTTTGTCTGGCACGGCCTGCTGGGCGGCCCGCATGCGGCGCTGCCCCCGCGCCCCTTGCCAGCGGTGGCTGTGTACCACCCCAGCAGCGACGAGGCCACGGTCGCCACCTGGCAGCAGCCAGGCCCGCTGCAGTGGCAGCCCGGCGCGCCGATGGTCATGGTGCTGTTCTACAAGGCGCATCTGCAGTCGGGCAACACCCAGGTGTTTGCCGACCTGTGCCAAGCCTTGCTCGCCCAAGGCATGAACCCGCTGCCGCTGGCCCTGCAATCGCTCAAGGATGCCGGCTGCCTGGCGGCCTTGCAGGCGCTGTGCGCCAGCGAAGAGGTCGCGCTGATCCTCAACACCACCGCCTTCTCGCAGGCCTCGCTCGATACACCGGGCGACCATGCACTGGCCGGCGATATCCCCGTGCTGCAGCTGATCCTGTCGGGCAGCAACGAGCAGACCTGGCTGGACAGCACCCATGGCCTGCAGCCGCGCGACATTGCGATGCATGTGGCAATGCCCGAGGTCGATGGCCGCATCATCACGCGGGCCATCAGCTTCAAGGGCCTGTCGCACCGCAGCGATCTGACGCAATCGGACGTGGTGCAGTACCAGGCCCACCCCGAGCGCATGGGCTTTGTGGTGGAACTGGCCCAGCGCTGGTGCCAGCTGCGCCGCAAGCCCAATGCCGACAAGCGCCTGGCCCTGGTGCTGGCCAACTACCCCAGCAGCGAAGGCCGTATCGGCAATGGCGTGGGGCTGGATACCCCCGCCTCCGTGATCGAAATCCTGCGCGCGCTGGCGGCCGATGGCTATGCCGTCGATGCCATGCCCGCCGACAGCCAGGCGCTGATGGACTTGCTGCAGCAAGGCATCACCAACGCGCCCGATTCCTGGGCCACGCGCGCCGCCTGGCAAAGCCTGAGCCTGGACGACTACCTGCAGTACTTCAGCACCCTGCCAGCGGCCAACCAGCAGGCCATCACCGAGCGCTGGGGCGCGCCTGCGCAAGACCCGATGCTGCGCGAAGGCCGCTTTATGGTGTCCGGCCTGCGCCTGGGCCAGATCTTTGTCGGCGTGCAGCCTGCGCGCGGCTACCAGCTCGATGCGCTGGCCGCCTACCACGACCCCGACCTGGTGCCACCGCACTACTACCTGGCCTTCTACCACTGGCTGCGCAGCCAGTGGCAGGCTGATGCGATGGTGCATGTGGGCAAGCACGGCAACCTCGAATGGCTGCCCGGCAAGAGCGTGGCACTGTCGGCCAACTGCTGGCCCGATCTGGTGCTGGGCCCCCTGCCCCACCTCTACCCCTTTATCGTCAACGACCCCGGCGAAGGCACGCAGGCCAAGCGCCGTGCGCAGGCCGTGATCATTGACCACCTGATGCCGCCGCTCACCCGTGCCGAGAGCTATGGGCCCACGCGCGATCTGGAGCGCATGGTGGACGAGTACTACGAGGCTGCCACCCTCGACCACAAGCGCGCGCAAATCCTGCGCCAGCAGATCCTCGCCCACATCGTGCAGCATGACCTGCACCAGGACCTGGGCCTGCAGGCCCCCGGCAGCGAAGAGGAAGAGCAGCAGCTGCTCAACCGCACCGATGCCTACCTCTGCGAGCTCAAGGAAAGCCAGATCCGCGACGGTCTGCATATCTTCGGCGTCTCGCCCGCTGGCCGGCTGGAGACCGACACCCTGCTCGCCTTGGCCCGCCACCCGGTAGGCGGTGGCAAGGGCGCGAACCAAAGCCTGGTGCGCGCACTGGCCCGCGACCTGGGCCTGGACTTTGACCCACTCGATGCCGACTGGGCCGCTGCCTGGACCGGCCCGCGCCCTGCCCTGCTTCAAGACCTTCAAGATCTGCATGAGCAGCCCTGGCGCCACCACGGCGACACACGCGAGCGCCTGGAGCTGCTGGCCTTGCAGATCCTGGCCCCCGACGCGGCCCTGCCGCCCGCACTGGCCGAGCTGGCCGACGGCCACACCCAGGCCGTGCTGCGCCGGGTGCAGCAGGATCTGCGCCCGCGCCTGGCCGCCTGCGGCCCGCAAGAGCTGCAGCAGCTGCTGCGCGGCCTGGCGGGGCGCTTTGTGCCCGCCGGCCCCAGCGGCGCGCCCACACGCGGCCGGCCCGATGTGCTGCCCACCGGCCGCAATTTCTTCTCGGTCGATACCCGGGCCATCCCCACGCAAACCAGCTGGGGCATGGGCTTCAAATCTGCGCAATTGCTGGTCGAGCGCTATACCCAGGAGCATGGCGAATACCCCGTCACCATCGGCCTGTCGGTGTGGGGCACGGCCACCATGCGCACTGGTGGCGACGATATCTCGCAGGCCTTTGCGCTGATGGGCGTGCGCCCCACCTGGGCCGATGGCAGCTGGCGGGTCAGCGATTTTGAAGTGCTGCCGCTGCATGTGCTGGGCCGCCCCCGGGTGGATGTGACCTTGCGCGTCTCGGGCTTTTTCCGGGATGCGTTCAGCAATGTGATTCGCCTGTTTGACGCCGCCGTGCAAAAAGTGGCGGCGCTGGAGGATGAAGACGCCACGCAGAACCCGATCCGCGCCCGCGTGCTGGCCGAGGCCGCACAGCTGCAGCAGCAGGGGCTGGATGCCAAAGAGGCGCGCCACCAGGCGGGCCTGCGCGTGTTTGGCGCCAAGCCCGGCAGCTATGGCGCCGGCCTGCAGGGCCTGATCGACAGCGGGCAATGGCAAAGCGATGAAGACCTGGCCACCGCCTACCGCAACTGGGGCGCCTATGCCTACGGCCAGCACGACGAAGGCAGCCAGGTGCCCGAGACCTTTGTGCGCCGCCTGTCCGAGATGCAGCTGGTGCTGCACAACCAGGACAACCGCGAGCACGATGTGCTCGACTCCGGCGACTACTACCAGTTCCAGGGCGGCATGGCCGCTGCCGTGCGCCACTACAGCGGCCAGCAACCGGCCATGTACTTTGGCGACCACAGCAACCCCGAATCGCCGCGCATGCGCAGCCTGCAAGAAGAGATCAGCCGCGTGGTGCGCTCGCGTGCCACCAACCCCAAGTGGATCGAGGGCGTGCAGCGCCATGGCTACAAGGGCGCGTTCGAGATCGCCGCAACGGTGGACTACCTCTTCGCGTTCGATGCCACCGCCCGTGTGGTGCGCGATGACCAATACGCCCGCGTCACCGATGCCTTTGTCGCCGATGACACGACGCGCGCCTTCATGCAGCAGCACAATCCGCAGGCCTTCCACGGCATGTGTGAACGCCTGCTTGAAGCCATACAGCGCGGCCTATGGCAAGAGCCCGGCGACTACCCCCAATTGCTGGAGACCCATTTGCTCGACACCGAACACCTGCTGGAGATGCGATGAGCGCCCCCACCGATCTCCATTTTCCGTTCAGCGCCATTGAGGGCCAGGCCGCGCTGCAGCAGGCCCTGCTGCTGCTGGCGGTCGATCCGCAACTGGGCGGCGTGCTGGTCGAAGGCCCACGCGGCACCGCCAAATCCACCAGCGCCCGCGCGCTGGCCGAGCTGCTGCCCAGCGGCCATTTTGTGAACCTGCCGCTGGGCACCACGGAAGAACAACTGCAAGGCGCGCTGGATCTGGAAGCTGCGCTGCAGTCCTCAGCCGTGCAGTTCCGCCCCGGCCTGCTGGCCCAGGCGCACCAGGGCATTTTGTATGTGGACGAGGTCAACCTGCTGCCCGATGGCCTGGTGGACTTGTTGCTCGATGTCAGCGCCAGCGGCACCAACCGCATCGAGCGCGATGGCGTCTCGCACCAGCATGCCGCGCGCATTGCGCTGATCGGCACGATGAACCCCGAAGAAGGCCAGCTGCGCCCGCAGCTGCTGGACCGCTTTGGCCTGTTTGTGCGCCTGCCCAATGTGCCCGATGTGGACACGCGCAAGCGCATTGTGCGCACCCGCATGGCCTTTGATGCAGACCCGGCCCGGTTCTGCGCCCAGCATGCGCAGGCACAAGCCCAGTTGCGCGCGCAGATTGCGGCCGCACGCACACAGTTGCCCCATGTCGTCTGGCCCGATGCCGTGTTTGATGCCGTCGCACAGCTGTGCCAGCAATCCGGAGCCGAAGGCGTGCGTGCCGACCTGGTGATGCTGCGCGCAGCCTGCGCCCAGGCAGCGCTGGCGGGCCATGCCGAGGTGAGTCTGGCCGATGTGCAGGCCGTGGCCGAGTTGGCACTGGCCCACCGCCGCAGTGCCGATGCGGCGCAGCCGCCATCGCCCACCGGCCAGGCCAACGACCCCAACGGTCAACCAGCCCAACAGCAGCCGCAGCCGCAACGGCAACAGCCCAACCAGGCACCAGCCAGCAATACGGACGCCGCCAGCAGCAGTAACAACGCCCACCACAGCCAGCCCGATGGCTGGGGCGGCATGGCCGCGCCGCGCCACACCGGTATCGAGCCCGTCAAGGCCCTGCGGCCCTTTACCGCAAAAAAAGCCTGACGCGCCCCAGCCTGGCCGGACAGGCCAAGCTGGGGCGCGCGCAGAGCACGCAGCGTGCCGGCCGCCTGCTGGCAACGGCCAGCCAGCGCATTGACTGGCCCCGCAGCCTGGCCGCCAAAGGCCAGGCGCCATTGGCGCGCCCGCACCTGCGCTACCGCAAGCAACCCGCCGGTGCGCAGCTGCTGCACTGCGTGCTGCTCGACACCTCCGCCTCCATGCTGCGCGGTCAGCAGCTCGCCCGCGCCAAGGGCTACCTGCAGGCCATTGCCGCGCAGGCCTACCGCCAGCGCGACCAGCTCTGCGTGCTGGGCTTTAGCGGCGACAGCGCCTATGTGATCCAGGCAGGGGCCAAGGCGCAGGCCTTTAACGACGGCTGGATCCGCCCGATTGCGGGCGGCGGCGGCAGCCCGCTGGCCAGTGCCATCAGCCTGCTGGAGCGCCTGCTGCAGCACGCCCGCCGCCAAGGCCCCGTGCATGCCTGCGTCTGGCTGCTCAGCGATGGCCGCTTTGCCCAGGTGCCCGAGCGCCCCAGCTGCGCCGAGCAGATCACCGTCGTCGGCTTTGACCAGGGCGGCCTGCCCTTGCAGCTGAGCCAACGCCTGGCAGCGCGCTGGCACGCGGATTGGATACCGGCCTGAGCCAGTGCCTTGCGCCACTGCAGCATCTTATTGACCGCACAAATCCTCTTACTGCATGCAAATGGAGAACGGACGCTCACCCTGCTGTAGGTTCTCCGTGCGTTTTGAATTTCTCTCACCGAAGTTTGAACTCGGAGTGCTCTGGGCTCACCCAGAGGGCGTACCGGGGCGACTTTCAGCCTGTCGCAGCCCGTGAGGTTGCAGCGAGGTTGCTGCTGCGCTTGGTCAATTTGAAGGTGGGATGGCTGCTATCGGCCAGAAGCGGGCTGTCAACCAGTTCGCTAAAAGCAGACGCTGAATCATTAATTGTCCAGCGTTGAATAAGGCCGACAGCAATCCAAAGCATTTGCATTGGCCTTTACTTTCTTCAGTTCGCAAGCACCGTTAGCTGTGCAACAAGTTCCTTCAGTTCAGACCTCTCGTTTCCTTCTTCCTCATACAGCGAGCGCTGGATGATCTGTTCGGCAGTCATACGCGGCCAGAACTTGTCGATAACGTCGTCTGGCTTCATCCCAACTGCGTTGCCTATAATTTTCTTGGCATCACATGTGTCGGTGAATGCAACATGCAGACCAGCTTCAGCAAAAATTAGGTCCGGACAGAGGTAGTTTTCGATCTCCCGTTTTCGAGTCGAGTAAAAGGCTCGCCCTTTTAATTCAACCTCCTGCTGACGTTTCTTGATTGACTTCACTTGACTCGGATCGCCACCTATATCGGAGTCGAGGAACACGCACCATGGCAGTCCGAGATCTTCGGCGAGGTTTAGTGTCACCCAATGTTTCACGCTGCCGCAACCACCAATCAGAATTGGGACGATCCCTACGTCCTCGAAGTTGGACTCTAGATGGCCGGCTTCCTTCAGCGCTCTTGCTGTATGGCGCAGGAAAGTCACATCGGACTTGCCTTCAACCAGCACGACTCCCTTTGCCCGCTCCATACCAGTTTCTGGAAGTACGCCAAGACTCTCTGCAGCTTCCTTGAGTACGTCGGCATGCGGCATCTTGACGATTGGGATGCCGCGTTGGTCTTTGCTGACATATCGAATACCTTCTGTCGGCATCAAGCCGGCCAGGGCAGGCACATGTGTCGTTACTATGATTTGCCGATTGGGCTGGTTGGCAAGCGTCAGGAGTGCCCGCATCAGCATCATCTGGTAGTTAGGGTGCTGAGAGGTTTCCGGCTCTTCGATAGCATAGATCACATTGCGCTGTGAACCGACTACCGCCTTCTCCGCTTCGGCACGGAAAAAGTTCAGCAGAATCAAGCGACGCACGCCGCTGCCGCGTTTATTGATCGGGATGCCATTCTCACCATCGAGGGTGAAACTGAAGGTCCATTTGGGCTTTTCCTTGAAACGCGGTGTAAGTTCACTGGCCAGTTCCGGTGCCATTTCTCGTAGCTTCTCGAGGGTTCGTGAGGCTACATCCAGCACACTGGCTTCGACCTGCTGCTCTAGAGCGTTGATCTGTGCTTGCAACGCAGTCTGAGCTTCCTTCACCGCCTGCTGCAGTGGGTTCTTCGCTTCGGTATCACCATCACTGCTTTCCCGATCTGCTTTGAAAAGAGCGAAGGTAGGTAGCAGTTCCTGAACCTTCCCCCAAATGGACTTGCTATCTGTCGAAAGCCCTTTTTCCACATCCAGCAAAGTCTCCTGGACGGCCATCGGTGCGGCGGAATTTCGAATAGCCTGTCTCCAGAGCGAGGCAACTCTTTTGTCCGCAACAGCATCAACCACCCCTCTTTGCTCACCTAACTTTTTCAGTTCAGGCATCTTTAAGCTGAGTAGCGTACTCAGCACTTGATCGGAAGGATGCTGGCAACGAATTGCGGTGCGCTCCAGTTTCCCGCTAGTGGCCTTGAAGGTCTTGACAATCTCCAATGCACCTTCTGCATTGAGCAGATATTCCTGAGACAGGGAGGTTTCCGCGTTGTCATCAAGCACTATCGCTTCGGGCAGCTCGTCAAATTCACAGGCGATCTCGAATTGCTCTGCGCCTTCTAGCAGGCTAAAGCAATTAATGTCGTTCTTGTCCGCTTTAACTCCCTCGGTTTCGAAAAAGATAGAGAGGGCTTCGAGGATGGTTGACTTTCCATAGTCATTGCGACCAACGATTCCGGTCATGGCCTCGTCGATAGGAATAACGGTGGTGTCGCGATAACCACGAAAATGGGTAAGCTTTGCCGACTTCAAACGCATGGGGTCTCCTTATCAACATCTAACCAAAATGACACATTTTTTAACAAATAGCATAATGGCATAGGTAGAAATCAGAAGCAACCTCCCGCTTTTGGCGCGACGGCTACAGCAAGCCGTGGCATCGGCGCGTTGATTCTTGAACGTCTGCTTTTGTTCACTGCTACGTCCGAATTGGGTCGCGAGCCGCCATCGGAACGAGCTCGGCCAGCCAGGTAGGATCTTTACGCAAGCTGCCATCGACCAGTCCGTTCGTAGCACACGCTTGGATTGGCCTGTAGGACGTTTGCAAGAGTGTGAGAATGGCTGGATCAACCGTTATCACTGATTCTGCAAATGTCCTTGATCGACTAGGACACGAATTTGCAAGAGCAATGAGATCCTAGAGCTGGATGGCGCCGAAGCAAGGATGGCGCCCCGTTGCCGCCCTGCCCGGCACCCTTCTACGAGTAGGGAGATGCCCCGCTTAGTTGCCCCAAAGCAACATACATACGCAGGCCACAAGTAGGTATTCACACTGGATCGCCGCTTTTTAGGCCGCCAGCGGCACTGAATGTGTAGGACAAGCCCCGCTTTTAAATACAATTCGTTCTCATTCCTAACACCAATCCCCTGGCTAACCTCGCTGCGGCGCCTCTGACTGGCGCCGTTGTGCTGTGCCCGCCTCGTTTTTTGCTGCCTTCACCATGTCCGCATTCACCAGCACCTCGCGCAAGCCATCGGGCCCCCGTCCAGCCCTGAGCCAGATAACAGCAGCCGTCCTGATCAGCCTGGCGCCCGCTGCCAGCGTGCTGGCCCAAACGGCAGATGTTGCGGCTGCAGCGCCTGCCGATGACGAGCCGGTGGCAGAGAGCACCTTGGAAACCATCCAGGTCTCCGGCGATCTGCTGGGCAGCGGTCTGCAAAACCAGCTCAAGACCTTTGCGGGGGCACGCACCATCGTCGACAAGGATGTGATCGAGAACAGCGGCGCCGCCAGCATTGGCGATGTGATGCGCCGCATCCCCGGCGTGCAGAGCAGCGACAACTCCGGCACCGCAGGCAGCGCGGTGTCGCTCAATATCGGCGTGCGTGGCTTGACCGGCCGCTACTCGCCCCGCTCTACCGTGCTGCTCGATGGCGTGCCGCTGGCTGTGGCGCCCTACGGCCAACCCCAGCTGTCGTTTGCGCCGGTGAGCCTGGCCAATATCGAATCCATCGATGTGGTGCGCAGCGGCGGCGCCGTGCGCTATGGCCCGCAAAACGTGGGCGGCATCATCAACTTCAACACCCGCGCCATCCCCACCAGCAAGGACATCACTGGCGATGTGACCCTGCGCTACAACGGCTTTGGCAAGGGGGGAGAGAACAACACGCTCTACAGCACCTTCCTGGGCTCGCAGCTGGACAACGGCCTGGGCTGGGCGCTGCTGTACTCGGGCATGACCGGCTCCGAATGGCGCAAGGACAGCGATGAGCGCCTGAACGATGTGGCGCTCAAGTTCCGCTATGCGCTGTCGGGCACCTCCGAGGTCTACGGCAAGCTGTCTTACTACGATGTGCGCTCCAACACGCCTGGCGGCCTGACGGTGGCCCAGTACAACGCCAACCCCTTCCAAAACACCCGCCCCACCGACATGTGGGATGGCGAGCGGAAGGGCCTGGACCTGGGCTATATCAACACCTTGTCGGACACGCAGGAGTTCGAGATCCGCGCCTACTACAACGACAGCTCGCGCTCCAGCCGCCTGATCAATGCCGCACAGACCCAGATCAACTACCAGCCGCGCAACTACCAGACCCTGGGCATCGAGCCGCGCTACACCCAGCGTTTTGCGCTGGGCAGCAGCACGCATGATGTGACCGTGGGCTACCGCTTCATCCGCGAGCGCGGTGACGACAACAGCAGCCTGCTGAACCTTGCCACCGGCGTGATGGGTGCCACTACCTCGTTCGACAATGCCACCGATGCCCATGCCGGCTACATCGATGACCGCATCGCGATCGGCGCCTGGCGCATCACCCCGGGCGTGCGCTTTGAGCACATCCAATCCGAGCGCGATGACCGCAGCGGCGCGCAAAGCTTTGACACGCGCAACAACAAGTGGCTGCCCTCAGTCAGCGTGTCCTACCTGGTCAACCCGGCCCTCACGCTGTTTGCCAACTACACCACCTCGTTCGGCCCGGTGCAGAACATCCAGCTGAACTCGCAAACCGCCGCCAACCCGCTGCGCCCCGAAGTGGCCAAGACCAAGGAAATCGGTGCCCGCTGGCAAGACAAGCAGTGGCGCGCCGAAGCCACGGTGTTTGACCTGCGCTTTGACAACCAGATCCTGCAGACGCCGGGCGTCGTGCCCGTCACCTTTGCCAATATCGGCGCCACCAAGCACCAGGGGCTGGAGCTGGCACTGGAATACCGCTTTGACAAGGCCGGCGCGCTGGCAGGCACCACCGTCTACGGCAACTACACCTATACCAAGGCGATCCAGCAATCCGGCACCACCGCTGGCCTGGACGTGCCTTTCTACGCACGCAATACCGACACCGTCGGCGCCCGCTATGAGCGCGATGCCTGGGGCTTCAACCTGTCGACCACGCACCAGAGCAAGCAGTACGCGGACCTGGCCAACACCGAGGCCGAATCGGCCAATGCCAATGTGGGCCGCATCCCCGGCTTCCGCCTGTGGAACGCCCAGGTCAGCTGGAAGGTGCCGCAGTACAAGGGCAGCGAAATCATGGTCGGCGTGAACAACATCGCCGACCACCGCTACTACACCCGCAATGTCGACGGCAACCCCGGCCGCATGGTCGGCGCGCCGCGCACCTTCTACGTCCAGGGCCGCTACGCGTTCTGATCCACCCATTACCGGCCTTGGCATGACAAGACCCGCACTCGCCCGATGCGGGTCTTTTTGCCGATGGCCCCGCCTGTTTTGTGACCCTCTGATGTCCCTCTCTCGCACCTCCGCCCGCTCCGTTTCCACCCACCCGCTGAGCTGCCTCAGCGCCATCCCGCTGGCGATCCCGCTGGCCATCGCCGCCTGGCCTGCAGCCGCCCAAACCGCGCCGGGCGCCGCCGCGCCCGATGCCGCCGCCCCCGCCCCGGCCGCCGAAGCCGTGCTGCCCCAGGTCATCGTGCAAGAAAAGGCGCAGGAAGTGGGCTACCAGCCCAAGCGCGCCACCGCCACCCGCAGCGATGCCGCGCTGCGCGATGTGCCCCAGGCCATTGCCGTGGTGCCCGCCCAGGTGCTGCAGGACCAGCAGGTGCGCTCCATCGACGAGGCGCTCTACAACGTCAGCGGCATCACCCAGGCCAACACCCTGGGCGGCACGCAGGATGCGGTGATCAAGCGCGGCTTTGGCTTCAACCGCGATGGCTCCATCCTGCGCGATGGCATCCGCACCGTGCTGGCCCGCAACCTCACCTTCACGACCGAGCGGGTCGAGGTGCTCAAGGGCCCCAGCTCGGTGCTCTACGGCACCATGGACCCGGGCGGCGTGATCAACATGGTCACCAAAAAGCCCCAGCTCAGCTTTGCCGGCCAGGTGGGCGCCTCGCTGTCGAGCTACGGCGGCGGCGGTGCCTCGGTCGATCTGACCGGCCCCCTCGGCGAGCAAGGCCTGGCCTACCGCTTCATCGCTGATACCAGCGATGTCGACTACTGGCGCAACTTCGGCAAGAACCGCCAGACGGTCATCGCCCCGTCGCTGGCCTGGTATGGGCGCGACACCTATGTGCGCATGTCCTACGAGCACACCGACTACGAGCAGCCCTTTGACCGGGGCACCGTGATCGACAGCCGCACCGGCCGCCCGGTGGCCACCGGCCGCCGCGAGCGCTTTGACGAGGCCTACAACCGCACCCTGGGCGATTCGGACTTCTTCACCGTGCAGGCCCAGCACCGCCTGAACACGCAGTGGAAGCTCAATGCCGCCTACAGCTACAACCGCAACGGCTATGACGACTACCAGGCCCGGCCGGTATCGCTCAACCCCACGACCGGCATCCTCACGCGCCGGCCCGATGGCACGCGCGGCGCACTCAGCCAGCAGCATGTGGGCCAGATCAACCTCGAAGGCCAACTGCAGGCGGGCGGCATGGCGCACGAGATCCTCGCTGGCCTGGACGCCGAAGACAGCAATATCTTCCGCCGCGACATCATCCGGGGCAGCAACAGCGGCGGCTTCAATGTCTACGATCCGGTCTACGGCAACCTGCCCAACGCCACCTCGATCGACGAAGCGCAAAGCGCCCAGAGCGACAAGATCCGCCAGCAGGCGCTGTTCGCGCAGGATTCGATCCGCCTGTCGCCGCAGTGGCTGCTGCAGCTGGCCGGGCGCTGGCAGCACTATGACCAGATAGCCGGCAAGGGCCGGCCCTTTGTGGTGGGCAGCGAATCGGATGGCAGCAAGTTTGTGCCGCGCGCCGGCCTGGTCTGGCAGCCCAGTAGCGAATGGTCCATCTACGGCAGCTACAGCGAATCCTTCAAGCCGCAAAGCAGCATTGGCAATGTCATTGGCACCTTGCCGCCCGAGACCGCCAAGGCCTGGGAGCTGGGCACCAAGTGGGAGTCGCCTGCCGGCATCACCGCCACTGCGGCGCTCTACGACATCCGCAAGCGCAACGTGGTGATCAGCGAGACCATCGACGGCCAAAGCTATGCCCGCGCCGTCGGCGGTGCCCGCTCACGCGGCCTGGAGCTCGATGCCGCCGGCCGCCTGGGCAAGCAGTGGCAGTTGATCGGCACCTATGCCTATACCGATGCCGCCGTCACCGACGACCCGCAATACCAGGACAACCGCCTGGCCAATGTGGCCCGCCACACTGCCTCGCTCTTTGCCGCCTATGATTTTGCCGCCAGCAGCAGTGGCCGCTGGCGTGCCGGCGCCGGCCTGCGCCATGTGGGCCGCCGCGCGGGCGATGCGGCCAACAGCTTCAACAACGCCGGCTACACGGTGGCCGACAGCTTTGTGAGCTGGGAGCGCCCCTGGAGCGGCCGCATCGTCAAGCTGCAGCTCAACATCAAGAACCTGTTCGACAAGAACTATGTCAGCTCCTCGGGCAGCCCCATCTATGTGTCACTCGGCGAGCGCCGCCAGGCCCTGCTGCGCGCGGTCGTCGATTTCTGATCCATCGCCGACAATCAGCAGCTATTGATAACAAAGACAGGCATGTGGAGTTTTAAAAATATCTGGTTCCAGATCCACTGGCTGATCGGCATCACCGCAGGCACGGTGCTGATCGTCATTGGCCTCACCGGCGCGACCTATTCCTTCCAGGAGGAGGTGCTGGACTGGGCCAACCCCGGCACCGCCAGCGTGCCGCTGCAGCCCGGCCCGGCACTGACGCCGCCCCAGCTGGTGGCAGCGCTGCAGGCCGCAGGCGAGCAGCGCCGCATCGACCGCATCACCCTGTATGCCGAGCCCGGGCGCAGCGCCCAACTGGCCTTTGTGCCAGAAAAAGGCGAGCGCCGGGGGCAGAGCGTCTACCTCAACCCCTACACCGGCGCGCTACTGCCGGCACAGCGCGGCCGCGAATTCTTTGAATGGAACGAACGCCTGCACCGCTGGCTGCTGCTGCCGCGCGACGATGGCAAGCCGATCACCGGCAGCCTCTCGCTGTGCCTGCTGCTGCTGTCGCTGTCAGGCCTGTACCTGCGCTGGCCGGCCAAGCCACTGTCCTGGCGCAGCTGGCTCACCTTCAACGTGCGGCGCAAGGGCCGGCCGTTTCTCTGGGGCCTGCACTCGGTGGCCGGCACCTGGGTGCTGGTCGTCTATGTGATGCTGACCCTCACCGGCATGTACTGGGCCTTTGATGCAGTGCGCACGCCAGTGGACCGCTGGATGGGCGCACCGTCCCGCGCGGCCGCCCGCGCCGAGCAATCGGCCGCGCAAGAGGCCGCCCGCAAGGCGCCACCGCTGGAGCTGGCGCCAGCCACCCTGGCGCCCGCCTGGCAAGGCTTTGCGCAGCTGGCCAGTGGCTGGCAGTTCGTGCAGATGCGCCTGCCCCAGCGGGCCGACCAGCCGCTGCAGTTCAGCTGGTGGGCGGCCAACGCCCCGCATGACCGCGCCCGCAACCAGCTCAGCCTGAACCTCGATGGCGCGGTGCTGCGCGATGACCGCTTTGCCGACCTGCCCGCAGGCCGCCGTGCGCTGGCGGCGATCTTCCCGCTGCACACCGGCACCTATTTTGGGATCACCGGCCGCATCATCGTCACCGTTGCAGCGCTGATGATGCCGCTGTTCGCCATCACCGGCTGGCTGCTCTACCTGCAGCGGCGCCGCAGCTCGCGCGCCGCCGGCCAGGCCCAGCGCGCGCTGCTGGCGGGCGATGGCCCGCAGCCGGGCCCCGCCACCGGTGCCAACACAGGTGCCAGCATTGCCGTGGTCTACGCCAGCCAGGCAGGCCATGCCCAGCAGCTGGCGGTGCGCACCGTCGCGCGCCTGCGCAGCGCAGGGCTTGCCGCGCAACTGCTGCCTGCCGCCAGCCTGGACATGGCCCAGCTGCAGCCGCAGCGCCAGCTGCTGTGGGTGGCCAGCACCTTTGGCGAAGGCCAACCGCCCGACAGCGCCCGCCGCTTGGCCCGCCTGCTGCAACAGACCGAAGGCAAGCCCCTGGCCCACCAGCGCTTTGGCATGCTGGCCCTGGGCGACCGCCAGTACAGCCAGTTCTGCGGCTTTGGCCTGGCACTGGCTGCGCAGCTCGAACGCCTGGGCGCCCAGCCCGTGTTCGCCCCGATCACGATGGACGCCGAAGACGACGCCGCCTGGCAGGCCTGGCTGCAGGCCCTGGCTGCGCATTGGGGTGTGAACGCCGCGCCCGCGACTGCGGCAGACCATGCCGCAGCCAGCGTCGCCGATTCCGATGCGCCCGATGCCCTCTTCCTGCCCGCCCAGCTGATCAGCCGCCACCACCTCAACCCCGGCAGCAGCGGCCAGCCGCTCTACCAGGTGGAACTGGCCTTGCCGCCCGGGCAATCCTGGCAGTGGCAGGCCGGTGCGCTGGTCGAGGTCAAGGCTGCGCACGCGCCCGCCCAGGTCGATGCCTGGCTGCAGGCCCACCAGCTCGACGGCAGCGCCGCCGTGCAGTGGCGCGGCAGCGCCAGCAGTTTGCGCGATGCGCTCAGCACCTCCGAGCTGCCCACGCTCGCGGCCCCTGCAGCATCTGCCCAGGCCGTCGCCGACCAGCTGCACCCGCTGGCGCCGCGCAGCTACTCGCTGGCCTCCTTGCCCGCCGATGGCCGCATTCGCCTCTATGTGCGCCAAACCCTGCGCGCGCAGCCAGGCGCCGCCCCGCAGTTGGGCCTGGCCTCGGGCTGGCTCACCGCGCATGCGCCGCTGGGCAGCAGCATCGCACTGCGCCTGGTCGACAACCCGGGTTTTGCGCCGCTGGCTGGCGATGCGCGGCCTGCGATCTTCATGGGCAATGGCTCGGGTTACGCCGGCCTGCGCGGCCACCTGCGCCACCGCATCGCCCAGGGCCAGTTCGACAACTGGCTGGTCTTTGGCGAACGCCGCCGCGCGCACGACTCCTATGCCGAAGACGAGGTCTGCGTCTGGCAGGCCCATGGCCAGATCGCGCGTGCCGACTATGCCTACTCGCGCGACGCCCGTGATGCCAGCCACCAGGCCCCCGGCCAAGGCCCGCACCGTTATGTGCAAGATGCCCTGCGCGCCGCCGCCGAGCCCCTCAAAGACTGGCTGGCCCGGGGCGCCGTCATCTACGTCTGCGGCAGCTATGACGGCATGGCCACCGGCGTGGACCAGGCACTGACCGAGCTGCTCGGTGAGGACGGGCTGAATGCCTTGATCGACGAGGGGCGGTACCGGCGGGATGTGTACTGAGCCGGATACGGCAGCAGACGGACTGCAGCGTAGATAAAAAGGCGTGGGCCCTCAGGTCCACGCCTTTGTGCTTTATGCGTACAGGTGCGTGCATGGTGCAGCGCCCACCCCGGTGCGCAGTTCAACAGCGCCGCAAGACACACATCCGTTTTCAGGTGTTTTCCCGGCCCGTCGTCCCCCAGGCGCCTTGCTCTGCCAGGTCTTCCACAATGCCGCGTAGCGCGCGCGCCACTTCTCTGGTCGCCAAGGTGGACGGCCGCTGCGTCGTCAGCTGCAACGTCAGCCAACGCTCAATGGAAGGCTGGGTGATCACACTGGCCTGCAGCTGCCCGTTTTGCAGCTGCGGCACAACCGCATGAAACGGAATGATCGTGTAGCAGCCTCCGCTGGCCACCAGCTGGAGCTGCACCTGTATCGAGTTGGCCTCGATGACAGGGTTGAGCCGTATGCGCCTGCGGTGGGCCAGGGCTTCCAATGCGACGCGCAGCGCACTCGGTGCCGAAGGGAGCACCAGCGGCAGGCCGTCGAGGCTGTCAAATGGCAGCTGCGCGCTGCTGGTGAGCGGGTCGCCGTGGCAGGCAATCAAACAGGCATCCACCGGCGCGAGCAGGTCCTGGTTCTGGGGGATGCCCTTGCCATAGTGAAACACCACGGCCACGTCGATCTTGCCTTGGTCCAGCCACTCCTCCAGTTGCCCGGTATAGCCCTCATACAACGCCAGCTTGACCTGCGGAAAGCGGGACTTGACCTCGTGGAACAGCTGGTTGGCAATGACCATGGCCACCGTGGGCAGCAGGCCCAAGCGGACCTCGCCCGAGGGGATACCCGCCATCGACTGCGCCTCCGCCCGCATGCCTTCGGCTTCGGCCAGTATGCGCTGCGCGCGGGGCACCAGGCGCCGCCCCAGCTCACTGGGCACGACGCCACGGCCCGTGCGGTGGAACAAGCTCCCCGCGCATTCACGCTCGAGCTGCGCAATTCTTCTGCTCAGCAGCGAGGCACTGGTGTCCATCACCGCAGCAGCCCGCGTCAGGCTGCCCTGCTCCAAAACCGTAAGAAAAAGTTTGAGTCCCTCCGTGTCCATCTGCCTCCCTCCTTAGTAGGTGGATTCAAGCAGTCTCAGGTGTGCAAATTGTGCAAATCTGATTGACGTTTCATTGCGTTGCTCGCTCTGCGCGGTTGGTTAAGACTGCGTCTATCCATCTGACGCCAGATGCAGATATCTCTACCAAGCAGGGGACTCCATGAACACAGCCGCATCGCCCGCATCCGCTTTTAGCCTCCAGGGCAAAGTCGCCATCGTCACCGGTTGCGGCGGTGGCCTGGGCCAGGGCATTGCCCAGGGGCTTGCCCATGCCGGTTGCGACGTGGTGGGTGTCGATCTGAAAGACATCACCGAGACGCAGCACCTGGTCGAATCCGAAGGCAGACGGTTTCTGGGGCTGAGCAACGATATCTCCCAACTGCCCGAGATCGACGCCGTCATCGCACAGGCGGTTCAGGCCTTCGGCCACATCGATGTGCTGGTCAACAACGCCGGCGCCATCCGGCGCGGCGATGCGCTCAGCTTCTCGCAAGCCGACTGGGACGAGGTGATGGATCTCAACATCCGCACGGTGTTCTTCTTTTGCCAGGCCGCTGCCAAGCAATTCATCGCGCAAAAGACCGGCGGCAAGATCATCAACATCGCCTCCATGCTGTCGTTCCAGGGCGGCATCAAAGTGCCGTCCTATACCGCCTCCAAAAGCGCGGTAATGGGCCTGACGCGTTTGCTGGCCAACGAATGGGCAGGCATGAACATCAATGTCAACGCGCTGGCGCCCGGCTACATGGCCACCCCGATGAGTGCCGACCTGCGCAGCGATACGGCGCGCAACCAGGCCATCGTCGAGCGCATTCCCGCCGGCCGCTGGGGCACTCCGCACGACATGGCCGGGCCGGCTGTGTTCCTCGCCTCCAGCGCGGCCGACTATGTACAGGGCTACACCATTGCCGTCGATGGCGGCTGGCTGTCCCGCTAATCCACGCTGTGCACAGCCAAAGCCCAGCATGCCCATACCAAAGCCGCTCCGCCTCGCACCCTTCATCCTCGCCTGCATCATGGCCAACACCTGCCTGCCGGCGCTGGCCAGTGATTTCCCGGCGCGCCCGGTGCGCATCGTCGTGCCAGTACCTGCAGGCGGGCCGATGGACGCGATGGCACGCGCACTGGCGACCGAGCTGGCGGCTACCTGGAAACAGCAGGTGGTGGTGGACAACCGCCCCGGCGGCAACGAGATCATTGCGGCCAACCTCGTGGCCCATGCACCCGGCGATGGCCACACCCTGATGCTCGCCAGCGACTCCACGCTGTCGCTCAACCCACAGCTCTACACCCAGCTGCCCTATGACCCCGTCAACGGCTTCACGCCCATCGGCCGCGTGGCCGTCTCACACATGGTGCTGGTGGTGCCGCCCTCGCTAGGCGTGCGGAGCCTGCATGCGTTCATTGCACACGCCAAAGCCCATCGTGGCGAAATCGCCTATGGTTCAACCGGGCTGGGCAACATCACCCACCTATCGATGGAATGGTGGGCGCAGCAAGCAGGCATCCAGGTTCTCAACGCCCCGTACCAAGGCCTGGCGCCGGTCATCACCGCGCTGCTGGGCAACCAGGTGCAAGCGGCATTCGGCGCCGTGTCGGTCCTCGCCCCCTATGTCGACAGCGGCAAGCTGGTCGCACTCGCAGTGTCCGGGCCGAACCGCGCCCAATCCTTGCCCCACGTTCCGACCTTCAAGGACTCAGGCTTTGCCGATTTCGAAGCCAGTTTCTACATGGCCATCCTGGCGCCGGGCAAGTTGCCCGCGCAGCTCAGAGACAAGATCAGCCGGGACATCCAGGCCATCACCGCCAGAGGCGATTTCCAGCAACAGCACATGGCCCCGTACGCGCTCCATGCGGTCAGCGAAACGCCAGCCCAGTTCAAGCACTACCTGCAGCAGGAGCGCGCTGTCGTGCAAAACAAGGTGAGGCTCTCGGGCGTGAAGCTGAACTGAGCCTACCCACCGTTTACCCCACAACAACCAGGAGCAGCATGATCGATTTCCATGGAAAAACCGTTCTGATTACCGGCGCGGGCGGGGGCATTGGCGCAGCCACTGCCCAGCTCCTGCACCGGGCGGGCGCCCAGCTGGTGCTGACGGACCTGAGCGCAGAGATGCTCAAGCCCACGCTGCAGGCCTTGGCAGAGCAAGGCGCATCCCCCGACCGCATCCTGGCCTTGCCGCTGGATGTCTGCAACGCCAAAGCATGCGCCTCTGTGCTGGCCCAGGCGGCTGCCCGCTTCGCCGGTATCGACAGTGTCATCCACTGCGCCGGCATCTATATCTACCGCGAAGGCCTGGTGGCCGACTTAAGCACGGAGCAATGGCAGCGCATGCTGAGCGTCAACCTCGATGGCTGCTTTCATCTGTGCCAGGCCGCCATCCCGCACCTGCGGCCCCACAGCGCCATCGTTTTGGTGGCATCCGTTGCCGCCAGCCGTGGCAGCGCCATGCATGCCGGTTATGCCGCCGCCAAAAGCGGTGTCATCGGCCTGGCCAAAAGCCTGGCGTTGGAGCTGGCCCCTGCCACCCGCGTCAACGTCATCTCTCCCGGCTTGATCAACACCGCCATGGCCAGCGCCATGGTGGCGCACCGGGGCAGTGCCGTCAAAGACGCCATCCCGCTGCAACGCTTTGGTGAGCCTGAAGAAGCCGCCTCGGTCATCGCCTTCCTCTGCTCCGGCATGGCCAGCTATGTGACGGGCGAAACCATCAACGTCAATGGCGGCATGTACATCGGCTGAATCGCCAGCCGCGCCGCCGCCTGCCCCTTGGTCCAGTTGCTCCCTACTCTGCTTTATTCCATGCCACTCCAACTCATTGGCTCCCATGCCAGCCCCTACACCCGCAAGGTCCGGGTGGTACTCGCTGAAAAAAACATCCCCTTCGAATTCACGATCGGCGACGTCATGGCGGAGGATTCCCCCATCTTCCAGTTCAACCCCTTGGGCAAGATCCCCTGCCTGGTGCTTGAAGACGGCACTCCGCTCTACGACTCTGCGGTGATCGCCGAGTACCTCGACGCCCTCTCCGACCGGTGCCCCCTGATTCCCGCGCATCCGCGCCTGCGCGCCGACGTTCGCTGCTGGGAGGCGCTGGCCAATGGCGTGCTCGATGCCGGCATCCTCGTGCGCTGGGAGGCCCATGTCCGTGAATCGCATTTGCGCGACGCCAGCTGGACCCAGCGGCAAAACACCAAGATATCCCACGCGCTGGCCACCATGTCCGAGCAGCTGGGCGAGCAGCGCTTTTGCATGGGCGATGTCTTCACCCTGGCTGATATTGCCGTGGGCTCCACGCTGGGCTGGCTGCTGTTCCGTTTCCCTGAGCTGGACTGGCCCAGCCAGCTGCCCAACCTGGCATCGCTGCACCAGCGGCTGCTGCGGCGCCCCTCGTTCTCCAACACCTTGCCCCGAGTCTGAAGCATGCCCACTGCCCACCTGAACCACAGCCACATCCATTACGCGTTTGACGAGACGGCCGGCGCAGACAAGCCGGTACTCGTGCTCTCCAACTCGCTGGGCACCAGCATGGCCATGTGGGAGCCGCAGCGCCCGCTCTTCGCCCACTACCGTGTGCTGCGCTATGACACCCGGGGCCACGGCGCCTCGTCGGGCGAGCCGGGGCCTTACACGATGGCGCAACTGGGCCAGGACGTCATCGCGCTGATGGACCATCTCGGTATTGCCAAGGCGCATTTTTGCGGGCTGTCAATGGGCGGCATGGTCGGCATACACCTGGCCATCCACGCTGCCGATCGCTTTGACAAGCTGGTGCTGGCCAACACCAATGCCCATACCGCCTCGCCGCAGTTTTGGCAAGCGCGCATCACCATCCTGCGCAGCGAGGGCGGCATTGCCAACATTGCCGATGGCGTGATGGCACGGTTCTTCTCGCCCGAATTCACCCTCTTGCATCCCGATACCGTCGCACGTTTCAAGGCCGACATGCTCGCCACTTCTCTTGCGGGCTACACCGCCTGCTGCGCCGCTATTCGCGACATGGATTTTCGCGCCAGCCTGCCCAACATTGCCCATCCCGTGCTGGTCATCGTGGGCAACAAAGACCAAGCTGCCCCACCAGAGCACGGCCAGTTCCTCGCAAACCAGGTGCAAAGCGGCGCAGTGCTGGCGCTGGATGCCGCGCATATCTCCAACGTCGAAGCCGCTGACGCGTTCTCGCAGGCGGTGCAACGGTTTCTGGGTTGACAGGCACTGCTATCCCCCACCAGGAAAGGCCCACCACCATGAGCAAATTTGCGTCCTATGCGGATCAGTATTCGATGATCAAGATGCGCCGCGAAGATGGCATCCTCGAGATGCGCTTCCACACCGATGAGGGCCCGCTGCACTGGAGCCTGGAGCCCCATGCGCAACTGGAGCAGGCCTTTCTGGATGTAGGGCGCGACCCGGACAACGAGGTCATCATCCTCACCGGCACCGGTGATACGTTCAGCGGCCCGCGCGTCGGCGCCGAAGGCCACAACCACAAGCGCAAACCAGTCACCCCTGCGCAGTGGTACCCGATTGGTTGGGAAGGCAAGCACCTGCAGATGAACCTGCTCAACATCGAGGTGCCCGTCATCAGTGCCATCAACGGCCCCGCCTACCGCCATGCCGAAATCCCGCTGCTGAGCGACATCACCATTGCCTCAGACACCGCTGCGTTCCAGGACTCGGCCCACTTCACCGCCGGCTTGCTGCCCGGTGATGGCGTGCATGTCGTCTTTCCGCACCTGATGGGTGCCAACCGAGGGCGCTATTTTCTGCTCACCGGGCAGACGCTGAACGCCGAGCAGGCGCTGGCCTGGGGCCTCGTCAATGAGGTCGTCGCGCCGCAGCAGGTCTTGCCGCGCGCCTGGGAGCACGCGCGCTTGCTGATGCAGCAAACCCCGTTGCTGCGGCGGCATGCCCGCGTGCTGTTGACGCATGGCCTGAAAAAAAAGATGCACGACCTGTTGGCCTACGGCCTGGCCCTGGAAGGCTTTGCCGCATCACAGCAAAAAACTGCCTAGCCTGCAGGCCCAGCGTGCTTTCTACAACGGCGCGTTGAAACCGGCACCCACGCGGGCCCTCTGCCAAGGCCCCGCTGGTCCCCCTTCTGCCAACGGCGCTGCCCTTTCACCACGGTCCACCACAAGCCCTATGCCATTCCCCGCCACCACTGCCAAAGTCATCCATCCCGGCCCCGCCACGCTTGCCTACTTCGACGAAGGCAGTGGCCCGGCGCTGGTTCTGCTGCCATCGGTGGGGCGCGGCCCGGCGGATTTCGACCAGCTGACCCGCCTGCTGGCCGCAGAGGGCTTGCGCATCATTCGCCCGCTGCCGCGCGGCATTGGCGCGAGCCAAGGGCCCATGCAGGGGCTCAACCTGCATGACCTGGCAGCCGATGTTGCAGCAGTGATCGAGGCCGAGGCCCTGGCACCTGTGGCGGTGGCGGGCCATGCCTTTGGCAACTTTGTCGCCCGCACCCTGGCCACTGACCGGCCCGAGCTGGTGCGCGGTGTCGCACTGCTCGCAGCATCTACCGGCAAGACGCCCGAGGGCGGCTCTCCGTTCGACCCCGAAGTGCTGCGCTCGGTCTACGCGAGCGGCGACCTGTCGTTGCCCACGGTGCAACGCCTCGAACACCTCCGCCATGCGTTTTTTGCGCCAGGCCATGACCCATCGGTATGGCTGGAAGGCTGGCATCCCCAGACCAAGGCCATGCAGCGGGAAGCCGAGGCCGCCACACCGGTCGATGACTTCTTTGCCTGTGGCAGCGCACCCATTCTGGATCTGCAGGCCGCGCAGGACACTGTTGCGCCGCGCCGCCTGGCGCAGTTTCTCCGGCAAAGCCTGGGCGAGCGGGTGACCATCCAGGTCATTGACAACGCCGGCCACGCACTGGTGCCCGAGCAACCCGAGCAGGTCTGCCAGGCGCTGGCAGCCTGGATCAAACGCTTGCACTGAAGCAGCTGCACCGATCCACCGTCCCCAGGAGACCACCGATGAAGACCATCCCGACATTGATTCTCAGCGCTGCATTGGCGGCGATGGCCGGCTCCGCCCTGGCGCAGGCATGGCCCACCAAGCCTGTCAGGTTGGTTGTATCCCAGCCCCCCGGCGGCACGATGGACATTGTCTCGCGCCAGATCGCCGATCAGCTCGGCAAGGTGCTGGGCCAACCCGTCGTGGTCGACAACAGGCCCGGCGCGAACGGCATCATCGCCACCCAGCAGGTTGCCCGCGCTCCGGCTGACGGCTATATGCTGATGATGGGCACCGGGGCCACCCACACGATCAACCCCTATATCTACCCGAAGGTAGGTTATGACCCGGTCAAGGACTTCACACCCGTCGCCAACCTGGTGAGCGCGCCCAACGTGATTGCTGTCCATAGCCGTGTACCTGCCACCGGTCTCCAGGCCCTGATTGATGCAGCCAAAACCAAGCCAGGCGCACTGAACTACGCCTCCCCGGGTGTCGGCGGCACGGGCCAGCTGACGATGGAGCTGCTCAAGGCATCGGCGGGCATCGACATCACGCATATTCCCTACCCCGGCATTGCCGCATCCGTGCAAGATACCATCGCCGGCCGCACCGAGATGGTGGCACTGCCCCCCACCGCGTTGCTGGCGCATTTCCAGTCGGGGGCGCTGCGCCCCCTGGCGGTCACCAGCCCGCAGCGAACGGCCTTGCTGCCCGATGTTCCCACCGTGGCAGAGTCTGGTTTCCAAGGCTTTGAGGGGGTCGCCTGGTTCGGTATCCTGGGCCC
This sequence comes from uncultured Comamonas sp., assembly GCF_964277875.1. NCBI lineage: Bacteria > Pseudomonadati > Pseudomonadota > Betaproteobacteria > Burkholderiales > Comamonadaceae > Comamonas > uncultured Comamonas sp. Next base: position 76,488 of record NZ_CAXYJV010000047.1, read on the forward strand.
CGCCGAGCTGCCGCCAGAGGTTGTCAACACCCTGCAGCAAGGCCTGCGACAGGTGATGAACATGCCCGCGCTGCGCAAGCGCCTGGCATCCCAGGGCCTGGACATCATCTACTCGGAGGGCGCCGCCTTCGCCAGCTATATGCAAAAAGATGCAGACCGCTGGAAAGAAGTCATCCGCCTGTCTGGCGCGAAGGTCGAATAGACAGCGGCGACGGCTTCCCATTCACCCGCGCCGCCAAAGCCACATTGCGCGCATCGCCATACAGGCCAACGCCGGTGCAGGCCGGCAGATAGCGCTTGTGGGACAGCTACTTTAGCTTCAGCACAACGGGGAGGAGCCCATTGTTCGGCTATGACTTAACAAACCGTTGGCGGGTCTGTCGAAAGCAGAGACGCGCTTGCTGGCTGCCGCCGAACAGGTGCATGCCGGAGCCCATCCAGCGTGGATGCGTGGATACTCAGCCGGTGCTGAAGGCCATGGCGGAAAAACGTAACAAACGCAGATCAGAGGCCTAGCCCTGTGTTGTCCACCATCAGCCATGGCGGCTCCTCTTTGAGCCATTAGCCCACACTGAACACCTCGGCTTCAACCTCCATGGCAAGGTACCAGCAACCCATCGGCGCCGAACCTGCCCAAGGCCTCACAGTGCTCAAACCTGACGCCCTCCCCCGTACCCACCCGTCATGGGGCGGGTCAGCTGGTCAATCTTCGCATCAATCACCGACAGCCGTGCTCTGGCATGCACATCGTCCTTGCCCGCATGCATCAACAGCTCGGCGCCTTCCGCCTTCAACGCCTTTAAATAGGAGTCCGGCGTTCCCTCATCTTCAGCAGAATCTGACATGCTTGTCTCCCAGGTCCCATGGACAGAAATGTTAACGGGCCTGCAACAAAATACAAGCATTACGCACACGAAATTTAAGCTAAATCAATAACTTATTTCATCCCTGATTGCTCGACAATCGCTACCGTTTGTCCGGTCGAAATCACTTGCTTGCGCAACAATCTGCAATGTCCACAGGTCCATCTGTAGGTGTCTGCTGGCAATGGAATAGTGGCCCCTCTGGCCGCTGCAGCCCTGCACACCGTGGACGATGTGATGGCGCATGGCATCCCAAGCCATGGACAAAGGAGACCCTTCATGTCCGATGACAAGACCAAGCCCGGCGGCCAAGACCGCACGCGAATCAATGTGAACGAAGACTACGAACTGCGAGATTGGTCGAAAAAATTCAACGTCAGCGCTGAACAGCTGAAAGCAGCCGTCCAGGCAGTGGGAACCAGCGCAGCGGCGGTGGAGCAGCATCTGAAGCAATCCAAAAAGGGATGACGCCTGAAGACGGCCGGTGGCCCGATGGCCGCTGGCACGCGCACGCGCAGCCACGCCCGGAGCCACGCCCACATCCGCGCATACCTCCGGGGCACGCCGTCCGTTGCCGCCAGGCGGCCGCGCAGTTGGCTTCCATGGGGCGGCGGCTCCGCGCATCAGCGCCCTGAAATGGGCAAGGATTCAGGCGTCAAAACAGCTTCAGGTACCGCCATGCCCATGGGAACATGGGCTTTTTAGGAGCATTCACCCCATGAAGGCTGTGCGGCTCATCGCTGAGGTGCTAGGTGCTGTTGCGCTGGTGGTCGTGTCCGTGGTCCTGGTGAACGGCCTGTATTCCGCATGGGCTTTGCTGGAGCTGGCCTGGTCGGCGGTTGTGCATTTCGTCAATCTCTTTTGAGGGGAAGGCCGACAGTGCCCGGCCCTCCCCGCCCTCCCGGCCCAACGCTGCCGTAGCGCACCACTGCCGTTCAACAGACCCTCGGGACATTGCCTGGCGAGCCCCTTTAATCGGTGGCAGCGCGCGCCGGCCAGGGGCACACATTCGCGATGGAGCCCACGCAACTATTGCGCTCTGGCCCCCTGTCACTCGCTTCGACGGCGATAGGCGATGACACCGAACCATGCCATCAGCAGACCGATGCCCCAGGTGCCCAATGCCGGCACGGCCTTCACACCGCTGACGCTGGGCGTTTGCGCAGCGGTGATGGTAATGCGCTGCACCACCTGGCTGGCTGCCGGATACGTGACACCCCCTACAACGCCTCCGGGTTGGTCGGCCGCCACCGTGCAGGTGCCTGCGGCCAACGGGGTCACGATGTTGCCTGCGACGGTGCAAATGTCAGGGCTAAGGCTGGTGTAGCTGACAGGCAATCCCGCGTTGGACGTAGCGGCAAATTCGACCGGGAATGGGCCACCGTCTGTCTGGTGAGCAGTGGGTTGCGGCGGAAAAGTAAGGGTCTGGGCGCCAGCAAAGCTGATCTTCACCAGGCCCGGCTGACCCGGCTGGCCGCCCGCGCCGCCGCTGCCGGCGTCCGCACTGGGGCCTCCCGCACTGCCTCCATTGGCGCCAGCACCATCGGCGCCGCCCAGTCCTTCACCGCTGCATGCCTCCACCGCCAGCGGCCCTGCCAGGGTCTCGCCGTCAGCGCCTGTGGTGCCAGGTGTGCCGTCCATACCTGGATTGCCGTTGGGCCCCCACCCCTCTCCTGGGGAGCCTTCACCCCCTGTCCCCCCCGATCCGCCAAATCCGGCTGTTCCTCCGGCACCGCCTGCGCCGGGAACGGTACCAGCGCCCCCTGGGCCCCCATCGCCGCCATCGCTACCGTCTCCTCCATCCCCACCCGCAATACCTGGGCCTATAAACACCCCATCCCAAGGTCCCCCGTCAGACCCCTGGCCACCATTGATTCCCGCGCCACCCCTGCCCCCTGCCCCTCCGGTAGCGCCTGCTCCGCCGCCCCCGCCAGGAGCCGATTTGTACGGACCGTTGTTGCCTCCATCACCTCCTGCGCCTCCGCTCACTGCAGTTGCACCGCGTCCTGGTTGGCCTCTCCCAAAATCGTAGTCGCTCCAAATCGTGCTTCCCCCTCCGCCACCTCCCCCGTTGGCCGTCACACCACTGACACCCACACCGGTAACGGCGGAAAGCCCGCCACCGGTACTGGAGGTGCCAGGGCGCATCCAATCACCCGCGCTGGGCACACCGGCAGTGCCGCCCGTGCCTACCCGCACCGTCAACGTGCTCCCCGGCGTGACCTGGGATGTCACCTTGCAGTAGGAGCCCCCTCCGCCGCCAACACCATTGCTTGGCAAGCCAATGGAATTAGCGTCCTTCGATCCGCCCCCGCCGCCGCCGCCCCACACCTCAAAGACGGCTGTGGTGGCGCCCGCAGGCACGGTGCAGGTGCCCGCGGCGTTTATGCCGACCACGCAGTCGGCAGCCCATGCCTGGGAAGCGGCCCCCAAAGAAAGCAATATAAAAACCTTTGAGAAACTGGTATTCATCATTTTTTCCTAGCGTTTGAGTTTCGCGGCAACGAAAACAATTCAACCCTGGCGGGTTGACCAAGCCACCCACGGAGTCATATATATCAAACGCATGGAAATTTGCAACAATCATTTAGAAAATGTTGCAAACCTCGAACTCACCAGCAATAAATCCAAAGATTTTTAAACAAAAGCAAATGTTTTACCGCCGCCGGTAGCCACGCCGATGGCGCGCATGCATGGTCACAGAGCGATTTTTAAAACAAAGACTATCTGCATTAAACCAACGATCAATAATCTTCAGAAGGTATTGATTAAATAATATATTTCCGGTTGCACCATAGAGAATGCACAAGGCTTCAGCGCGCCTGCCATCTGTTGTTTTCTTACTATTTTTATAGTCAGCCTCGTTAAAGCAAATCCTTTTGAATATTTCCAAACATTCACAACCAGGATTAGAAATACATATTACAGCGACAGGCTATATGCGCTCAAAGGTGATGGCCAACCTGCTTTTGGACAAGAGAAATAGTCTCTGCCCCAAGCCTTTCCAAACGGGTTCTGTTTCTAACGCGAGCAGGGGCAGGAGGCCCCAGCAAGCGCCGCGATGGCTCCCGTCCGGTCTTGCGTCATCGGTTTGCAACTTTGGGCTGTCAACCCTATTTTTTTCACGAGAGAGTAATGAATGAAGAATGCTCGAATCACAGGTGCGCCGACCCTGCACAAAGCGGTAGGACCGATCACGGTTACGGTTCTGGGGCTGTTCGCCATGGGGGCCGTGCAGGCCGCCACCTTGGCTTGTGGCGCCCCGTTGCGGGTCAGCACCACGGCGGCATCGGGCTGGACCAGCGATGCCAAGTATGTGACTGATCCAGGCGGCAACCCCATGGCCACCGTGCTCGACAAGCGCTGGACGGGGTTGGGCACCTATTTCGATCCCACCGGTGTGACCCATGGCACGGGTGCGGGCACATTGGCCGGCCAGCCCTTGCAGGGTCACTGGCTGTCCTTCGGTACCGGCGGAGACGGGGATCCGGTCGTGAACGTCACCGGCGACACCGCCAATGGCGCCTGGACTGCCGGCCGCGTGGCATTCATCCGCACCGAACCCATTACCGTGGCCTCCGATGTGGACCTGGCCTCCATCAAGATCGTCGGCACGGGCGGCGCTGACTTTGATGGCCGTCTCCTCGTCAAACCCACGACATTGCCCGGCGGCGTCTCCAACACCACCAACTGGTTCAAGAGCACGGCCATGATCAATGGCTGGACCTCGCCGCAGGCCATCAACATGGACGATGGCAACCTCGGCTTTTACTACGGTGACAACACCATTGCGATTTCTCTGGACGGCGATGGCACGACGGCGACCTGGCCCACCGGCATGATGCTCGACATGGAAATCACGGCGGACTGCCTGACTCCGCCACCGCCGCAACCCACGGCAGCGCTGATCTGCCCTGCCGGCAATACCGCAGGCCAGACCGTTCGCGTCGGCCCGTTCACCACCAACGCACGTGATTGGAAATGGACCTGGCGCACGAATGCGGCTGGCACCGCCCTGGAGAATGTCGAGCAGCCCTTGTTCGACGACTACAGCTGGGCGGGCGCCTACGTCAAGCCTTCTTCGCTGCCAGCAGGCCAGGAAACCAACGCGCGCTGGATCAGCCCTGGCACCACCAACCCGGCCGCCAGCGATGTGCCCGGACTGCCTTACCCCGCTGCGAGTGGGCAGGCCAAGGCCGGTTACCACGCCTCTGTGTTCGTGATGAACCAACCCATCAACGTGGGCAACAACGTCGATCTGGCGTCCATCAAGCTCGATGGCCGGTTTGCGTTTGACGACTATGGCAATTCCGTGTTTGTGCAGCCTGCAGGCGGCGCTCCGGTGTTCGACAACGCCAGCCTCTACCTGCCTAACGGCTATGGTTCGTTCCAAGCCACGACGACGCCTGCCATCCCCGGTTTCAGCCGTGGCCAGAACACCATCGGCCTGATGCTCGATGGTCTGCAAGCCACCAATGACTGCGCCAATGGCGTGTGCGCCATGGCGGCGATGGCCGACTTCTATGTGACCGCAGCATGTACCGGCGAGCCGCCTGTTGCCACGGACCAGACCATCACCTTCCCCGCGCAAACCAGCCCACGCCGGATTGCCGATGGTGCTTTCCCGCTGAACCCGGTGGCCACGGCCAGCTCGACGCTGCCCGTGACCTACACCAGCTTGACGCCTGCAGTCTGCACGGTATCGGGCACGACCATCACGCCGGTGGCCGTCGGTGAATGCCAGATCGCTGCCGACCAAGGCGGTGGCACGGTAGGCTCCACCATCTATAACGCAGCGGCCCGCGTGGTGCAAAGCGTGACCTTGCAGACTGCGCCCGTGGTCTCGCCCGCTACCCCAGTCCCCACGCTGGGCGCTGCCGGCCTGGCCCTGCTGGGTCTGCTGAGCGCTGGCCTGGGCGGCCTGGCACTGCGCCGCCGCCAGCGCATCTGATCGCGCAGGTCTTCGCTAAAAAGGGAGTTGCAGGGTGCAACTCCCTTTTTTTATCGGAGGGCGGCCGGCCCGTCCGTATTCACACTGGTACGCCAGACACTGCTGTAGGGAGGGCCAAGAAAGCGTCTGCCACCCCGTGGACACGCGCGGTTGGCGGCGCCAGGCCTGCTCTCCGGCATGCGGCAAGCCCCGCAGCTTCATGGCCCCATGCCCTCATCGAGCGATGTGGGCCCGCGCTGGGCTTCCAGACAACGGCCCACCGCCCCCACGGCGCCCTGCCCGCCTCCGCCTCCGCCTCCGCACCCCATGCGCAAGCCACCCTGCAGCGCTGCAGCCATCGCGCAGCGGCCCTGCATGGCCGGCCTCCACCCCATGGCGGCATCCAGCCGGTCTGGACTGCCACGATGGACCGGTCTGCGACTGCCATCATCCCGACCTGGGTCTGCCGCTGACGAACCCATAAAAAAAAAGAGCCACCTCAGGTGGCTCCAGAGAACTGCCCAACCCGCCCGTCCAACGGCGGGTTGGTGCATACCGGCAAGGGTTACAGCTGGCGCTGACGGCGGCGCAGTGCCACTGCCCCCAGCAGGGCGCTCATGACGCCCAGCAGACCCAGGCCCGTAGCGCCCAATGCGGGCACCGGCGTGGCAACTGTGGGTTGCTGGGGCAGCTCACCGCCCGCGCCAGACAGCGCAATGTCCGCCACCGTCTGCTGGGCCGGCGAGAACTCGCTATTGCCCGCCTGGTCGGCCGCAATCCGGCAGGTACCGGCCGCCACTGGCGTCACCACGCCTGCAGCGGTCACCGTGCAGATGCTGGGGGTCAAGCTGCTATAGGCCACGGGCAGACCCGAATCCGCCGTGGCGGGCGTGGTCAGCGGGAACGGACCTGCCGACACATCCTGCCCGGCTTGCGATGGGAAGCTGATGGTCTGGGCTTTCAGCAGCACAATGCGCAGACTTTGCGTCACCGGGGTGGCCTTGCTCACCTGGTAGGTCGTGCCACCCACCACCTGCTCGCCCGCTTCTGCATTCGCGGTGATCGTGCAATCGCCGTCGGCCGTTGGCTTCGGAGCAGCCAAGGTCACCACGCCGGTATTGGCATCCACGGCACAGATGGCCGGCGTTGACGTGGTATAGGTCACCGGTAGATTGGCGCTGCTCGTCACCGGTGGCGCAGACTGCCAATTGATCACAGCACCGGCCGCCGCCCCTTGCACCGAGTACACAGAAGGCTGGGGCGCCAGGAACGGAATGACCTGGGTCGTCGGGTCCAGAGGCGCCAGACGGGCGACGCCGTGCCGCACCGTACCCGTCACCACATTGAAGGTGCCGCCGATGTAGACCTTGCCATCATTGTTGGGCAGCACCGCCCACACCTTGGTATCGGTGCCGGCAGAGGTATCGAAGGTGTCGTCCACGGTACCGTCTGCGTTGAAGCGCACCACGCCCCGGCGCGGCGAATCGGTGCCCACCACGGCGTCCGTGGCGATGGCACGCTGGCCTGCGACCGTGAAACTGCCGCCCACCAGAATTTTTTCTTCGCCGCTCACCGATTGAACGGCCACCGAGGTGCCCCAGTCATTGACGGCCGATTGGAAGGAGCTGTCTGCGGTACCGTCGCTGTTCAGGCGCGCTACGCCGCGATGCACCTCAGCACCGTATTTCAGCGTGCCGCCGGCATACAGGATCTGTCCGTTGCTCTGCAATGCCAACTGGTACACCGGCCAGCTGCCGCCATTGGCGCCATTCGGGCTCGCATTGGCGTTGAAGCTCGTATCCAGGGAGCCATCGGCCTTCAGCCGGGCGACACCCCAACGCTGGGCCGTTTGTACCGACGTGAACCATCCGGAAATCAGAATATTGCCGGCCGCGTCCAGCTTCACATCTTCCACATAGCCATTGACGGCGGGCGTGAAACTGGTATCGAGTGAGCCATCTGCATTCAAGCGGGCGAGGTAGTTGCGCGCAACGCCATCGATCTGCGTGAAATAACCGCCAATGATGATCTTGCCATCGGCCTGCACGGCAATACCGCGCACATTGTGGTTGGATTTGACCTTGCCTGCCGGTGCATTTTGGAAGCTGGCGTCCAAGGTACCGTCGGCGTTCAAACGGGTAATGCCCCAGAAAGTCGTATTCGTGGAGCTGCCCGTGGGGCGCACCCAATGGAACTGGCCACCAATCAGGATCTTGCCATCGGGCTGAATGGCAATGGCTTTGACGAAATCATCGGTCATTACCTTGAAAGCCGTGTCCAGCGAATCATCGGTATTGAAGCGCGCCACACCCTGGTAGCCGGCCTGGCCTTCGACGGTCGTGAACAAGCCTCCCACCATCACACGTTGGCTCGTGTCCTTGACCATGACCATCGTTTCAAGGTTGGTGCCACCGGCAGCAGCGAAGCTGTCCGGGGCATAAACTTCGCCATAGGCCATGCCGATCGAGCAGGCAAGTACGGTCGCGGTCAAGCTTTGAAGGACTGCCTTACGTCGGCGTGTGCGGTTCAAGGCATCATGCATAGTGTTTCTCCATTTTGCGTTGGTAACTAATTTCTCTGGAGATTGTGTTTGCAGGACCGGCTTTTCTCATTTTGCTTTTTTTAATTTCTCATTGGTTTTTGAAAAAGTTCTGGAAAAAAGATCAATTTAGTGAATGAAGTGGGATTTCTACCTCTTTGTTTTGGTTGACGGAAAGAATCCATGGTAGGGAGTGGCGCGCGGCAAAATGCAGCGCGCCCATGCGCAGTAATCGCTTGCGCCATCGCCAAGCCCTGGCAAGCACTGCAAATCCGTTGCCAGGGGCGTGGCTGTGTGATGAGTGGGCATCAACATAGGGCGCACACCGGCATGCGCCATGGACGGCGATAAGCGTTTGGGAGGGTTCATCCAGCCGCACGGTTGCGCGGACCGGCAGCCAACAGCAGCAGGCCGTCACCTCCCCGTGAATATTCCTGTGCCCCCCATCCGCCGCCGCCACTGACCCGGTGCAGACCGCCATCGCCGCGCATGCAGTCCGGACCTGAAGACACCTATAATAAGAACCATTCTCATTTCGCAACCACCCGGCACACCATGCCCTCCCTCAGCGGCCACCCGCCCTCTCCTTCCGTCGATCCGGTGCAGGCCCTGTACGAGGCGCACCACAGCTGGCTGGTGGCCCGGCTGCGGCGCAAGCTGGGCTGCGCCTGGGATGCGGCCGATCTGGCCCAAAACACCTTTGTGCGCGTGCTGGGCACCCAGCGCCAGCAACTGCAAGCGCTGCTGGAGCCGCGCGCTTACCTCACCACGATTGCGCAGCGCCTGCTGTCCAACCACCTGCGGCGCCGGCAGATCGAGCGCGCCTACCTCGATGCACTGGCGCTGCTGCCCGAGCCCGTGGCCCCGCCGCCCGATGCGCAGCTGATGGTGCTGGAGACCCTGGTGGCGATGGACCGCCTGCTCGGCGGCCTGCCCGTTGTGGCCCGCCAGGCCTTTTTGCTGTGGCGGCTGGAGGATTTGACGCAGGAAGAAATCGCCCAGCAGCTGGGCATCTCGCGCACCAGCGTGCGCCGCCACCTGGCCGCAGCCGCAGAGCGCTGCTATTTTGCGGACCAGGACTGAGATGGCCCCACCCGACGACCTGCCCGGCGCGCTGCCGCTGGGCGCAACCCCGCTGGCCGGTGCCATGCCCTCCGCCATCCCCCCAGCGGTCGCCCAGGCCGCCGTGCGCTGGCTGCTGGATCTGGAGCCCGGCGACAGCAGCGCCGCCCGCCGCAAGCGCCAGCAATGGCAAAGCTGGCTGGATGCCGACCCGCTGCACGCCCAGGCCTGGCAGCGCATTGCGCAGGTCGATGGCCAATTGCGCGGCGTGCCCACGGCAGTGGCGGTGCAGACTTTGGCCTCACCCGCCTTGTCGCGCCGCCATGCAGTGCGTTTGGCGGTGGCGATCGGTGCCGGTGCCGGCGGCTTGCTGGCCCTGGGCCAGAGCCCGCTGGGCCAGCAGGCCTGGCGCAGCGCCAGCGCTGATCTGGCAACCGCCACTGGCGAGCAGCAGCGCACGGTGCTGGCCGATGGCACCCGCCTGCTGCTCAATACCGCCTCGGCGGTGGACCTGCGCTACAGCAGCAGCGAACGCCTGATCGTGCTGCGCGCCGGTGAGATCCAGATTGAAAGCGCTGCCGACCCCAGCCCCGACCCGGCCACCGGCCAGGCCCGCCCTTTGCGCGTGCGCAGCCGCCAAGGCTGGGCACGCGCCATTGGCACCCGCTTTACCGTGCGCCAGTATGCGGACGACACCCTGGTGCAGGTGCAAGAGGGCCAGGTAGAACTGCAACTGCGCAACGACATGCGCCAGACCCTGCGCCTGGCTGCTGGCGAGCAAGGCCGCATCGCCGCCGACCGATTGCTGCGCGAGGCCGCCGCCCCCGCTGCCGACCTGGCCTGGACCCAGGGCATGCTGGTGGCCGACGATATGCGCCTGGGCGACTTCATCGCCGAGCTGGCCCGCTACCGCCCTGGCCGCCTGCACTGCACGCCCGAGGCTGCAGCCTTGCGCGTATCGGGCAGCTACCCCTTGGCGGATACCGACAAGGTGCTGGCAGCGCTCAGCCGTGCCTTGCCCGTGCGCATCAGCAGCCGCACGCGCTGGTGGGTGACGGTCGAGAGGACGGCCGAGAAAAGTTAGGGACCCTCTGCAAAACTCCCTGCGGTGGTCTGAACGCGGGCTCGGACGATTCGCGTCCATCCCGCTTGGCGAGGGTCCCTAGTTTTCATACGCATCACCAAGCGCTTCCAAAAAAAGGTGGCCAATTGGCTCAACCCGCGTGTCAAGCCCTGCAGAAGTGCCGCAAAACCATTGCGGCGCGCTGCAACCAGCTTGTACCAACCGGGACTCTCCGCATGCTCCGCTCTCGTTTCTCCGCCCCCGCCGCGCCCCGTGGCACCGCGCTCTCCGCCCACCTGCTGTGCCTCAGCCTCGGTGTGGCCACCGGTGCCAGCCTGGCCGCCTTGCCGCACACCGCGCAGGCCCAGCCCTCCGCCAGCGCCTCTGCCACCCCAGTAGCCCCAGCCACCCGCAGCTATTCCATCCCCGCCGGCCCGCTGGCCGCAGCGCTCAACCGCCTGGGGCAAGAATCGGGCACGTTGATCTCCTTCGCGCCCGGTACCGTTGCCGGCCTGCAAAGCCCAGGCGTGCAAGGTGCCGCAGATGTGGGCCAGGCGCTCAGCAGCCTGCTGGCGGGCTTGCCGCTGCAGGCCCAGCGCGATGCCAGTGGCAGCTATCTGGTGCGCCGGGTGGCACAAGCCGCACCCCAGGCCGCAGCGGCAACAAGCGCCGCAGAAGGTGCAGACGGCGCGCCCAGCATCACACTGCCCGAGCTGCGCGTGACCGCCCAGGCCGAGCGCAGCGCCACCACCGAAGGCACCGGCAACTACACCATCCGCAGCACGGCGGCCGCTACCGGCCTGCAGCTGTCGCCGCGCGAAACGCCGCAATCGGTCAGCGTGCTCACGCGCCAGCTGATCGAGGACCAAGGCATCACCAGCCTGGGCGAGGCCGCGCGCCACATCACCGGCATCTCGGTTATCAGCTCCGACAGCGACCGCACCGATCTGGATGCGCGCGGCTTCTACATCGACAACTACCAGTACGACGGCGTACCCACCTATGTCGCCAATGACTTCTTTGGCGCCTCGATGCTCGACCCCATCCTGTATGACCGCATCGAGGTGGTGCGCGGCGCCACCGGCCTGATGACCGGCGCCGGCAACCCTGGCGCCTCGGTCAACCTGGTGCGCAAACGCGCCAGCAGCAAAACCTTCACCGGCTCGGCCACCGTCAGCCTGGGTTCCTGGAACGAGCGCCGCGCCACCCTGGACCTGAGCACGCCGCTGGCGGACGACGGCCGCATCCGCGCCCGCGTCGCGGCGATGGCCGACGAGCGCGACTCGCACCTGGACCGCTACCACACCCGCAACCGCGCACTGTTGGCTACGGTGGAGGCCGATCTGACCGCCGACACCACCGCCTGGATCGGGCTGGAGCACCAGGCCAAGCGCCCCACCGGCGTTACCTGGGGCGGGCTGCCGATGGTTTACCAGGATGGCAGCGCCACGCACTGGCCGCGCTCTTTCAGCATTGGCGCCGATTGGACCGAATGGAACACCACCAGCAACACCACCTACGCCGGGCTGGAGCAGCGCTTTGACAATGGCTGGTCCATCAAGGCCAACGCCAGCCGGCTGGATGCGGACTACACCTCCAAACTCTTCTACCTGCTGAACGAGCCCGACAAAAACACCGGCCTCGGCCTGGGCCCCTACCCCAACTACTCGCGCCAAAGCTTTGCGCAAAACAGTGGCAGCCTGCAGGCCAGCGGGCCGTTTGGTCTGCTGGGCCGCCAGCATGAGGCTGTCGTGGGCCTCACCGGCAGCCAGTCCAACTACGCCTACGGCAACCATGCCTACACCGCCACACCGGTCGGCAATATCTTTGAATGGGATGGTTCCTACCCCGAGCCGGTCTGGGGCGACTTCCGTCCGCTGGGCGATGACCGCACACGCCAAACCGCCGTTTACGGCGCGCTGCGCCTGTCGCTGGCCGATGACCTCAAGCTCATCATCGGTGGCCGTGAAACCCGCTGGCAAAGCCAGAGCCTGACGGAGACCCGCAAGCACAACGTCTTCACGCCCTACGCCGGCCTGCTGTATGACCTCAACCCCACCTACACCGTCTACGCCAGCTATACCGACATCTTCCAGCCGCAGAACTACCAGGACAGCCAGGGCCGCTACCTGGACCCTGTGACTGGCAAGTCGTACGAGGCCGGCATCAAGGCCGCCTACCTGGACGGCAAGGTCAACGCCTCGCTGGCCGTCTTCCGCATCGCCCAGGACAATGTCGCCGTGCAAGATGGCGACAACATGATTGGCGGCACCGGCAACCCCGCCTACCGGGGCGAGAAAGGCGTGACCAGCAAGGGCTTGGAGGCCGAGGTCTCCGGCGAGCTGGCCCGGGGCTGGCAGCTGATTGCAGGCTTTGCCCGGGCCGACGCCCGCGCGGCCGACGGCTCGCGCCTGCAATCGCAGCGCCCCAACAACATGGCCCACCTCTACACCACCTACCGCCTGCCCGGCCACTGGAACGCCCTCAAGGTCGGCGGCGGCCTTACCTGGAAAGGCGGCACCTATGCCACCACCACCACCTCCACCGATGTGCAAGCACGCCGCGACCAGGGCGCCATCACCCTCGCCAGCCTGATGACCAGCTACGACATCTCGCGCCAGCTCTCGGTGCAGCTCAATGTCAGCAACCTGTTTGACAAGACCTACTTCGACTTTGCCGGCAGCCAGATCTACTACGGCGCGCCGCGCAAGTTCACGTTGACGGCGAAGTACGAGTTTTAAAGGCCCTGCGGCCACACAACTGCCTGCTGAAACACCAGGGGCTGACCCATCAGCGGGCTGATGGGCTGCCTCCGGTAAAGCACAGTTTCAGCGCAGATTTTCTTGCGCAACGGTGCCAGCGTCGGGTCTCGGAGGGGAGATACAAATCAGAGCTTCGCAGCATTACAGTCATTTTCATAATGGGAGCCAACATGTGCTGCTTGCAAAATGGCGCATACGCTGAAGATACTGGATAGCCACCGCGCCCAAGGCAGAAATATCGCCAGCCGCATGCTTAAACATTTTGAATAACCAATATTCTTATAAAAGTGTGCTTTGCATAAAAATCATAAGACTGATTTATGATTATCCACAAACGAAACCAATCGTTTAGCGGTTGATGCAGAAATTCCCGTCCAAAATCAAAACCTTGCAGATATCTATAGCGCTTGCTATGTCACATCGATTGCCACTGTTTTCATCTATTACACCGCAGAGGTTCAGGGTGGCATATGTTGGTATAAAACACATATCCGTTTGCCGCAGCCGTACAACGCTGTGTATAAATCTAAGGCGAAGGCGACCAGGAGTGCGCACCAAATACAACAGTGACCAATTATCAATATAGACAATTGATATCACCAATACCTTGCCGCATCCCAGAATGCATGTCACCTCGATCGCAATCTTTTGAAATCTCCAAGGAAAGATATGTCATTCAACTACTTCAAAAAACATGTGCTGCTGGCTGGGATTGCATTTTTACCGGCGATCGCCTGGTCACAGTTTGTCGTTCCACCCGCCTTCCGCAATGCCAGTGAACCTCAGTGGGAACTGACGGGTACGGCAAAGCTGACAGCCGCATCGCCACCGGGATATGACGCCGTTGGTAGCGGATGGTTGAGACTTAACGAGAACATCCAAACCCAAAACGGGTCTGCGTCATACAAAGGCGCAACCTTCTCTGCTGAGGAAGGCGTAATCGTAGATTTTGACTACGTCATGTGGATGAAACACACGCCGCAGAATTTGGCTGCAGATGGCCTGTCCTTCTACCTGTATGACGCATCACGAGGAATGAATGGCTCTAAAGCTGGAGCAGATTTGGGCTACTGCGGAGGTGAAGGTGGCTATTTGGGTGTAGGTTTTGATGCATATGGCTATTTTTCCACTACCGTATCCTGCGGAGAAAACATCAGCGCCACACGGGTTCCCAACACGATAGGGGTTCGAGGCCCCATATCTCAACGCAATCCGTTGGTTGCAAGCGTAAATGTCCCCGCATTGAACAATCCAGACGCCACTTCCCGCCCCACCGAGCGCTCTGCACGCATTATTTTGACCCCGACCGGCGACACCAATTCACCATTTTTGGTTAGCGTCTTGGACGGCCCTTTGGGCGCGCCCATACCTGTCATTACCAACCAGCCCTTCCCTTACGCAGCACCTGAGCAGCTCAGCATCGGGTTTTCCGGCTCCACTGGAGGCGCTACCGAGATCCACGAATTGCGCCTCAACAGTGTGGCGGTACCCGCCGATGTGCAAATCGACCTGGCCATGACCAGCCCCAGCATCCGGCGGCGGGGGGACACCGTCAGCTATTCGCTCAGCGTCAAAAACAATACTTTGAGCAATTCACCACTGTCCGCCAAGATCGACGATCCCGCCAGTGCGCCGCTGATCAATGACCGCATCGACGCGCTCGTCAACAAAACCTGGACCTGTACGGCCACCGGCGCGGATACCAGCTGCCCTGCAGCCAGCGGCAGCGGTGATATCGCTGACCTCGGCCATTACACGATGGGGCAGGATGGAGCGCTGAACTTTGTCTTCCAGGGCGCGGTGGACCAGAACGCCGCCTGCAATGCATCGGTCGGCAATAGCGCCACCATCCACTTCGCAGACGACGCCGGCTTTGTTGACCAGGACCTGAGCAACAACCGGTCCAGCAGCGCCGCGTTCGTGGTGGACTGCACAGAGCCACCCATCACCGTTAAACCGCCCCACCGTATCCCCACCGTGGGCGCCTGGGGGCTGGGCCTGCTATCGCTGGGTCTGATGGGATGGGGTCTGCATAGCCAGCGCCGCACGCGCAATCGCTGAGTACATCCCAATGATCCCGTCTGACCATTGAGCACCCATGAAAAAGCCCGCTGAAAAATCAGCGGGCTGTTGCGTCATGGGCACCAAGCAACTGCGCTACCCATTTAGTGGGGCCAATACAGCGCTGGAGGTCAGGCGCCCGGGCATGGGCCGTACTGCAAGTACAACAAGCCCGGATGGCGACTTACCAAGTGCTTTAGCCCCCGCTACCTTAGATCCAAGGCACGCCGTAGTATTCGTTTACCTTGCGGCCGTACTCGTCGTTGTAATCCTGCGTGGTTTCACGCGCATAGCGGGGGGCGCCTTCCAGTTGTTCCTTGGTCAGCGACACGACATAGCCACCCAGGCCGGTGTCGTACTTCAGGGTTTCCCATGGCAGCGGGTACACATCGGTGCCCATGCCCAGAAAGCCGCCAAACTCCATCACCGCGTAGCGGACCTTGCCGGTCAGCTTGTCCAGCAGCAGGCTTTCCACCGAGCCCAGCTTGTCGCCATTGGGGTTGTAGACCTTGGTGCCTTGCACCTTGTCCGAAGAGATCACGCTCGATGCAGTGTTTACGGTGTTCATATCGTTCTCCTGTGTTGGAAAGAGTGATTGCAAAAGGGGCCGGCTGGGGGTGCTTCGTAAAGCGGTTCCGCTGTGTGCCGGCCTTGGAATCAATGCTAAACAGCTGCCTCGGCGTGGCAGGTAGTCATCGCCGTCCGATAGCCGTAGGACGGGCCGCACCCGGTTTGCAGGACGGCCAAATCCCCCCGGTGTACAGCGGTGGGGATAGGCGCAGAACACCTGGATGCCGGCCGATGCAGCCTTCGCCGAAGCTGCAAAGCGGGCACGCTTGCACGCCCCATGGACCCCGCAAGCCGTGTGCCTGCGATCCTTCACGCGCCTCAGTTTGGGGGCTGGGCACCGACAGACGCCGTAGCCCACCGCGCCAGCCGCTGCGCTCGCCGCCAGACCGTCCCCCCCAACGCATGGCACCACCCGCTGGATGGCCGCCTGCCCGCTCGATACACCCCATCCCATCTCCTGCGATGGTGAATGGTCGGTGGTCAATGGCCAGTGGCCGTAGGTTATCGATCCGCAGAATATCCAACCCGCTGACTGCCAGTTCCACCTTATATATAAAAGCAGACGCCAACGATATTATTAATCCGCAGCAGAAATAATTTAACGCTAGCCCATTAAATCCACCGGTGTTATCTTGGCCTTTCACGATTCCCCACCCGGTTCATAAACCATCCACTTCAAGAAAGAAGATTATTATGAATTCATACGGATTAGAGAAGAAATGCCCGGATAAACCCGAACGCCCCAAAAACACCGCCGTCATCCGCAGCGTGGCACGCCTGCCCATTTTGCTGGCCCATGGCGCAGCGGCCCATGCCAAAATCATCAGCTTTCGCCATTTAAGCGATAACGGCGAGCATTTTGCACTGCAGTTTGAGCGCATTACCACCGATGTACCGCTGGTACGCCTGCATTCCGAGTGCCTGACGGGTGACGCGCTCGGCTCTGCACGCTGTGATTGCGGGCCCCAGCTCCATGAAGCACTGCAGCGCCTGCACCAGGAGGGAGGCCTGCTGCTGTACCTGCGGCAAGAGGGCCGGGGCATTGGCCTTTACCGCAAGCTCGAGGCCTACTGCCTGCAGGAGCAAGGGCTCGATACCTTCAGCGCCAACCGTGCGCTCGGCCACAAAGACGATGAACGCAGCTACCAGGTGGCGGCCGACATGCTCTACGCGCTGGATATTCCCAAAATACGCCTGTTAAGCAATAACCCCGACAAGGCCAACCAGTTAATGGATGCCGGCATCCATATCGCCGCATGCCTGCCCACCGGCGTTTACTGCAATGCCGACAACAGCGATTACCTGTCCTCCAAAGTCAGGTTCACATCGCATGCGATGGAATTACCCCGCATTTACAAGGACACGCCATGATTGCCCACCAATCCCCGATCAGCGGCGTTGCCGCCTATAGCGGCCAATGGGTGGCCACCGCCGGTTATGACAACCAGATCATCCTGTGGGATGCAGCGCACAAAATAGCGCTGGCACGGGTGTGGCATGACCACCTCGCCAACCAGCTGGCTTTCAGCCCCTGCGGCCAATACCTCGTCAGCGCCTCCAGCGATACCAGTGCCCGGTTATGGTCGGTACCCAGCCTCAAACTCATCGCGGTATTGTCCGACCATGACGACGATGTCGAAATGGCCGCTTTCCACCCCACCGCAGCGCTGATTGCCACCGCGTCCCGGGACCACCTGGTGCGCGTATTCGACTTTGAAGGCCGGCTGGTGGCCCGCTTTGCGGGCCACACCGCCGATGTGATCTCCATCGCCTGGACCCAGGCCGGTGATGCGCTGATGTCATCGAGCGACGACGGCACGCTCAAACAGTGGTCACTGGCCACGCAAACGCTGGTCAGCGACATCGACCTGGGCGGCATCGAGACCGACACCATCGCGATCGCCAGCGGCGGCACCATCTACGCCGGCAATGACGAAGGCCAGATCATCGTGCTGCAGGGCTCCGGCACCCATAGCATCGCCGCGCACGACTCGGGCATCAAACAGCTCACCTATGACGAAGACGAAAAACTGCTGGTCAGCCTGAGCTATGACCGCTTGCTCAAGCTATGGCACTGTGATGCGGGCCGCATCGAACCGGTCACGCAATCGGCCATTCCGCCGCAGATATGGCCCCGGTCCTGTGCGTTCCTCGACAGGGACACCCTGGTCTTCGCCACCTTCGGCTCGTCCTACGCGAGTTTTGACATAGGCAGCGGCACCTGGGACCTGCGCCTGGTCGAACCCACCCAGGGCGTCAATGCGGTGATCGCGCAGCAGGCTGACTGCATCAGCATCGGCGATGCGGGCATCCTGCGCATCAACGGTGAGCCCCGCAGCCACACCGGCAGCCTCTGCAACTTCCTCACCGCTGCCGGCGGCATGCTGTTTACCGGCGGCCAGACGGGGCAGCTGTTCAATGCCCGCACCGGGGAGGTCGTGTACCAGCACAAGTCGCCGTTGAACTGCGGCGCCGCCTTCACCCGCCACGGCGTGCCCCATATCATCATCGGCACCTACACCGGCGAAGGGCTGGTTTTTTCGGTATCCGGGCAAGGCGGTGCAACACTGGTGGCCCACTTGCAGCTGCATGACAATGCCGTCAAGGCCGTCGCCGCCTCCGACAGCCTGCTTTTCTCGGTCTGCGCTGATACCAGCGCCGCCTGGTTCCAGATCGCTGATCTGCAGGAAAAAGCCAGAAAAAACCAGGCCCATGGCCGCATTGCCAACGGCTGCGCGGCCTTGCCGGGCGACCGCTTCATCAGCATCAGCCGCGACCGGCAACTGCGCATCTGGGAGGACTTCAGCGCCACCGCGATCCCCACGCCCCACAGCCATTCGATCAAGTGCGTGGCTGCATCGGCCGATGGCCGGTACATTGCATCGGGCTCCTACGGCGGCTGCGTGGCTATTTTCGATAGGCAGCACCGGCACTGGCTGCCCTATGCCCGCCCCACCGCCGCCGGTATATCGTCGCTGTGTTTTGATGCCGGCGGGCGGCAGTTTCTGGCAGGCTCGTATGACGGGCAGATTTACAAGCTGAAGATTTAAACAGCGCCAGCACCAGAATCTGGCCACACCCAGGGCCAGCACCTCGACCCAGGCCAGGACCGCAGACGCAACCAGCAAAGGCCGCCCGCGCCACCGCCCTGCCATCCCTCACATCGACATCAACACCCCCAAAATCACCCACAACAACACCCCACAACACAACGGGCAGCCCAAAGCTGCCCGTGCTGTTGAACGGTCGTACTACCGGCGCGATCAATACGGCACAAAGATCGCAATCAGCAGAAAAGCCAAAATCACCGCGCCAATTATGGCAAAACGCTTGTTGGCGAATCGCCCAGCGCGGGTGTGGGAATTGGTAGGCTTGGTAGGTTTGGGGTCTGGTGGGTTCATAGCTGTGAATCTATCCAAGCGCCTGGCGCGCGTGCGTCAGACAAGGGGCAGAAAACATGCCAGCCCGGCAGGGGCTGGGCATGTCGGCAGCGGGGCCGTACACACCCGGCAGAGGACAGAGAGAATGCGCAGTTGGACGATAGCGGCAGCACTGCTGCTGGGCTTGGCAGCACAGGCAGGCATGGCAGTTGCCAGCGATGCGGCGGGCCAGCGCGGCCCGCAGGCTGAAAAGCCCGCTGCAGGCGCCGCAGCAGCGTCCCCCTCCACCCCCACCTCCAAGTCCACCTCTACTCCCCGCTCGGAACCCCATTCCCGCTCTGATTCCGCGTCCACATCCCCGTCCCATGCCGCCAGCGGCGACGCAGCGCCCGAGGCCAATGGTGCCGATAGCGCTGATGGTGCCGATGACGCCGATGGCCAGCGGGCGCCGCGCACCGAGCGCTCCAGCCCCGCTGCCAGCCCGGCCACCGCTGCACCGCCGCAAGCGGTGTTCATCATCAGCTGCAATGCCAGTGGCTGCAATGACAACCAAGGCCGGTTTCTAACCCGCTCCGGCCCCCAACGCCTGGTGGGGCCCAATGGCCTCAGCTGCCAGCTGATGGGCGGCAACTGGCAATGCAGCCCCGGCACCCCGCCTTGACGCTGCCTGCCTGGCAAGCTTGCGGGGGATAGCGGCCAGGCGCCTCCCGGCCGCCCTGCGCGCACAGTCCGGCGCTTGGCGCAAACCACCAACACATTGCCCAGGTCACGGCGCCACCCCTCGGCTGCCCCGCCCCGGCCCACGGGGCAGTGCCAGCCCCTGCCACCCTTTCAGCCCCGGTTAGCGCCTGCCAGCCGCAACGGTGGCAACGGTGGCAGCGGTGGCAGCGGTGGCAACGGTCGCAGCGCCCCATGCTGCAGCAGCACTGCAGCGCTCTGAATTACTTCATATGCTCGGCTTTGTCTGTGGCTGTTACAGGCATTTTCATCAGCGCCTTCGCCACCACGCCTGCCCACCCCGTTGGGTGGTAGCGCATCCCCTAGCGCGGTGGCACCCACCGCTGCCTGGCCTGCGCTGACCCGTTACTGGCGCAACCAAGCCGATTGGGGCTGTTCCTGCCACCGCAGCAAGGCAGGTGTAAGCCTATCGCCTCTTCTTATAAACAGAGCTATTTATCGGGATTGACAAAATTTAATCCTTATAAAGGCGAACGTTATATACAAATAATAAGCGATAGTGATAATCTATGCAGAACAGCCAAGTTTGCATACCGTTTATGCACACAGTAAGCGCCGTGATGGAGCGGCGTGCCGGCATAAACCTGCCGCCGCTGTTGGCGTGTTTGCCCCCCCAGCAGCATGGCATTTGCCGCATGGCCAACGCCTTTTACCGCTGGCATTGAGCCCCCTATTCCCTGTAGCCGGTTTTCCTTTTCAACTGCACTGCGCCCCAACCATAGCCATCTACAACAATCTTTAAAATTTATATAAATTTAGACTATTTATAAGTTCTGACTCAAACCCTGACGCAGCGCCCCGCTGCCCCGCGTCACCGGCGGCCCCACACCACCGATGCATCCCCCTCCCGATTAGGAAACATAATGAAACAAAAAACCTTCAACCCCTGCAGCACCGTTGGCGCTGCCATCTGTTCTGCGCAGCCTTCCCCTGCCATGTATTCATCGGCCCCTACCGCGCATGCTTGGGCACTCCGGAATCAATAGCAAAACACCAACCCCTTGCCATGCATATCGCCAAAGGCTATGGGATTAAATAATCCCATATATCCAACATTCGCCTTTGGTAAATGACATTAATTATTAATTAACGATTATTGTTGATTCGCAGCCACCGTGCCTGGGAGGTGAGGCTGTGGGTCTCTTATAGTTTGCACATCAACGCAAACAAAACCATAGATTTTATTTAATATGGAGAGAAAAATGCCAATTCTGAGCTTTAACACCTTGCGCCGGTATGCCGTTATCGGTTTTATCGCCTGCGCTGCATCTTGGGCGCCTTTCGCATCGGCGCAGAGCCAGCCGCCTGTGGTTGTGATGAATAGCTTGCCCATGGACTCGCCAGCAGCCTATCAATTCACCGGCACAGAGCAGCGCGGCCCCATTTTTCAAACTGGGCCTGTGGCAACCCTGATTCGAGAGTTGACTTTTGGGTTCGACGTGGAAACCTTTAACAGAACCGCAACCCTCAGCCTCTACCAACTGGACAACACCACTAACTTCCCCTCAGGCCCAGCCCTGGCATCCACCACTATTGAACTGTTGGGCAGTGGCGAGGCAACTACTGAGATTACCTACAACGTAGCTCAGCTAGGTACCATTGCTACCACTGCCATGCAGCCGAACCAAAAATATGCGCTGATTCTGTCGAATGCCAGTGCATACGCCGGGTTAACTGATGGATCTGGGAGTTTTGAGTTCGACATGACCTATAGCGAGGGTTTCAGCCTCGCAGGGCTTGGCTCCATCGACAGCGATGATGCAGGGGCAACCTGGCAGGATGAACCAACCATTCCCGCCTTTCGCATGAGCGTATCGCCTGTAGACCCCGTGGTCCCCCCCACCGCCACCCTCACCTGCACCCCCACCGAGCTGCTCGCCGTTGCCGGCCAGGTCTCCACCTGCACCGTTACCCTCAGCGCCCCTTCCACAACAGACACCCCCATCAACCTGACCTTGCCAGCGGCCAACCCAGGCTATACGACCACCTGCACGTCGCCGCTGGTGGTGCCCGCCAACGCCACCCAGGCCGCTTGCACGATCACGGCCGTGGCCAACACCACGCCGGGCGCACCCGATGTGACTGCTGACTTGGCGATTGCCCCGCCCACGACGCCGGATGCCTATACGGCCGAAGGCCCTGCGGCACAGATCACCATCCGCGCCGACGATACCGCCGTGCCTCCTGTCACCAACCCCACGCCTGTGCCTACCCTGGGCACTGTCGGCCTGGTCTCTCTGGTCTCCGTCATGGGCCTGCTGGGCCTGCGCCGCTCGCGCAAGCCGGCCTGATCAGGCAGAACCCCACTACCCCAGGCGCATGGCGGTGGCCATGCCCCTGGGGTTTTTTGCGCTCCACGCGCGGTGTGGCGGTAGATCTGCCGGGCAGCGTATCTGCCGGGCAGCGTATCTGCCGGGCGGCGTATCCGCTGGGCAGCACATGCCGGGCGGCGCATCCGCTGGGCAGCACCTGCCGGGCTCCTTTGCCGCAGCGCCCAACGCGCTCAGCCTGCAGCGCGTAGAGGCCACCCGCACCCCCAAAGCCCCATCCCGGGGGTCTGGGGCCCTCGGTAAAGCTCCTTGCAGGGGTCTGCACGCGGGCGGCCCCTTGCACCGCCTTCCTGGCCCCAGCTGTACGGCCGCCGGGTGCCGAAACCACCCAGCAGTTCAGCGCTATCGCCGCCCATCCGGTGGGCCGGTGTTCGCGCCCATGCCCGCCCGAGGCCGCGCAGCCCCTACCGCTGTTGGCCAGCCACCACCCCCAAGTGCGCGCCCACTTAGCGCAGCAGGTGGCGCAATGTCGCCTGCTGTTACCTGCTTTTTCATCTACGCGAACAAAGTGCGCCCCCACTTTTCGGCCCCCATCCGCCGGCACCCCGGGGGTGCGCGCACAAGCCCGCCATAGCGGGCACCCAGGTGCCGGGCGCGGCACGCGCTGCCAGCCAAGCATTCAGCATTTGGCTGCCAATCAGTCCATTTCGCAAAGCTATAAGCACGGTGCATCAGGAATGTTTAACGACAGCAATATCCTATTCAAAATCCAGTTTTTATAAAAAATAACAATCCATAGTGTTAGCCTATGCCAAACTTCGCTGGGCTTGCATACATCATTTGTCCGCATGCTGCCATGTGCTGGCGCATAGGGGCGTGCAATACCGGTTCACCGTCCGCCGGTATCTGCATCCGATTTGATTTATAGCAATCATTCTCAATCAGGGCTTGGTCTGCGGCGGGTGCGCCCACTTTCGCAATCACCAACGTTTTCTACCGGGGAGGTCCATTGGCATTCTTAATCTCATTAATAGCTTCGGCATAGCAACACTGGCCACTAGATACACGTTTGTTATCAATCACATATAGGTAATTGCCCTAATCTATAGCCCTTACTGCTTTACATCGTTGTGCTGGGGATCGGAAAGTCTCAGCGCCACTTACCAGAACAGGAAACATTATGAAAAGATCCTTCCTCCCTCTAAGGACATATATTGCCGCTGCCGTATGGGTAGCTGCGATGTATGGAGGCTCCCTGGCCACTGCGCAAACGCCTAACGTTCCCGTAGTTGCTGCGGACAGCGCAGGCCCCGATTTCCATTCCACTGATGAACTTGGTGCGCCCCAAGGGCAAGCGCCTGCCTTCAAGCCAGCTGAACTACCCACGCAAATTACCGGAGTGGTTTAGACCTGGCCCATACCGACCTTGCCGCGCAGGCATATCTGCAGTTTTACCCGTTGGATGGCAGCGCTGATCTGCAGACATAACCGGCTTTGGCGAGCGCCCGTGATGGGCTTTGCAGATGTGTGCCGCATGCGTCCATGCCGCTGATCCTCCACACATCCCGCGCCGCGCCTTTCCCTCGCCCCTCCCTCCAGAGAATCTGGCATCCGATGCATAGAAGGCATCAGCCTCGTATTGGATAGCTTTTAACAACATATAAATTGAGAATCGATATGAAAAAATCCTCCCTCCCTCTCCGTCCCTGTGCATTACTGGTGGCCTGGCTCATGGCAGGCGCTGCGCAGGCGCAGGTCAGTTTCAGCGGTGATTCGACACCCACAGGCAATATGGGCATGAGCTACAGCGCTGCCGATGTGACCGTAGGCAACACGAGGCCCGGCACGCTGGAAGTGACCGCCGGCGCCACACTCAGCACCACGGGCTTGGTCAACCTCGCAATGGTCTGGGATATTGCTGGCACGGCCAATGTGTCCGGCAATTCCCGCTGGAATGCCGAGGACCTGGTCGTGGGCAAAATGGGGCGCGGCTTCCTCAATATCACCAACGGGAGCCAGGCGACCTCTGCCACTGCGGTGATCAGCGAGGGGCCGATGAGCGCTGGCGTTGTGACCGTAGATGGCGCCAATTCCACTTGGACGCTTCCTGCCAATGCAGCCTCGTCATTGGTGTTGGCAAAAAATGCAGGCGCGGGCTCGATCGTTGTATCGAATGGCGGCGCGGTGAACAACGGCCAAACCGTTTCTGCGTCGCTGGACAACGGCGGCTCCAGTTCCAGCATACAGATCAGCGGCAATAACTCCAGCATGACATCGCTGGCTTGCTACCTGGGAGAAGCCGGCCATTCCAACATCCGTGTTGACCAAGGCGGGCTCATGGAATGCAAGGAGGCATCCCGGCTCACCTTTGGTGCGATCACCGTAGCAGATGCAGACTCGCTGCTGCTGATCGGCGCGGGCCTGGATATTGGCGCGAGCGACAAGATGCCGGTGAGCCAAACCAGCCTTTCCGTGACAGAAGGCGGGCGGGTAGTGGTGAAAGATGAGATCCGCCTGCCCTTTGTAACCAACGCCGCAGACCAGAATACCTGGGCCTCTATCTTTGTTCTCGGTGCGGTGCCGGGCACTATTGATGCCAAGGGCATCTTGTTCGGCGCCAATGCCTCGGGCAGCATCAGTTTTTACCATACCGATAACTCCGGCAATTACCAGTTCCCTACCCCTGTTTCCGGCCCAGGCACGGTCAACGTAATGCCCTACGCTGGTAGTGAGATTGGCTTTACCACGATGACCGGCAACAACACCTATAGCGGCAAGACCAATGTGGAAGCCGGCACCCTGCGTGCAGGCGCAGCCACGGGCCTGAGCGCAAACTCGGACTTTGTGGTTGCCAGCGGCGCCACGCTGGACACCAACACCTTCAACGCCCGCATCAATAGCCTGGAGAACTCCGGCACGGTGACGATGGCGGCGGGCGGCACCACGGGATCGTTGACCGTTGCCCAGAACTACAGCAGCAATGGTGGCAAGCTGGTGCTGAACACCCGCCTGGGCGACAGCAACTCGCCTACCGAGAAACTGGTGGTAGGTGGCAACACCAGTGGCGACACCGTTTTAGATATTACCAACCTGGGCGGCACCGGCGCGCCATCGACAGGCAATGGCATCTTGGTGGTGCAGGTCAACGGCGCATCGAACGGCACGTTCCGCCTGCCCGCACCGGGCTACCTGCAGGCCGGCAGCTTCCGCTATGACCTGGTCAAAACCGGCAACCACTGGTACCTGGTGAGCGAAGCGCGCGCCGAAAGCGCCCCTGCGGTGGGTGTTGTCTGCAGCCCTGCCGAGCTGAGCGATGCAGCCGGCCAGGCCGCCACCTGCAAGGTGTCGCTGAACGCCGCGTTGACCAGCGACCTGAGCGTCAACCTGGCCTTGCCGGCCGCCAGCGCCCGCTACACCACCACCTGCGCCTCGCCCATCGTCGTGCCCGCCCATGCGACCGAGGCATCGTGCACGATCACCGCCGTGCCCAACAACACCGCCAATGATGGCGATGTGACGGCCACGTTGGCGATTGCGCCGCCCACGGTGGCCGATGCCTATACCGTCAACGGCCCGGCCGCACAGGTGCTGATCAAGGACAAGGACAAGACCGGCGGTGAAGGCCCTGGCGAAGGTCCTGGTGAAGGCCCTGGTGAAGATCCTCGTGAAGGCCCTGGCGATAACGGTGGCAGTAACGGCGCCACGCCCCACAAAGTACCCACCCTCGGCACCTTGGGCCTCGTATCGATGGCGTCCATGCTGGGCCTGGTGGGCCTGCGCCGCACGCGCAAGCCAGGCCAGCCGCGCGCAGCATCCTGCACAACGGCTTAACCCCTCTCCCCCTCTCTCCTCCCTCCAGAAGAGCCCTGCCATCCGGTACACAGAAGGCACCAGCCTCGCACCGGATAGCTTTTTACAACCTTTAAAACGTACCAATGATGAAAAAGGCGATCCTCCCTCTGCGCCCCTGCGCGCTGCTTGTTTCTTGTTTTATCGCTGGTTTGGCGCAGGCGCAAACCATCTCGATCACCGGTGATTCCACGCCGGCGGGTGAGATGGGCGCCAGCTATGACACGGCCCGCATTATTGTCGGCAACACCAGCGCGGGGGCCTTGGATGTGCGCGGTGGCGGCAAGTTGACGTCTACCGATGTATTTCTAGGTATTGCCGAGGGCAGCAATGGCACGGCAGTGGTGGATGGCACCGGTTCCTCGTGGGTGATCAATGCGCCTTTTGACGTGGGTTTGATCATCGGCCAGGGACAAGGCTCGGGCAGCTTGAGAATCACGAATGGCGCATCGGTAATCAACAACAAAAGTCTAACGGCATCGAATGCTCCCAACTCCATCGCGTTGATAGAAGTGGATGGCGCCAATTCCACACTGACCAATGGAGGGCTTTGCGCCATGGGCGGATCGGATACGTCGACCATGCGTATCAGCAATGGCGGCATGGTTCGCTGCGGCGGAATTGGCCGTATTGGATTTGGCAGCGCAACCTTGGCGGGCGCCGGTTCAAAGTGGGTGATAGGCACCGATCTGTATATGGCGGCCGCCACCGATATGCATTCCACACTGAATATCGGCGAAGGCAGCGTGGTAGAAATTGGCGGCACCGCGGAAGTGCCAAGTTTCGCGGACGCAACGATATCGACCAGCGCCACCGTCAATATTGAAGGCAGCACCACACCCGGCGCGCTGGCCGCAGCCAGACTTTTGTTTGGCCCGAATGAAGCAGGCGTCCTCAACTTCAACCACAGCGACACCTCCGGCAACTACCAATTTGCGACGCCGATGACAGGCCCGGGCAAGGTCTATGTGCTGAATGGTGGCACGACCACCCTGACCGGCAATAACAGCTACACAGGCGGCACCAGCGTGACCGAGGGCACCTTGCGCGCGGGCTCTGCCACGGCACTGAGCAGTGCAACGGCGTTCTCCATTGGCACCAACGGCACGCTCGATACGGGCACTTTCAGCCCCACCCTGAGCAGCCTGCACCACGGAGGAACGGTGACGATGCTGGCGGGCGGCACCAGCAGCACCTTGACGGTGAGCGGCGAATACTATGGCCACCTGGGCAGCATAGCGCTGAACGCCGTGCTGGGCGACAGCAGCTCCGCATCGCAAAAGCTGATCGTCAATGGCGATGCGATGGGCGTCACCACGTTGAACATCACCAACCTGGGCGGCGCGGGCGCACAGACCACCGGCAATGGCATCTTGGTGGTGCAGGTGGCGGGTACGTCATTTGGCAATTTTGAGCTGCCCGAGCCCGGCTATATCCAGGCGGGCGGCTTCCGCTACAGCCTGGCCAAGGTGGGCAACAACTGGTACCTGCAGTCGGAGGAGCAGCTCGAAGCCGCCGCACCGGCCGCCAGCGTCGTCTGTGACCCTTCCGAGCTGAACGGTGCAGACACCCTGGTCGCCACCTGCAAGGTGTCGCTGAGCGTGGCCGCCACGGCCGACCTGCCCATCAACCTGACCTTGCCTGCCACCCACCCGCGTTACACGACGACCTGCAGCTCGCCGATCACCGTGCCGGCCAACGCCACCGAGGCATCGTGCACGATTACCGCCGCCGCCAGCGAGGGTGCCAATGGTGCCGATGTAACGGCGGTGCTGGCCATCGCCCCACCCACCGTGGCCGATGCCTACACCGTCACCGGCCCCGCAGCGGAGGTCGTTATCAAGGCCGTAGAAGGCAGAGAGGGCGGTGGCGGTGACAACGGCGGTGGCGACAACGGCGGTGGCGCCGTGCCGCACAAGGTGCCGACGATGGGCGCCGCAGGTCTGATGGCGATGGCGTCGATCCTCAGCCTGTTGGGCCTGCGCCGCGTGCGCAAGGATCGCACAGCGGTTTGATCGCTGCGCTGGCTTCGTCACTGAACAGCCCTGGCGCTGGTGGCTGGCTGGTATATAGCCAGCCGCTATAGCCCGCTTTTGAGCCCCGTTGGACACGGGGCTTTTCTTTTTGCTTGCGCTTTGATGTCCACCCTCACCCCTGCCCTCTCCCGCCAGCGGGAGAGGGAGTTTGGGGTTGTTTTTCTCCCCTCTCCCGCGAGCGGAAGAGGGAGTTTGGGGAGATGTGGGCTGGTTTTTTACCCTCACCCCCGCCCTCTCCCGCAAGCGGGAGAGGGAGTTTGGGGACGGCGGTTGGTTTTCTCCCCTCTCCCGCGTGCGGGAGAGGGCTAGGGTGAGGGTGACTGCAAGGGTGAGTGCCAGGGTAAACATGAGCGCAAGGCGGACCCAGTATCTGCACTGCACTTCGGCCTTTGATGCGCTGGCCATTTATCGCACTTTCCCCACAGCATGCACCCCAGCTGTTGCGGCCCGGCCCCATGCAGCCGGTTGACGCGGTTACAGCCTTTTGCAGAGATGTAAGTAATTCGCGCCGCTCCCCATCGGTGAATCAAACATTCTTGGCCGCAGACGTAGCAATTTCTCTGCAACGCCGATCCAACGATTCCAGCAATACCCTCTACCGAGGGCCTCTACACGCGCCAAGCCATATCCATTGACCCACATCAATTTATCAATATCAAATCATTTGATTTGCGCTCTTTATTAACGTCAGTACTGCCTATCTCTGCCCTGCGCATTAGTCCATCAAATTAGTAAAATTTATAATTTTTATCAATAACGAGTGTTAATCTTTGTCCCTATGCATGACTTGCATAGAAATGTGCATGACATGCATCAAACATGTGTATATTTCCATTCAAGAAATAGAACTTTTATGATGAAAAACAAATATGTGGATATGAGGGGAAAGGCGGTGATGGGGGTGCCAGGCACCTGCGGAAAGGGTTGAAGTTAAGTTGGTTATAAATTTATCTAACTTTTTTAAACCCGTGCGATTGGACAGTCGAATGATCTTATTTGAAAAATCTAATCACAAGCCATCACCCACTTAATCCACTCATAGTCTTATGACGCCATGGTCATCGTTTGCGTTGCGAAAACAATAGCGCTATTCAGACACCTCTGAGCCTCGGCAGTCATTTTTTATATATTTCCAATCATCCAGCTGTGTGACCGCTGCAGCGCAGCGCCAACCATGCTGCAAAGCGGCGTCCATCACAACGATAGCTTTTTACAACACCAAAATTCAACATGATGAAAAATTACATCTTCAAGCCAACTCCCGTCTTTCTAGCCTGCTTGCTGATTGCCGGCGGTGCCAACGCTCAAAGTATCACTTTTTCGGGTGACACCTTCCCCAGCGGAGATTTTGATGGGCGGCAAGACCTGAACCAAAGTCTTATCATTGGTGATCTTGACATCGGCAATCTCGCGCTAAGTGCAGGCGCAGTGCTAAATACCGGTCTCAATCAAACAACGATCGGACAAACCGCGGGAAGCACTGGGACCGTGACCATTTCGGACGGAGGCCAGTTAAATGCGTCCCAAATGTATATCAGCCGGTCTGGTAATGGGGAATTAAATATTTTACGCGGTGGCAAACTCGTATCACACCATGCCTATGTCGGTCAATCCGTGGGTGGCACCGGTTTGGTAACCGTCAATGGACAAGGATCATCTTGGAGCATCTCACCTGAAAGCACAGGCGGTATTGCCTTAGGCTTGTATGGAGGTACAGGCACCCTGAGGGTCATTAACGGCGGAACAGTATCTGTACACAACAGTCTTCTCACCTCACGCGACAGTGCCAGCACTGGGCATATTGAGATCGATGGCCCAAATTCCATCTTGCAAGTCGGCAAGCAATGCGCTTTGGGTCCGCTAGGCGCGACCTCTGTAAAAATCACCAACCGTGGCTTATTTCGCTGTGGACAAGACAATTATCTGCATTCGGGAGTGGTTTCTCTGAGCGGAGCAGGTTCCATGTGGGTAGTGGGCTCCGACCTAGATGTGGGAAATAAGGCCATTGGATTTCGCGGTGCCCGGGGGGAGCGTGGTGAAAAAGCTGAGCTGAATATTGGCGACGGCAGCGTGGTCGAGTTGGCCGGCAATCTGCGCTTGGCTGTGGATTCGTACAATGCTTGGGGTGGCAGCGGTACGCTCAACATCGAGGGAGCGGGTACTCCAGGAGTATTAAAGGCACAGAATGTAGTTTTCGGCAATTCCGGCGTAAGTATTATTAACTTCAAGCATTCCAATTCCTCGGGCAGCTATATTTTCACCCCTGCCATTAGCGGCACTGGGTCCATCAACGTCATTGGCACTGGCACCACCGTTCTGGCAGGCAACAACACGCACAGTGGACAGAGCAGCATTCAATCCGGAGTGCTGCGCGCTGGCTCTGCGGCAGCACTGGGCAGCGCGTCGTATGACGTCAGCCGTGGCGGTACGCTGGATATGAATCAATTCAGCCCTGTTTTCGGCCGTCTGCGTAATGCTGGAACCGTTATCTTGGGAGAAGGAAATACCAGCGCGGTGACCACTGCCAGCCATTACCAGGGCTACGGTGGAAATATTCATCTCAATGCTGCATTAAGCGGCAACGCATCTCCGACGCAAAAGCTGTTAGTTAGGGCAGACACCAGCGGAACCTCCACGCTGCATATCCGCAACCTGGGCGGCACCGGCGCGCAAACCACTGGCAATGGCATTCTGGTCGTGCAGGTGGGGCTGGCATCGAACGGCCAGTTCACCCTCCCCGCCCCGGGCTATATCCAGGCAGGCGCTTACCGCTATACCTTGCACAAGGTCGGCCGCAACTGGTACCTGCAATCGGCGCCCGCCAATGCCAAAGCGGCTGCGGCCGATGACAGCGCTGCCTGCGTAGCTGACCCGCTGGCACAGGGCTGTGCGTTGGCAGCAGGCCAGGGCGCAGTGGCAAAGGCCCTGCCGGCAGCATTGAAGGCGGGCACCGCGAACGCGGCGGCGGCCGCAGAGGCAGAGGCAGAGGCAGAGGCAGAGGCAGCAGCGCCTGCGGCCGATGCCTCTGCGCAGCGGGAGGCAGCGCTGAGCGCGGACGACCTCAAAGACGATGGCGCCGTGGGCTTTGCCGGGGCGGTGCCGGTGCCTGGTTTGGGCATGGTGGGGATGGTGTCGCTCTCGTCCCTCATCGGCGTGGCGGGCCTGCGCCGCAGCCGTAAAGGCACCACGGCGTAACAGCAACGGGGTGCAACGCGGGCTTCGCCCAGCGCTTGCACCTTGAAGTGCCTCGGTGCCCACGACGGCCAGCCGCTGCACCGGTATCGGAATGGCGCCTAGGCTGCCACAGGTGCAGCGGCTGGCGGGCAGACCGATCCCACCGATCCCCTATGAACGAGAGCCCCCCCGTTTCGAGCACGTGCCGATGGCCATCACACTGAAAACACCTCACTGCGCCGGGCCGGTATGGACGTTGAATGCGTCGCTCCTCTGCGCAGCATCAGCCGCGCTCCCACTACCTGTACAAGTGCATGCACAAGCAGCGCCCGCGCCGCAGTTGGTCATCGACAGCAGTGCCAGCGACAGCGGCCAGGGGCATACCGTCAGCGCCCAGCGGTGGATGGGGCCGGCTTTTTACACCGGCGCCACACCCACCCGGATCAGCGCGCTGTCACTGGCCTTGCACGCTGCCACGCCTGCCGCACCTGCCACATCCGGCCCACCGCCCCCCGGTGAGGCCGCTGTGCCTCCCGCACCGGCCACTGAGCCCCCGCACTGCAGTCCGCAAGACCCCTGCCCGACCCGCACGTTGCTGCGCCTGTACCGCCTCGATCCAGTCACCGAACTGCCGGTGGGCGCCGCGATCGCCAGTGCCAGCCTGCTGGTGGACATGCAGCGCATCGACCACCGCGCACTGACCACCTTTGGGCCCGAGCAGCTGGGCGATATCGCTTCGGCCACGTTGCGGGCCTTTCACAAATATGCGCTGGTGGTGAGCGCCGCCGAAGGCGAGCGGCTAGAGATCATGGACAACCGCGGGCCCGCCAATGCCTATTTTTTTAGCGGCGGCTTTTCTGGCGCCGCCACCGGCTACCTGCATACGCTGGACGGCGGCGCCCACTGGATCAAGGACGCCACCGTGACGCCCGCGATCCGGCTGGTGGTAACGGGAATGCCGGGCACGGGCATGCCACCGCAAGCCCTGCCACCGCCAGCGGCCTTCCCCGCACCGGGGACGCTCCCATGGACGCACTGGCCTTGGTTTGTCTGGTGATGGCGGGCGGCTGGCTACCCCCAGTGCGCGCTGCCGATAGCTGCGCGGCGCAGGCTCTCACCGAAGCGCTGGATTGCAGAGATGGCCGCGATGAAGACCACCCCGGCAGCACCCTGGGCCGCATTGGTGCCCACCGTGGGCGCAGCCGGGCCGGTTGACCATTGCATCGGTGCTGGGCCTCCCAGGGCTGCGCCGGGACTGGCAGACCGTCAAAAAAGCAAACGGCAGCGAGCAACCAACAACTACCGATCCCATTTCGCCCCGTCGCTGACGGGGCTCTTTTTTGGGCCGGTCCGCATGGGCTGGGTGGTGGCTGCCCGGTCTGCGCAGCCATCGCCTCGCGGACTCAGAGGCTTGTCGCGGCCCTTGCTGACGGAAGGGGGTACAGGAACCCCGGTTGCGGGCGTTGACGGCCGCACTGAGCGGCACCGAACGCCCATCAACGCACCGGGGCCCGTTGCGCTGCATCACGGCGCCCACTGAGACCCGTCTGATCATCCGGTGGGCCGCTCCGCCCCGGTTCGCGCGCCACCCGTGGAACCGCACCCCAGGCTCACCTTTGCTTGCATACCCAGGTAGCGCGTCTACAACAGTCAGTTTGCAATTGCGCTGCGCTGCCGGCTGCAGCCCTAAGGCCTTGATCCGCAAACGTTTGCGGGCCCCCAGGAAGGGGCTTTACGGGGCGGGGGCGGCATTCTAGGCCGTTTACCTTACAAAAAACTTACATAATTCATAGCTATTGCCCTGGGTTAGTAATAATTTTAATTTATGATCGAGCTTCCTCTGGAGGGAGGAAAAGTGCTTCTTAGGAAGACGACCTTTGGGCCCGCCTTGTGCGGGCCCCTTTTTTGCCGCCTTGGTTGCGCATACAACTAGCTACATCCGTACATCTATATACGGCTCGGCACCCTGGCAGATGCGGTAGGCTCGGGCAGCCCTGCAAAAACACATGCGCGATACCGCCCGCGTTGCAATGCTGGATGGCCGCTTGCCAATAGGCGCATGGCGCCGGCACCTATGCAGCGCAGCTGCAAAGCGCGGGTGTGCCTCCGGCCGGGGAGGTCCGGCCGGGTAGGCCTCGCCGGGCAGTCCCACGCGGTGGGAGCACCTGCTGGTTTGTAGGAACTCACTGACATCTTTGTAAACAATGGTACAAGTACAATTTGCGCGGCCCGCCCGCGCTTTGCGGCGGCCTGTTCCTGCCTTACTTCCTCCCTCCTCCCTCCTTCCATGCCCCATTCTTCTTCTCCGCAGCCGCGCAGCCTGTTCCCCTTGCCGCTGCCGATGCTGCTGGGGTTTGCCGCTGCGGCCATCGCCGCGCTGGTGATCGCCATCGTCAATGTCTACTCGGCCGATGTGCGCGCCCAGGCGGTGACCAGTATTGGCCGCATGACGGCGGCGATGCGCCAGCTCAATGAGTTTTCCGCATCGCTCAAGGATGCAGAAACCGGGCAACGGGGCTTTTTGCTGACCGGCGATCCTTCGTACCTGCAGCCCTACCGCCGCGCGCAGGACGCGCTGGAGAGCCAGTTGCGCGGGCTTGCGGCCAGCAATGACAATGCGCCGCTGCGCCAGGAGCGCGTGCAGGCCATCGATACGCTGGCGCACCAGAAGCTGGCCGAGCTGGAGGCCACGATCGACCTCAAGCAGGCCGGCCGGGGCGATGAGGCGCTGGCGCTGGTGCGCACCGACAAGGGCAAGCAGGTGATGGACAACCTCAACAACGAGGTGGCCGACCTGTACCTGCTGCAAAACAATGAGCTGGACCTGCGCCGCCGCGCCTGGGAGCAGGCGGCCACCACATCGACCTATATCACCTGGGGCGGCTCGCTGGTGATGCTGGCGCTGGTGCTGGCATCGGCGGCGGTGTCGATGCGCGAGTTCCGCGCCAAGGCGCGCCAGACCTGGGTGTCCGACGGGCTGTCGGGCCTGGGCCAGCGCCTGCAGGGCGACCATGGCCTCGAAGAAGTGGGCGCGCGGGCGCTGGATTTTCTGGCGTCGTACACCGGCGCCAAGGTGGGCGCCGGCTACGCGCGCCATGGCATGGACGACCGCTACCAGCTGTTTGGCGGCTATGCGCTGCCCAAGGATGCATTGCAGGAGCATTTGCTGGCCGGCGAAGGCCTGGCCGGGCAGGTGCTGCGCAGCGGCAAGCTGCTGCGGGTGGGCGGGCTCGACCAGAG
Source organism: uncultured Comamonas sp. (assembly GCF_964277875.1). NCBI lineage: Bacteria > Pseudomonadati > Pseudomonadota > Betaproteobacteria > Burkholderiales > Comamonadaceae > Comamonas > uncultured Comamonas sp. Next base: position 111,025 of record NZ_CAXYJV010000047.1, read on the forward strand.
CCACTTGAAGATCAGCTCCAGCACCGGGCAGTCGCAACCGCTGGAGCTGGTGCTGGCGCCGGCCGTCGAGAACGGCAAGGTGCATGCGCTGATCGAGCTGGGCTTTGTGCGGCCGACCACGCAGGCGGAGCTGGAGCTGCTCGAAGGCGCGTCGTCGATCCTGGCGGTTGCAGTGCGCTCGGCGCTGGACCGCACGCGCCTGGAGAAACTGCTGGAAGAGACGCGCCAGCAATCGGAAGAGCTGCTGGTGCAGCAAGAGGAAATGCGCGCCAGCAATGAGGAGCTGGAGCAGCAAAGCCAGGCGCTGCAACGCTCGCAGGCGCAGATGGAGCAGCAGCAATCGGAGCTGGAGCAGACCAATGCCTACCTGGAAGAGCAGACGCAAAAGCTGGAGCACCAGCGCGAGCAGCTGCTGCGCGCCAAGGATGCATTGACCGACAAGGCGCGCGAGCTGGAAGTGGCCAGCCAGTACAAGAGCGAGTTCCTGGCCAACATGAGCCACGAGCTGCGCACGCCGCTGAACTCCACGTTGATCCTGGCCAAGCTGCTGGGCGACAACAAGCCCGGCAACCTGACGGCCGAGCAGGTCAAGTACGCGCACACGATCTACGCGGCCGGCAACGACCTGCTGGCACTGATCAACGACATTCTGGACCTGGCCAAGATCGAGGCCGGCCAGGCGACCGTGGTGCTGGAGCCGGTCAATCTGGCCACGGCGATGCAGTCGCTGATCGAGCCGCTGCGCCCGATGGCCCAGCAAAAGGGGCTGGCGCTGACCTGCCATATTGCACCAGGCGTGCCGGCCTACACGCAGACCGATGGCCAGCGCCTGGGCCAGATTCTGAAGAACCTGCTGTCCAATGCGATCAAGTTCACGGACCGGGGCAGCGTCAACCTGCAGCTGACGCAAAACCAGCCCGGCACGTTGACGTTTGCGGTGCACGACACCGGCATCGGCATTCCCGAGCACCAGCAGCAGCTGATTTTTGAAGCCTTCCAGCAGGCCGATGGCAGCACCCACCGCAAGTACGGCGGCACGGGCCTGGGCCTGTCGATTGCGCGCGACCTGGCGCAGCTGCTGGGCGGCCAGATCACCGTGCAGAGCACGCCGGGCCAGGGCAGCGTGTTCAGCTTCCACATGCCGCTGGTCAATGCCGGCACCCCCGCAGCAGAGGTGCCGATGGCACCGAAGGCGGCCGATGCGCTGCGCCCGGCATCGCCAGCGCTGGCGGCAGCCGGTGCTGCGGCAGCCGGAGCAGCAGCAGCTCCGGTGGCGGCGCCGGGCAAGAGCGGCGCGGCCGCTGTGGCCCCCCGCGCCACGGCGGCGTTCCAGTCCGCCAACACCGCAGATACTGCAACGGCCTTTGCAAGCACCTCGGCCACCGCCAGCACGGCAACCTTGGATGCGGCCGCGCACAGCATGCCTGCCAGCGCTCCAGCCACGGCGGCGGCGGCGGTGCTGGAGCTGCCGACGATCATCCAGGGCCGCCACCTGCTGGTGGTCGAAGACGACCCGCGTTTTGCCGACATCCTGCAGGAGCTGGCGCGCGAGATGGGCTTTAGCTGCCAGGTGGCGCGCAATGCGGCCGAGGGCCTGGCCGCTGCGGTGCAGTTCCTGCCCAATGCGATCGTGCTGGACATCAACCTGCCCGATTTCTCGGGCCTGGGCGTGCTGGACCAGCTCAAGCGCAACCCGGCCACGCGCCATATCCCCGTGCATATCGTCTCGGTGGCCGATTACTCGCAAGAGGCGCTGGTGCGCGGCGCGCTGGGCTACGCGCTCAAGCCCGTGCAGCGCGAGGAACTGGCCCAGGCCCTCAAGCGCCTGGAGGCCAAGTTCACGCAGAACATCCACCGCGTGCTGCTGGTGGAAGACGACGAGCGCCAGCGCGACAGCGTGCACAGTCTGCTGGGCAACAGCGAGGTCGATGTGGTCTGCGCCGGCACCGCCGGCCAGGCGCTGGAGTACCTGGCCCAGGGCACCTATGACTGCATGATCATGGACCTGAACCTGCCGGACATGAGCGGCTTTGCGCTGCTCGAGCGCATGTCGGAGCAAGATGGCGTGTCGTTCCCGCCGGTGATCGTCTACACCGGCCGCGCGCTGTCGCGCGACGAGGAGACGCAGCTGCGCCGCTTCTCGCACTCGATCATCATCAAGGACGCACGCTCGCCCGAGCGCCTGCTCGACGAGGTGACCCTGTTCCTGCACCAGGTCGAGTCGCGCCTGTCGCCCGAACACCAGCAGATGCTGGCCCAGGCGCGCAGCCGCGAGGCGGCGCTCGAAGGCCGCAAGGTGCTGGTGGTGGAAGACGATGTACGCAACGTGTTTGCGCTGACCAGCATCCTGGAGCCCACCGGCATCAGCGTGGACATTGCGCGCAATGGCCGCGAAGCGCTGGAGGCGCTGGACCGCGAGGACAGTGCCGTGGACCTGGTGCTGATGGACATCATGATGCCGGAGATGGACGGCTATACCGCCATGCGTGAAATACGCAACCGCCCGCATTTGAAGCGCCTGCCGATCATTGCGCTGACCGCCAAGGCCATGAAGGACGACCAGGAAAAATGCCTGGCCGCCGGTGCCAACGATTACATTGCCAAGCCGCTGGACGTGGAGAAACTGCTGTCCCTGGTGCGGGTGTGGATGCCCAAGTAAAACGCCGATGCCATTACGCAAGAAGGCCGAGATTGCCGAGATTGAGCAGCGCCTGCTGCTCGACGGTATTTATTACCGTTACCACTATGATTTTCGCGGTTATGCGCAGGGGTCGATCAAACGCGGGCTGGAGGCAGCGCTGGTCTCGTTTGGCTGCAAGACCCTGTCGCAGCTGCAGGACCGGATCATGCATGACCCGGCGGCGTTCACCGCGCTCCTGGGTTATCTGACGGTGCAGGTCAGCGACATGTTCCGCGACCCGGCGTATTTTCTGGCGCTGCGCCGCGAGGTGGTGCCGCTCTTGCGCACCTACCCGTCGCTGAAGATCTGGGTGGCCGGCTGCAGCACCGGCGAGGAGGTGTACTCGCTGGCGATCCTGCTGCACGAGGAAGGCCTGCTCGAGCGCAGCCTGATCTATGCGACCGATATCAACTCGCAGGCGCTGCGCATCGCCGAGCAAGGGATTTTTGCGATCGAGCGCGCTGAATCATTCTCGCAAAATTACCTGCGCGCGGGCTGCAAGCATTCGCTCGCCGATTATTACACCGCGCACTACGGCCATATTGTGCTGGACAAGGAACTGCGCAAGAACATGGTATTTGCCGACCACAGCCTGGCGACCGACAGCGTATTTGCGGAAATGCATTTGATATCCTGCCGCAATGTGCTGATTTATTTTGATTCGGATTTACAGAACCGGGCGCTGGACCTTTTCCGGCAGTCGCTGTGCCACCGCGGTTTTCTGGGGCTGGGGATGAAGGAATCGCTGCGATTCTCGAACCAGGCAGCGGCATTTGAAGATGTGGCGACGGTTGAAAAAATATACCAAAAGAAACCAACCCTTGAGTAGTTTATAAAATACCCCCCGGGGCGGGCAGCAGGCGCTGCAGGGTGCTGCGGGGATTGTTTTGAGTTGTAGTTCATGAACACCACTGACGGCATCAAGTGCCTGATCGTTGACGACATTCCGCAGAACCTGGTTGCGCTGGAAGCGCTGCTCCAACGCGACGGGGTGCAGTTCCTCAAGGCGCACTCGGCCCGCGAGGCGCTGGAGCTGCTGCTGCAGCACAGCGATATCGCGCTGGCGCTGCTGGATGTGCAGATGCCCGAGATGAATGGCTTTGACCTGGCGGCGCTGATCCGGGGCAGCGAGCGCACACGCCATATTCCGCTGATCTTCATGACGGCGGGCACGCACGAGCAGAACTGGCAGTTCCAGGGCTACGAGAGCGGCGCGGTCGATTTTCTGTACAAGCCGATCGACCCGGACATGCTCAGTGCCAAGGTCAGCATCTTCTTTGAGCTGCACCGCCGCAAGCAGGAGCTGGCCCAGCAGTTGCAGGAGCGCACCGAGGCGCTGCGCGTCAACGAGATGTTCATGGCTGTGCTCAGCCACGACCTGCGCACGCCGCTGCAGTCGATCAAGGTGACCGCCAGCCTGCTCAAGCGCCAGCCCGATGCCAGCAGAAACGAGGAGCTGGCCGAGCGGCTGCTGAGCAACAGCCAGCGCATGGGACGCATGGTGGAGGATCTGCTTGATGTGACCCGCATCCGCCAGGCCGGCGGCCTGCGGCTGACCTTGACCGACATGGACCTGGCCAGCCTCTGCGCAGCGGCGGTCGATGACGCGCGCCACAGCGCGGCCGACCGGGTGCTGCACTACGAGGCGCTGGGCGGCACCGAAGGCCGCTGGGACAGCGAGCGCCTGGCGCAGGTCATCGGCAACATTCTGGGCAATGCGCTCAAGCATGGCACGGCAGACGAGCCGATCACCGTGACCATCGATGGCAGCGCAGCGGCAGAGGTGGTCGTGGGTATCGAGAACGGCGGCACGATCCCTGCGGCCTTGCTGCCCGATCTGTTCAAGCCGTTTCGCGGCGGGGAGCGCCAGCCCGGTCAGCGCGAAGGTCTGGGGCTGGGCCTCTATATTGCGCAGCAAATTGCGCGGGCGCATGGGGGCGGCATCCAGGTGCAGTCCGCAGACGGGCGGACCCGCTTTGAGCTGCGGCTGCCGCGCCAGCCGCTGGCATCGCACCGCCAGGCGCTGCTGTAGCGCGCCTGGGCGCCAGGCGCTGCGCTGGCCTGAACAGGGGCTCGGGCCAGCGGCGGTCATTCGGGGGGGGAGAGCAAGCGGCTGGGAGGCGGCAGGTCCGTGGCGGGCGCCGGCAGCAGCGCCGGGCGCCCGGCTGGTACTTACTGGAGGGTACCGGTGTGCTGGGTCTGGATGTGGCCGAGCAGATCTTCCAGCTCTTCGATCTCGAACGGTTTGAGCAAGGTGCGCACGTTCGGGCCCCACTGGCTGGGGTAGTGCCCCAGGTCATAACCGCTGCACAGCACAATCCAGCGCTGGGGCGCCTGCTGCAACAGACTTTGCGCCAGGTCGGTGCCCGATTGGCCAGGCAGGCTGACATCGGTGACCACCAGGTCAAACGGCGCCTGGCCATCGAGCTGCAGCGCTTCTTCCGCATTGGCGCAGCAGGTCACGCTGCGGCCCGGCCCTTCCATGAGACAGCCAATCGTCTCTCGCAGCTCGTCATTGTCTTCTATGTAGACTATTCGCATTGCAAACCCAATAATCAATGTTAATTGCAATAAAAGCTATTGCCGACTGAGATTTGCATGAAGAAATTTATCCATGTAGGACATTTTCTTTTTATGCCGCTGGAATATAGCACAGGACGGTTTCAGAAAATATGCGTGGTACCACGAAAACCCCTGGCAAAAATCGGATTTGGCACTGTAGTCCTATTCTGACAATGACCGTATATGCGCACCCACAAACGGTTTGCAAACCATCGTTAAAATGAAGTCCTGCCATTGAGGCTTTTGAAAAAAGGGTATGGAGCTGACCATTGCGGCCAGTCCATACCCGGCATCAAATTAATAAATAAGCAATACGGCTCTGGATATTCTCGCAGCGCATTACAGTCGCATTATCTGCAGGCCGAAATTAATAGGTCTGCGGTTCCCCATCTGCGGTTATCAGGTCCGGTTGCGCCGTTTCAAAGAAGACCGCGAGCAAGCCAGCCAACGCTGTGCTGCCGCCACCAAGGAAGACCAATGATCAACGTAGGACTTGTCGATGACCACGCTATCGTTCGCTCGGGGCTGAAGCAATTTCTGGCGGATTTCGTGGATATCCGCGTCGTAGGAGAGGCTTCCAACGGACGCGAAGCCATTGACCTGGTACGCAATGAATCGATTGACGTGCTGGTAATGGATTTGTCGATGCCGGGCCAAAGCGGTATTGATGCGCTGACGATGTTGCGCGCCAAGGAGCCCGATATGGGCATTCTGATCCTGAGCGGCTACCCGGCCGAGCATTACGCGATCAACCTGATCCGCCAGGGTGTCAACGGCTACCTGAACAAGGAATGCGACCCGAGCGAGATTGTCGAAGCGATTCGCACCATCTCGCTGGGCAAGCGCTACCTGACCCCGATGGTGGCCAACCTGCTGGCCCAGCAGCTGGGCCGCAAGGACGATGCGCCGCCGCATGAGCACCTGTCCGAGCGCGAGTTCCAGGTGTTCCTGAAGCTCGCCCAGGGCGAAACCGCCAGCAATGTGGCCGAGCAGCTGTCGCTGAGCGTCAAGACCGTCAGCACCTACCGCACCCGCTTGATGGAGAAGATGACCCTGAACTCCAACAGCGACCTGACCTACTATGCGTTGAAGAATGGTTTGATCAGCTGATCGCCCTCCCCACCCCGCTCCAACACACGCCACCTTCGGGTGGCGTTGTCGTTGGCGGGGCGCGGCGCTTGCTTGGCCCTGTGCCGCACGCTGCCTTGCAGAGCGGCATAAAATGCGATTAATTCTCATTTGACATTGCTTGGTGCTGCGCGCATGCCCTCCCCGGATCTCTCCATCGACGATGACTTGAGCGGCCTCTATGCCGCACACAGCACCTGGCTGCAGCAGTGGCTGCGCAGGCGTCTGGGCGACAGCTTTGCAGCAGCCGATCTGGCGCAGGACACCTTTGTCAGCCTGCTGTCCAGCGCCACCCCCCGCGAAGCGATCCGCGAGCCCCGGCCGTTTCTGGCGACCATTGCCAAGCGGCTGGTGGCCCACCGCCACCGCCGCCAGCTGCTGGAGCGCGCCTACCTGGAAGCGCTGGCCTGCCTGCCCGAGGCGCTGGCCCCATCGCCCGAGACCCAGCTGATCGCAGTGCAGAGCCTGCAAGAGATAGACCGGGTGCTGGACGGCCTGCCCCCCAAGGTGCGCGAGGCCTTTTTGCTGGCCCACCTGGCCGGGCTGAGCTATGCCGAGATTGCCGGCAAGCTGGCGGTCTCCGCCAGCTCGGTCAAGCAGTACCTGGCGCGGGCCAACCGCGAATGCCTGTTTGCGATGGCGCTGTAGCCGCATGCCTGCCTCCACCACCGTAACCCTGCCCGGCGGCCGCGTGATCAGCCGGGCCACGGCCGATGCGGCGGCGGACTGGCTGACGGTGTTGATGTCCGGCGATGCCGGCACTGAAGAGCAGCTGCAGTGGACCGCCTGGCGCCAGGCCCATGCGGACCACGAGGCCGCCTGGCAGCATATCGAAGCCGTGACCGGCCGCATGCAGGCCTTGGGCCCGCACCCGGCCTACACCGCGCTGACGGCCCGGGGCGCGCGCAAGCCGGTATCGGACGCGCGCCGGCGTGCCACGCGGCTGCTGCTGTGGGGCGGCATCGCCACCGGTGCGGGCCTGCTGGCATCGCGCACCACCGCCTGGCAGCGCCAGGTGGCCGATTGCCGCAGCGCCACCGGCGAGCAGCGCCGCCTGGCGCTGGACGATGGCACACAACTGCTGCTGAACACCGGCAGCGCGCTGAACCTGCGCTTGGGTGCAACAGAGCGCCGCCTGGTGCTGCTGGCCGGGGAGATCATGGTGACGACCGCCCATGCGCTGGGCGCTCCCGCCGACCCGCGCCCGCTGCTGGTGGAGACGGCGCAGGGCAGCATCCGCGCGCTTGGCACCCGGTTTACCGTGCGCCAGCAGGCAGCGCACACCGAAGTAGCGGTGCTGGAGAGCGCGGTAGAGATCCGCTGCCGCGATGGCGCGGGCGGCACGCGCTTGCTGCAGGCCGGCGCGCAAACCCGGTTCAGCCACAGCGCCATCGATGCGCCCAGCGCGGTAGATGCGCAAACGCAGGCCTGGACGCGGGGCCAGCTGATGGCCGATGCGCAGCGCCTGGACGACTTTCTGGCGGAGCTGGGCCGCTACCGGCCGGGTGTGCTGCGGGCCGATCCGCAGGTGGCAGGGCTGCGGCTGTCGGGGGTGTTTCCGCTGGGCGATACCGACCGCATTCTGTCAACCTTGCCGAGCGTGCTGCCGGTGCAGGTGCGCACACGCAGCCGTTACTGGGTGACGGTGCTGCCGGCAGAACCCGGGCCTTGAAAAAATATTTGCAGTAAAAGCTGCCCGATTCGCTGGCTCGCGGCACCTAGCTGATGAGGGACCTGCATTTGCCCAGGCCCGCCCAGAGGAACCACATGCCGACATTGCCACCCGCCCGCCATGCAGGGCGCCCCCATCCTTCCCCTATCGCGCTGGCTTGCCTGGCCTTGGCGCTGGGCTTGAGCGCTGGCGCGCCCAGCCTGGCGAGCGCGCAGAGCAGCACAGCGAACGCCCCTACAGACAGCAACACCGCCGAGCTGCACATTCCCGCCGGCCCCTTGGCCCCTGCGCTGCGCCAGCTGGCCAGCAGCACCAACACGATGCTGAGCTTTACCGCAGCGCAAAGCGATGGCAAACAGACCGCAGGCCTGAGCGGCCGCCACACGGTGGCCGAGGCCTTGGCCTTGCTGCTGGCGGGCACGGGCCTGCAGGCGGTGCAGCTAGACAATGGCGCCTATGTGCTGCGGGCCACGAGCACGGGCAGCACGGGCAGCACGGCAAGCGCGCCAGCGGTTGCCACCAGCGCCGATGCAACTGCCAGCTACACCTTGCCGCAGATCACCGTGACCAGCACGGCTCCAGGCCTGGGCAGCAGCGATGGCCGCACCGAGGGCACGCAGTCGTACACGACAGGCAGCATGCGCACGGCAACGCGCCTGGACCTGTCGATGCGCGAGACGCCGCAGGCGGTGACCGTGGTCACCCGCGAGCGCATCCAGGACCAGGGGCTGGCAACGGTCAATGATGTGGTGCAAACAGCGCCCGGCCTGACCTACCGGCGCTTTGGGCCCGAGCGCGCGTCGTTCTTTGCGCGCGGCATGTATGTGGACAACATCATGTACGACGGCCTGCCGGTGAGCCTGGACAGCTCCAACCTGTCGCAGGACCTGCTGGCCACCGACATGGCGATTTACGACCGGGTGGAGATCGTGCGCGGCGCCACCGGGCTGTCGCAGGGGGCAGGCAACCCGTCAGCCGCGATCAACCTGGTGCGCAAGCGGCCCACCCGGGAGCGGCAGATATCGGCCAGCGTCAGCGCCGGCAGCTGGGACCGTTACCGCGCCGAGCTTGATGCCGCTGGGCCGCTGTCGGACGACGGCAGCCTGCGCGGCCGGCTGGTGGCGGCCACGCAGGACTACGGCAGCTACAAGCGCGGCGAAAGCAGCCAGGGCCAGACCTTGTACGGCATTGTGGAAAAGGACCTGACGGCCCGCACCACGTTGACCCTGAGCGCGCTGCACCAGGAGAGCAAGCTGCATGGCAACGGCTTTACCGGCCTGCCGGTGGCCAGCGACGGCAGCGACCTGGGCCTGCCCCGCTCCACCTCGTACGCCAATGACTGGGAGCACTGGGACAAGACCACGAACTCGGCGTTCCTCGGTCTGGACCACCGCTTTGACAATGACTGGCGCCTGCAGCTGTCGGCCTACTACGCACAGGCCGAGATGGACATGCAAGGCCACTACCTGAGCCACAACCTGACGACCGGCCTCTACAGCCAGCTGGGCGCGCGCAATGCGCACCAGGAAAAGCAATCGAGCATCAACCTGTATGCCAACGGCCCCTTTGCGCTGCTGGGCCGCCAGCATGAGCTGGTGCTGGGCGCCAGCTACCGCCATATCGACTTTGATGGCAACAGCCGCCAGGGCCTGGTGCTCAACAGCAACCTCGATCTGCGCCACTTCAACCCCAGCGCCGTGGCCAACCCGCAGATTCCGCTGCGCGACTGGATGGACGCCAAAATCACCCAACAAAGCCTGTATGCGACCACGCGGCTGAACCTGGCCGACCGCCTCAAGCTCATCGTCGGTGGCCGGGTGGACTGGTTTGACTACCGGGACACCGTCAACACCTACCCCAACTTTGCCGCGAACACGCCGTCCGTCAGCGCCCACAACCGTTACGAGATCGAACACCGCCTGAGCAAGTACGCCGGCCTGGTCTACGACCTGAACGACCAGCATGCGCTGTACGCCAGCTACACCGATATCTTCAAGCCGCAGAACTACCTGGATGCGAACAACCAGCTGCTGAGCCCGGTGGTGGGCCGCAACTATGAGCTGGGCATCAAGGGCGAGTACTTCAACGGCAGCCTGAATGCGTCGGCCAGCGTCTTCCGCATGGATCAGCAAAACCGCGCCTACCGCGCCAGCGACCAGACCCAGTGCGCGAGCTACCCCGCCACCACCTGCTACGCCGCTGCTGGCGAGGTGCGCAGCCAGGGTGTGGAGCTGGAGCTGCAAGGCGCGCTCACCCCCAACTGGCAGCTGGGCGCCGGCTACACCGTGGCCATTGCGCGCTACCGCAAGGATGCCAATGCCGCCAATGTGGGCGCGCTGTTTGATACCGACACGCCCCGGCATTTGTTCAAGCTCTCGACCATGTACCGACTGCCCGGCGCGCTGCAGGGCTGGCGCATTGGCGGCACGGTCTACCGCCAGGGCGGCATCTACAACCAGGGCACCACCAGCGGCGTGCCCTTTAACATCCGCCAGCATGCCTATGCCATTGCCGACCTGGTGATCGGCTGGCAGGCGACACCGCAGCTGGACCTGCGCCTGAACATCAATAACCTGTTTGACAAGACCTACTACAACGCCTTGTCCGGCACGGCGACGTTCCCGAGCAACGTCTATGGCGAGCCGCGCCATGTGATGCTGACTGCGCGATACCAGTTCTAAGCCACTGCGCCAGCAGATGTGCTGAGGCCCCCGCCCTGAACCAGGTGGATGGGCAAGGGCCAGTCAGCCTCTCCTCCATCCGCGACAAAGAGCTCGGCTCCGTTGGGGGATGTAGAGCGGTGTGGCTCGGCGTGGTCTGCGGAGGATACCCAGCGCTGTGATTTACGCTGCGCTGCCTTTGTGCGCTTGGGCAGCTTTCTCATGGGCACGGTGCAGCACCGCCTGGGCATCCTCGGTCAAGGCATACAAAGCGCTGTGCAGGCCGCCCTGCAGCCACCGGCTCAGCTTGAATGCCCCCTCCTCATCGGCGCCCACCAGCAGCGCCGCTATCGCACTCATGCCATACAAGCGTGTGTTTATCGCTTGGGCTTCGCACTCGGTCAGCGCCAGGTCTTCCGTCAAACCGCAGGCCCTGCGGCGCCTGCAAATGTCGTGAATGTCCAAAGGCGGCTCGCCCTGGTCTGCGATGGCCTGGAGGGCATCGGCATGGGCGGTATCCAGGCGGGAGGTATCCGAGCTGGCATCCGCATACGCGGCGGTTTTGGCCGTGCTGTTCATGAGGACGCCTCCTGGCTCGGGATGCTTGCGGTGGAACCGCCAGGTTGTGGCGGGCACCGCTGGTAGAGGGCCCTATTCAGCGCGTGGTGCGCGTCGACATGCCGTTGGATGTGGGCGGTTTCGCCTAGGGAGATGGGCGCGGAAATGCGCACAGGAGAAGACTGAGCCATGGTGGACTCCAGGAGGGTTCGGTTTACAAAAACCGCCACTCCGAGACCAATCAGGGCGGCAGCTCGACAGGTTGGTCTACTGGGAACCCTCTTGCGAGAACCAGCCAGGCTTGCGCCTGCCTGTCGAGCCGCCATAAAAGGGGGCACGACTGACAAAGCCGCATTCCATTGCGGGTACTGCGGCTTACGTCGCAGAGGATTCAACGGGAGACCAATCCCGGCTGCGCTTTACCGGCGCAGCGCCATGACTGTAGCACGGCAGAAATGGCATGCCTTAGCCAGGTCTGCATGCAGCGGCTGGGCGTTTTTGGTCATGCCTGTGCTCCCTTGGCTTGGGTCAGCGCCAGCAGATGGATGGCCAGTTCGCGCAGGCTCGATCGGGAAGCGGCATGGTGCTGGTGGGTGCGGGCGTCCACCTTACACCTTGTGTAAATTTTGTCATTAAATGTGATTTTTGTTTTAAAATTGCTTTTTTCGATGGGCCTCACCCTTCGCGCATAGCCGCTGGCGCCCGCCAGCCCCGTGTTGGTGATGCCGCTTTTAACCGGATCCGGCGCCCCGCTGGTTCGGCCACCCCACCCCTTAGGCACCTATTGACGATCGCTCGCCGGCGTCCGCGCGAGCGGGTTTTTTTCGCCCACATCGATACACATAAACGATCAGCACCGGGTGCTCTCTTTTTAATAATTTATGCGTTCTATAAGAAAAGTTTGCCAGGCTTCGTCCCTGGCCTGCGTTGCAGCGCTGGGCCTGAGCAATGCCCTAGCCAGTGAATTGACCCTCTACATTTCCCAGCCTGTGCGCAACGCAGCCCTCAACGCCGCCGTGCCCGAGGGCGCGCTGCCGTGGTCAGACACTTACGGCGAGTCGTACACCATCGAGACCTTCAACGGCGAGACGCTGGGCGCGAAAACGTCCGGCAACTGGGCCATCGGAACGTACGAGGTAGGCACCGGCGGCAACACCAATGTGGCCGCTGCCAATGTGTATGGCGGCGCAGGCACCGGTACGGCAGTGGGCAGCGGGGGTTCCAACTTCCTCAATGCAGGGACGACCGGCAACCCGTTAGGTGTCACGGTCACGTTGACCAACCCGGCGCGCTATGTCGGCTTCTGGTGGTCGGCAGGCTCGAACGGCAACAACGTCGAGTTGCTCGATGAGAACGACAACGTGCTGACGGCGATGACCACCGACGGTCTGATGGCGTTTTTGAATTCGCCCTCCAACCGCACGATGAAGGCATTGGACGGAACCACCACCTACAGCCGCGCCCAGTACAACGGCAATCCCTTTATCGAGGGCAACAACGGTGAGCCCTATGTCTATCTGAACTATGTGCTGAAGGACACCACGGCATTCGGCTCCACGACGATCAAGAAGATCCGTTTCTGGGGGGCGGGCTTTGAGCTGGACAACATCGCAGTGCGGGCAGAAAAGCTGCCCGGTCTGCCGGCAGAAACGGGGCTGCCGCCCAGCTGGGTGCCGACCGAGATCAAGAATGTTTTTGCCGATCCGCCGGCCACTGCCGACGACAACGCGAGCACGCGCATCAACACGCCCTCTGCGCCATTGGACCTGACCGCCAACGATCCCCATGCGCCAGCGGGCAGCTCGGTGACGCCACAGGCGTCGTCTGCCCACGGCGGCACGATTGCGGCCGATCCCGCCCATCCTGGCCAGTTCATCTACACGCCTGCCCCGGGTTTTGTCGGCACCGACACCTTCAGCTACCAGGTGTGCCTGGCGGCGCCCGACCAGACCAAATGCGCGACGTCGCTGGTCACGATGACGGTCACGGCCCCGGATCTGGCCATCGACCTGAGCGGCATTGTGGCGACGGCGACCGTGGGTGTGCCGTACCAGGGGCAATTCAGCTGCACGAACCTGGGCAATGCGGATGCGCTGTCTGACACCACCTGCACCATCGGTGCGCTGCCAGCGGGTCTCCAGGTTCAGGCTTGCACGCTGAGCCCGGACAACAGCGCCTGGACCGCGGGCAACCCGATAGCGCAGGGCGCGGTGGTGACCTGCACGGTCGGTGGCACACCGGCGAATGTGAAGAAAACGACGACCACCACCGGCACGACCGGCACCACCGGCGACAGCGACCTGCGCAACAACCTGGCGAGCCAGGACATCACGGTCGTGGGCGCCCCAGCCATCGCCATCGACCTGGGCGGTTTGCCAGCCACCGGCACCATCGGCACGCCCTATAAAGGCAGCTTTACCTGCACCAACCAGGGCAGTGCCGACCAGCCCGATGCGGCTTGCACGGTCGCGGGCCTGCCAGCGGGCATCCGCCAAGGCGCCTGCACCATCGTGACGCCAGCGGTACCCGCAGCCAGCAGCTGGACATCGCCCTCTGCGATCCCCGAAGGCGCGGTGGTGACCTGCCCCGTGGAAGGCAAACCGACCGAAGCCGGAACGTCGTTGGTCAGCGGCTCGGGCCTGACGAGCAAGGCGAGCCGGGACATCACCATCACGGCGGTCCCCGTGCCCACCCCGGTTCCATCGCTGTCCATGTGGGCGCTGATGCTGCTGGCCGCCTGCCTGGGCGTTACCGGCATCGGACGCGCACGCAAGCAGCGCTGATCCGCGCGCTGCTGCCAGAGACACGCCAGTCAGTGCAACGCTGACTGGCGTTTTTTTGGTTATGTCGCTGGGGCCTTGTGCGCAGGGTCAGCCCGCTGACCATGCATGAGGGAAGCGCAGCCGGCCTTCCGTCAACCTTATGCAGTTGGGCGCTTGCGGAGCGGAGCATCGGTCTTGGATCTGGCCGGGGTCTTGAGCGCAGCACAGTCCATCGACGCCTCGTGCTTGAGCCAGTCCAAAAAGGCCTGCAGGCCCGGCTTGGCCGCGGTCTCTTCACGGTAGACCGCGTAGTAGGCCAGGGGCGAGAGCACAGCGATGTCGGGGAACAGACGGACCAAACGTCCCGAGCTCACATCGTCACAAGCCATGACGCCACGCGCCAGCGCAATGCCCTGGCCGTCAACGGCCGCTTGCAGCACGGCGGCCGAGTTGTTGATGCGGTGGCCGCGATGGACGCTGGCCTGGCCCACACCCGCATGCGCAAACCAGGCCGCCCAGTTGACATAGTCCTGGCTGCCTGCGCCGGTCATGTCGTGGATGAGGGGATGCAGCAGCAGGTCTTGCGGCTTGTGGAACTTGTGCGTTTTGGCATAGGCGGGTGAGCAGACCGGGAAGACCAGCTCATCCATCAGCTTGTCTGCCACCAAGCCGGGCCAGCGCCCTGCCCCATAGCGCACGCCCACATCTATTTGCTGCGCGACAAAATCCACCAGGCGCTGGCTGGTGTCCATCAGCAGGTCGGTATCGGGCACCTGTGCGGTAAAGCGCTCAATACGCGGCAGCAGCCACTTGGCCGCAAAGGCCGGGCTGACGGTGAGCTTGATCGACCCATTGGCCACCGGTTGCGCCAGCTTGCTGGCCCCCAGCTGCAAGCGCACAAAGCCGGCGCGTAGATCGGGCAGCGCCGACAGCGCCAGCGCATTGGGCAACAGACGCTGCCGGCCACTGCTGGCACGGCTGAACAGCGGGGCGCCAATGGCGTCTTCCAAGCTGCGCACCAGCTGCCCCACCGCCGCCGAGCTGACATGCAGCTCCTCAGCCGCTGCCGAGAAACTCTGGTGACGGGCAGCGGCTTCAAAAGCGCGCAGTGCGTTGAGGGAGGACAAGAGGCCCATGGGAAAGATTTTCTTTAAAGCTGGCAAAGAATAAAGCGTTTGTCAGGTGTCCAACAACGCAGAACAATCCTGCCATCCTAGTGCTTTGCATGGCCGGTGAAAAGCTCAGCCTGCTTTGACTGACAAAGACCAGATTTTCCATCCCAGCGCTGCCCGCACCGCCCTGGCTACCCCACCGCCTTCTGCCATGCATATCCACGCCGACCTGAACCAAGCGGTACACATCACCCCCAGCGACTACCAATGGAGGCCGTCGCCGCGGCCCGGTGTCGAGCGCATGATGCTGGACCGGGTAGGTGCCGAAGTGGCCCGCGCCACCAGCCTGGTGCGCTATGCGCCGGGCTCGCACTTCTCTGCCCACCAGCACCCGGGCGGAGAGGAGATTCTGGTGCTGTCGGGCGTGTTCTCTGATGAAACCGGTGACTACCCCCGAGGCTGGTACTTGCGCAATCCACCGCAGTCGGCGCACCGGCCACACACGGAGCCCGGCGCACTGATCTTTGTGAAGCTCCACCAGATGCGCCCGGATGACACGGCGGTAGTACGCATCCATGCGCTGGACCGCGCGAACTGGTGCCAGGCCGATGGGCGCGCTACCTGTGCGCTTTTTCAGAACGACGAGGAACGGGTCTACACAGAGCAGGTTCCCGGACAAGGCCGATTGCGCTGGGATGCCAGCGGCGGGCTGGAGCTGCTGGTGCTCGCGGGTGCGCTGTCTGTGCGCGGGCAGCATTACCCGGAAGGCAGCTGGTTGCGGCTGCCGGCCGGGTCACAGCCAGACATCCAGGCCGTGTGCGACACAATGGTTTTTGTGAAGACCGGGCACCTGGCCGCCCTGGCCCGCCGTGGTGCACCGTGCTGAGCCGCGCATCTATCGCGATTGTGGGCGGGGGCTTGAGCGGCCTGTATGCCGCCTATTTGCTGGAGCAGCAAGGCATTGACCATGTGCTGTTGGAAGCCCAGGACCGCAGCGGTGGCCGTCTGTTGGCCGCCGACCACCAGGGCGCCCAGGTGGACCTGGGAGCAACCTGGTTCTGGCCCGAGATACAACCGGCGCTGTGGGCCTTGGTGCAGGCACTCCCACTGCGCACCTTCAGGCAGCCCGAGGCCGGTGACTTTCTGATCGACGCATCGCCGCATCTGGCGCCGAGGCGCATCAGCGCGGGTACGCAAGATTCCACCGCCTCCATGCGCATGGCAGGCGGCCTGGCCGCTTTGGCCGATGCACTGCGCGCCCGGGTGCCCAGCGCGAGGTTGCGCCTGGGCCATCGGGTGTCGGCCATCCACCGGCTGGACAGTGGTGCTGTGCGCATCCACGCCATCGGCCCGCAGGGGCCGTGGGAGCTACAGGCCCAGCAGGTACTGCTCGCCCTGCCGCCCCGGCTGGCCGTTGACAGCATTACCTTTGTGCCGCCTTTGCCTGCAGCGCTGGCCAACGCCTGGGCCGCCTGCCCCACCTGGATGGCGCCGCATGCCAAATATGTGGCGCTGTACCCCCGGCCCTTCTGGCGCACGCAAGGCCTGAGCGGCGCGGCGCGCAGCTATGCCGGGCCGATGGCCGAGATCCATGACGCATCGCCCCCGCAAGGGGCGGGGGCGCTGTTTGGCTTTATCGGCATCGGCGCCAGCGCGCGCCGCCAGTGGGGCGAGCAGGCGCTGCTGGCCCATTGCAGGCAACAGATGGGCCGGCTGTTCGGGGCCGAAGCGCTGCAGCCCAGCGCCGAATGGATCAAGGACTGGTCGCAGGATGCCTACACCGCCAGCGCGGCCGATACCGATGGCGCGGCCGGCCATCCCACGGCCCCTGCCATGGCCGCCCATGACGGCCCTTGGCAGGCTTGCCTGCGGGGCATTGGCTGCGAATGGTCCGCACGGTTCCCCGGCTATGTGGCCGGCGCGGTAGACGCCGCAGCGCATGGCGTTCAGGCCGCGCTCGCTGCAGCCACCCTCACTCAAGAACAACCAAGCATGCCAGTTAAGAAGGAGACGCCATGAAACCCACCTACCACGCGATGCAGGTGACATCCCCCGGGGTGCTGGAATGGGTAGAGCGCCCACGGCCCATGCCGGGCGTTGGCGAAGTGCTGATTGCTGTGGAAGCCTGTGGCATGTGCGGCGCCGATCTGGCTGATGTACATGCACAGCGCCATGGCCCGCGTGTGCCGGGGCACGAAATAGTCGGCCGGATTGCAGCGCTGGGCCGGGATGTGCCGCCGATGTGGTCGCCGGGCATGCGTGTAGGTGTGGGGCGCCTGGGCGGCCACTGCCATGCCTGCAGCCTGTGCCGGCAAGGGGTGTTTCAACTTTGCCGCAACCAGCAGGTGGTGGGCAGCAGCTGCGATGGCGGCTATGCAGAAATGATGCTGGCCCGCGCCACCGGCCTGGTCGCGATACCTGACGCACTGGACACTGTGCAAGCCGCGCCGCTGCTGTGTGCGGGCTTGGCGACGTTCAATGCCATGCGCAAGTCGGGTGCGCTGGCCGGCGACCTGGTCGCCATCCAAGGCATGGGCGGCCTGGGCCATCTGGCGCTGCAGTATGCCCGCAAGATGGGCTTCAGGGTGGCGGCGGTAGGCCGGGGCGCAGACATTGCCGCCGACGTGCGGGCACTTGGGGCGCACCACTATATCGACACGAACAGCGAAAACCCCGTGCAAGCACTGCAGGCCATGGGTGGTGCGCAGTTGCTGCTGACCACCATCACGGACAGCGCAGCAGTGTCTCAACTGTTGCCGGCTTTGGCGCCGCAGGGCAAGCTGCTGGTGCTGGGTGTCGGCAAAGAGGCGATCAGCGTGTCGCCCGGCTTCATCGTTGCCGGTGAGCGGGCCATTGCCGGGTCCATCACCGGCAGCCCCTACGACGCCGAGAAGACACTGGACTTCAGCCTGCTGGCGGATATTCGCCCTTGGATCGAGACCATGCCGCTGGCGCGTGCGCCTGAGGCCTTGGCCCGCCTGGCATCAGGCCAGGTCAAGTTCCGCATGGTGCTGACGATGAACGCAGGAGCACAACCATGAATATCAATCCTTCGGTAGCGCGCCTGGCGCTGGCACAGGCGCTGTCGGGCGCCAATACCACGGTGGTGTATGCGACGGGCGCCATCATCGGCCATATGCTGGCGCCCCGGCCCGAGCTGGCGACCTTGCCGATCACGATGTTTGTCGTGGGCATGGCGATCTCCACCTTGCCGGCGGGCCAGGTGGCACGGCGCTACGGGCGTGCCCGGGCCTTCCAGTTGGGCAATCTCAGCGGGGTGCTGATGGGGCTGATCGCCAGCCTGGCGATCGTGCAAGGCTCGTTTGCGCTGTATTGCCTGGCCACGCTGTTTGGCGGCGCCTATGCGGCGGTGGTGCTGAGTTTTCGGTTTGCCGCGGCCGAATGCGTATCGCCTGAGGAGAAGCCCAAGGCGCTGTCTACCGTGCTGGCGGGCGGCGTGCTGGCCGGCGTGGTGGGGCCGCAGCTGGTAAGCGCCACGATGAATGCCTGGCCGCCCTATGCCTACAGCCTCACCTATATCTGCTCGTCCATCGTCGCGGTGCTCTCCGCCATCGTGCTGCGGGGCGTGAAGTTCCAGACCATCCCGCCACGCAGCGGGCCGGCAGTGGTGCGGCCGCTCGCCCCCATCGTGCGGCAGCCGCAGTTTGTGGTGGCCCTGCTCTGCGGCACCGTCAGCTACCTGCTGATGAACTTCATGATGACCAGCGCGCCGCTGGCGATGGAGCTGTGCGGCATCTCGCGCGCGCATTCCAACTACGGTATCGAAATGCATGTGATCGCAATGTATGCCCCGAGCTTTTTTACCGGCAGCCTGATCAAGCGCTTTGGCGAGAGCCGCATCATCTTCGCCGGCCTGGTGCTGACCGCCCTTGCGGCCATCACCGGTCTGGCCGGTATCAGCGTTTCGCACTTTTGGGTGGGCCTGGTGCTGCTGGGCCTGGGCTGGAACTTTGGTTTCCTCGGCGCGTCGGCCTTGGTGCTGAAATGCCATGCGCCCGAAGACGGCCCGCGCGTGCAGTCGCTCAATGACTTTGTGGTCTTTGGCGCGATGGCTGTGGGCTCGTTCGCATCGGGCAGCCTGCTGACCACCTATGGCTGGGACTGGGTGGTCGGGCCCATGCTGCCGCTTGTGCTGCTGGCGGTGTTGTCGCTGGCGTGGTTGGCGCGGGTGCGGAGATCGGTGAAGACGTCGCCGTGAGGCCAGTGCGAGCGGCTTACCCCAAACGCCACTGCACGGGCACCACATCAGGCGCGGAAGCCGCAAACACGCTGACGCAGCCGTTGCCTGTTACCACCAGCCATTCGCGCTGGTGGTAGTGGCGCTGTTGCAGTACGACTTCTTCATCAAGCCAGCCTCCCTGCTGCACTTCCAGCACCGGATAGCCGCGCACAAAACCGCGCGAGCGCCAGTACCTCTGCAAGTCCAGCTCATCGAGATAGCGGAACGCACAGGCATCGGGAAAGGCGATATCCAAGCCTTCCACCATGTTCTGCGGGCCAAGCCCAAGCGCTATGCGCAGGGCCAGTCCCTGGGATGAAAAGCGCAGGCTTTCAATGCCAGAGCCGGGTTGCATTTCGCAAGGTTCGCCACAGGGCAGCGTCGTCAATGGCATGGGCGGCAGTATGGTAAGCATCTCAATAGGCCCCTCAGACCGCAGGGGCGATCAGGGCCCGGCAGGACCGTGACGTTCCGAGCAGCCTTTTGGTGGAATGCGGCTGGCACCCCGACGCCACCAGCCAGCGGCCCCAGGCGCTGATCCCAGATATGGGCAGTGCATTGGCGGCGGTGAATTCCGCCAGGCCATCACTGCGGGCCGGGGTGTCCGTCTGAAGGCTGGTGTCCCATCGTCTTTTCCCCCGCATTTTGGCTTTGCACCAGACCGCTTGGGTCGCGCAGGGCCACACGGTACTGCTTGGGTGACTTCTGCCAGAACTTCTTGAACTCGGTCGAGAAATTGGCCGAGTTCGGGTAGCCCACCTCGGTCGCGATATCGGCAACGCCCAGCGTGGTTTGCTCCAGCATGCGCGCCGCCCGGGTCATGCGCTCGTTGCGGATGAACTCGAACACGGTGATGCCGTCGACCGCTTCAAACACCATGTTCAAGCGGTGCATCGACAAGCCCAGCGTCGCCGCGACACCACTGCCTTTGAGCGCCGAATCACTGATGCGGCTCAGGATGAATTCCGTCGCGATTTGCTTGATGGTCAGATTGGCGGGCAGCAGCTCCGACACCGGCTGCGGCGCGATGGGGCTGGCACCGCGCAAAGCCGCCGCACGTTTTTGCGCCAGGGTGATGTGGATGTGAATGCGCTCCTGGACTTCCTCGACATAGTAGGGCTTGAGGATGTAATCCACCGCCCCGGCCCTGAGCCCCATGACCCGGTCGTTTTCTTCATAAAGCGATGACAGAAAAATAAGGGGTATGTGGGCGGTCGCGGGGTTTTCCTTCAGCAGGCGGGCGACTTTGAGGCCCTGGCGCTCCGGCAATCGCAGATCCAACACGATCAGATCCGGCAGCTGGTACTGCGCACGGCTATAGGCCTGATTTTCATGCTCCAGCACCGTGATGTCATAAGGAATACTGCGAAGCGCCGCGACCAAAGGACGAAGCTGCTGCAAATCACGGTCAACGATCAGTACATGGGGTATTTTCCCCGCGCTATTACTCATATATGTTTTTACAGAACCATGGCTAAAACTACAGCCATCCTCTGAAATCAATATCTGAGTCTCCAACCCCCTGCGCCAGATTCGAATCCATCCCGTTTCAGCGCCATCCGATGGCGCATATAAAACCGGTTCGGCACAGAATATCCACCACCTTTTCAGCAGATGGCCGATTAATCATGGCGGTCTCAATAGCGAAAACGACGAAAGCGAGGCGAGTGCACACCGGCGAGCCATGCACTGGCGGGAGGGGGTGGCTGACCGGCAAATCAGAAGAGGTGCAGCGATTCGCGGTCAATATAGAGGGAGTCAGGCCACTAACATTACTATTTTAAAAATTACAATCAGAGACAGTCACCCATCGAATAATTAAATAGCAATAATCAAAAATGCGGCAAGAAACCAAATTGATTTAGATTTAAACAAAAAAACATTCCGTATTTAAATGCTAGATTGGGATGCGTTTATGCATATCTACACGCTCGATAGACATTTTAAATGATCACATGCCGATGATTGTTTGGATTGATATGGAGCGGCAAGTTTCCGTTTACTTGTTCTGGCGATGGAGTTTTATAGATGAGAGCAATGAATAAACAAACTGCATTTTTTGCGGTGTCGGTACTGGCGCTGGCCGCTGCCAGCAGCGTGCAGGCGGCCACGCTGGCCTGCGGCACGCCATTGCGGGTCAGCACCGCCAATGTGGCGAACTGGTCCACCGATGCACGCTATGTGAGCGCTCCCGCTGGCGCACCCGCGACCATCCGTGATGACTACAAATGGCGAGGCTGGTTTGACCCCGCTGCAGAAACCCATGGGACAAGCTCCGGCTCCCTCAATGGCCAGCCATTTGCGGGCAAATGGTTCTCTTTTGGGGACAGCGAGTTTGTGGATGGCGCTGCCAACGGTGGCAATACCGGCAGTGGCACCTATCCGGCCGTGATTACCAACGGCGATACCGACAACGGAGCGTGGGTTGCGGGCCGCGTGACCTTTATCTACAACGAGCCCATCAATATCGCCAGCAACGTTGACCTGTCCACTATTCGTATCCGGGGTGCGGGCGGCTTTGACGACAATACGCAGTTGGTGGTGCGCCCTGTCACCCCGCCATCAGGCGCTACCGACTGGCTGAGAACGCAGAACCTGGGCGGCACCTACAGCTCGCCTAGTATCGTGAATGAGGATGGCAGCCAGGTAGGCCTGGGCTTTTACTACGGCGATAACACCATTGGTTTTGCGGTACAGAATACTTTTTCGGCTCCCACCACTTCGCAAGGCAATCCCACCGGTCTGATGGCCGATATTGAGATCACCGCCGATTGCGCAACCGAGCCCGCTCCTCAGCCCACCACCATTCTGGCCTGCCCCGCAGGCAGCCAGGCCGGCGATGAAGTGCGCGTGGGCCCGTTCACGACCAATGCACGCGACTGGAAATGGCTCTGGCGCACGAACGCGGCGGGTACTGCGGTGGAGAATGTCGAGCAGCCCTTGTTCGATAACTACAGTTGGGCCGGTGCCTATGTCAAGCCGGCTTCGCTGCCGGCGGGTCAGGAAACCAATGCACGTTGGATCAGCCCTGGCACGACCTCCCCGAGTGCAAGCGATATCCCTGGCGTGCCCTACCCTGCAGCGTCTGGTCAGTCCAAATCTGGGTTCCACGCTTCTGTCTTCGTGATGAACCAGCCCGTGACCGTGGGTAGCAACGTGGATCTGGCATCCATCAAGGTAGATGGCCGGTTCGGTTTTGACAACTATGGCAATTCCATCTTTGTGCAACCTGCAGGAGGAGCGCCCGTCTTTGATAATTCGGGTCTGTACCTGCCTAACGGCTGGACCTCGCTCCAAACGGCCACGACCCCTGCCATTCCAGGCTTTGCGCGCGGCCAGAACACCATTGGGTTGATGTTGGATGGCGGGGAAGCTACCAATGACTGCGCCAATGGCGGCTGCGCGATGGCTGCGATTGCCGACTTCTATGTAACCGCTGCCTGCACCGGCGAGCCACCGGCTGCGGACCTGTCCATTACCAACACCAGTGCCTCCACCAGTGTGGCCCCGGGTGCGACGGTGACCTACACCATCACTGCAAGCAATGCCGGCCCGACGGATGCCACCGGTGCCACGGTGACCGCCACGCTGCCAGCGGCATTGACCGGCGCCACGTGGACCTGCGCCGGCGCGGGCGGTGGCACCTGCGCCGCATCGGGCAGCGGCAATATCAGCGACACGGTGAACCTGCCGGTGGGTGCCACCGTGACCTACACGGTGACCGCCAAGGTGGCTGCCACTGCATCGGGTTCGCTGACCAGCACCGCCAGCATTGCCGCCCCCGCAGGCGTTGATGACCCGACCCCCGCCAACAACAGCGCGACCGCCAGCAGCGTGGTGGCCACGCCGGGCGCTGCAACGCCCGTGCCGGCCCTCGATCTGGCCGCGTTGGCGCTGCTGGGCAGCCTGAGCGCGGGTATTGGCGCCTTCGCGCTGCGCCGCCGCCAACGCGGACAGTGACCACGCTGATGTACGGGCCGGCCAGCCCGTAATGCCGGCCGCGAACCGCTTCCTTCGGGAGGCGGTTCTTTTTTTATACTCGCCGGTGGTGGGCCAACTCTGGCCCCGGAAAGGCAAACCATGCAGCGCAACGGCCAGGCCGTCGTCGGGTCTCCGATCGCCGATGTGATTTTTGAAGACAAACGGGTATTGCTGCTGCTGGACGATGGCCGCCAGCTGGCCGCACCGCTGTCCTGGGTGGGGCCCAAGGTAGTCGCGATGAACGCGCGAGAACGGTCGCAATGGGTGGCTACCGCAGACCGGCGCGGTGTCAACTGGCCCGGCGCCGGCCAGACCTCTGCCGATGGCGCGCTCCATGTCTGGATGCTGGAGCAGGATGCGCTGTTTGAAGCGGCGCTTGCGGAGCTGAAGGCCTTGGACTGGAAGACAGACCAGCTCCCTCACCGCAGCCGGGCGCTGGTGGCGCTGTGGCGCCTGGTGGCCGATGGCTATAACGGCGGGCTGCTGCAGTTTCTGGGCAACTGGGGCATCGCGGAGATGGAGCTGGCGCTGGCCGCACTGGCGGAGATTCAGGCCCGCGCAACGCTCGATGTGGTGACGGAGTTCTGGCGGCTGGTGGGCCCCATCGCTCAGTCCGAAGAGGTCAACAGCATCGACGATGTGTACCGTGCCGTGGCGGGTGCGCTGTCGGACCAGATCGAGGCGCTGGACGAACAGTTCTGGGAGGCGGCTGAGGAACTGGTCAAACGGGTGCCGGCGTTTTTTGGGCCCGCGCCGTCGGCTGCCTGATTCGCGACCAAGCACAAACCCACAGCCCTCAACGTGAAGTGAGGGCTGTTGTGCGCCTGGGCGCTACTTGTCGTGGTTGGCGCTCAGGTTGTCCAGCAGGTCATCGAGCGACTTGAATTCGATGGTCTCCACACCGTCGTTCTCGTCGATGGAGATATCTTCCAGCGCCAGTTCTTCGCACAGCTGCGCGCGTACCCAGCACTGCGGAAACTGCTTGGGCGCGACAAAGGACAGCAGCACGGCATCGGCGAACACGGCCACCGAATGCAGGCTCAGGTCATCGCGCAGGTCGGTAGGCTCTTCAACCTCGTCTTCTTCCACGGCCTCTTCCACCTCCACCGCAATATCGTTGATCAGCCGCTTCCAGTCGTCGGCCGGCATGGCCAGAAAACGCTGGGTATTGGCGATCAGGGCTTCCACATCCATCTTGGGGTTGTCGGCCAGCTCCGGGTCGACATTGACATGGATATCGGCACCGGCCGCCTGGAAGTGCACGCTGCCAACCACAAAGCCGTCGTCGGCCTGCACGTCGTTGAGCAGCTGGCTCGCTGCCATGGCGTCACGAAGATGGGCAATCTGGGTCATGGGGGCCGTCCTTGCGTTGAATGGATGGGCCATCATAAGCGGCTGCTTTTGAAAGCTCTACCGTAGCGACGAATGACTGTCATTCGGCGAACTGGCAGGAACTCAACATTTCTTGTCCTGCTTGCGCGATTGCGCCAGCGCATCTTCCCTTACGCTTGCCGGTTGCTTGATCCCTTAGGGATCCTCTGCAATACCCTCGCCAAGCGGAATGGACGCGGATCGGGATGAGACGCAAGGCGTCTTTTGCAGTGAATAGCCGTAGCTATTCACAAGGAAGACAACGCAGCGGATCGCCCGAGCCCGCGTTCAGACCACGGCAGGGAGTGTTGCAGAGGGTCCCTTAGCCTTTGCAGGTTTGCCTGCCCGACGCCATGACTGCTGACACCGCCACCCTCAACCCCTCACCCGCCTTGGCTGCCGCACCTGCGGCCCCTGCAGATAGCCAACAGCACGGCTTTTTATTGCCCATCGTGGGCGGCGCGGCGCTGGCCCACCTGCTCAACGACATGATCCAGGCGATGCTGCCGTCGATCTTTCCAATGCTCAAGGCCAGCTTCTCGCTCAGCTTTGGGCAGATTGGCGTGATTGCGCTGGTCTACCAGGTCACCGCATCGCTGCTGCAGCCGTGGATTGGCATGTACACCGACAAGCATCCCAAGCCCTACCTGCTGCCCTCGGGCATGGGCATGACCTTGATCGGCATTGGCCTGCTGGCCACTGCACACAGCTACGAGATGCTGCTGGTGGCTGCTGCGGTGGTGGGGGTCGGCTCGGCCACCTTCCACCCCGAGGCCTCGCGCATTGCGCGCCTGGCATCCGGCGGGCGCTTTGGCACCGCGCAGTCCACCTTCCAGGTAGGCGGCAATACCGGCTCTGCGATTGGCCCGCTGCTGACGGCAGCCATCGTCATCCCCCACGGCCAGCCAGCGGTGGCCTGGTTCATGGTGGTGGCCCTGGTCGCCATCTTTGTGCTGTACCGCCTGACCATCTGGGTGCGCCACAACGGCAGCGCCAAGGCCAAGAGCCTGGCCAAGAACCATGCGGGTGAAGGCCTGAACCGCGCGGGTGTCATCCGCGCCGTCACGGTGATCTGCATTTTGATGTTCGCGAAGTTTGTCTACATCGCCTCCTTCACCAACTACTTCACCTTCTACCTGATCGAGCGCTTCCAGCTCAGCGTGCAGTCCAGCCAGCTGTTTCTGTTCATGTTCCTGGCCGCAGTGGCAGCGGGCACCTTTGCTGGCGGCCCGGTGGGTGACCGCATCGGCCGCAAGGCCGTTATCTGGATCTCGTTCCTGGGCGTTGCACCGTTTGCGCTGGCCCTGCCCTATGTGGGCCTGGTGTGGACCGCTGTGCTCGCCATCGTCATCGGCCTGGTGATGTCGTCGGCCTTTGCCGCGCTGGTGGTTTACGCACAAGAGGCTGTGCCTGGCCGCGTGGGCCTGGTCTCGGGTTTGATGTTTGGGCTGATGTTTGGCATTGGCGGCGTGGGTGCCGCTGGCCTGGGTGAGCTGGCCGATGCGCATGGCATCGTTTGGGTCTACGGCCTGACCTCGTTCCTGCCGCTGCTGGGGCTGGCGACGGCGTTCTTGCCGGATACGCGGAAGAAGCGGCAATAAGGTTTTGGCGCGCGCCTGGCATCAGGTGCGAGGGGCTGGTTGCCCAGCCCCTGATCGTTGGTATCACTGCAAGGGAACGTCGCCCAGGCCCATCAGGTTGCCATGGCGATCGCGGACTTGCAACGAATACGCGCTTCGGTTATTGGCCTCCTGGAACAAAGTCGCCTTGTAGGCCACACCGTCCCGGTTCCACTCGCAAATCGCTTGGGCAGGGGACTGCGGGTTGGAGCGTGAGCAGCGCACCGCTCCATCGGCGCTGACGGCCTCGTCTGCCTCCACCCGCGACAAGGTGACGGCTTCCACCACCCGCTTATTGCTGTCTGCGACAAATCGCAGCCACCATTGTCCCAACAGCCCCTGCGCATCCGATGCACCGGGCTCCAACGCCATGCGGACCATCGGTTTGGGAGATTCGTTGGGGAACGCCACCTGGCCCAGAACACGCGAGGATACCCATTGGGGAAACGCACCGCTCCGAAACGTCAGCGCCAGGGTACCCGTGGCCTCGGCCAACTCCCCACTGGCGGGTGGACCGCCCAAAGTGCGACCGCCCTCGTAGCGGTTCAAGGCCAAGCTGGCCTCTACCCCTTGGTAGCTGGTGCTCCCCATATGGAAGGTGGGCGAGCCATCTGGAAGATAGTTGAAGATCTGAGCCAATGCCATGCCATTTTGCGCATCAATGGCGATGCCGCGCCCAGGCTTGAAGGTCAGCTCGTCCTGCACCACCCAGGTTCCACTGCTGGGTCTCACCGGGCCAGTGCAATGGCCCATATCGCCCACGTACAAATCTGCCCAGGAGGTGCAAAAACCGATGGTCACGACACTGCCCCCGCTTACCGCAGTGCCCATCAGGGTGTAGGTCTGTAATGCACCCTGGTTCAGCACTTCTACCTGCCCCGCCAGATCAACGTTGGCTATATGCAGTTTCATGGATTGCACAAGTGGGGTGGGGCCACCCGATTGCGAAGCTTGCCCAGTGGTGCAATGGTATTCATCCTTGCCCACGACCCGGCTGCAATCGAGCGTCTGCGTTGCAGCGTCTTGCAAGCCCTCTATCCGTACCTGCCACTGCAAGGTTTCTGATGCCTTGTACACCGAGATATTGGCAAATCCATGGGGGTTCTGGTCGGCATCCAGCAGGGTGCCTAAAAACGACCGACGCACGCCTTTTTCCCAATAGCTGGAAACATAGTCATTACTGCGCATCTCGAAGCGTTGCATCGCCCTCACCGGCTCACCGGGAAACTGCACTGTGCCCTGCAGCCCATTGCTAAAACTGACGGTCACATTGCCCGGTGATCCCAGCACTTCCGCATCCCGCGCGTCACTGCCAAAGCTGCGTCCGCCTTGGTATTGCATCAGCGGCACGGTGATGGAGTCACCATCCAGTTGCCCCGTGGCCGTGTAGAAAGTGGCATCGCCATTTGGCGCGTAGCCAAACACCTGCATAAAGAAGGTATTGCCTTGCACGTCGATCGCCAGGCCCCGGCCTGGTTTGCCATCCAGTTCTTCGGTAATGGCCCAGGTGCCTGCCTGGGGGGTAAAACTGCGCGCAGCCCACGTGGCGGCGCACGATAAAGCCAGCACGGAGGCCGTGACTGTAGAGCTG
Source organism: uncultured Comamonas sp. (assembly GCF_964277875.1). Lineage (NCBI taxonomy): Bacteria > Pseudomonadati > Pseudomonadota > Betaproteobacteria > Burkholderiales > Comamonadaceae > Comamonas > uncultured Comamonas sp. Next base: position 138,961 of record NZ_CAXYJV010000047.1, read on the forward strand.
ATATATCTCGTTTTATTCAATGCTGTCTCCTGGTATGCGAGTCAGTATATGGAGCGATCCCCTTCCTATCCTTACAGAAACTGTCCAGTCTGCAGAGAGCTCCAGCATTGGGAGCGTCGCTTGAGTAGATGCCTTAAATACAACAAAAAGTTGCAAAGGCAATAAACGATGAATACGATTGAGAATGATTCTTGTTTGATTTTTATAAAGTCGTCACTCTCATGTCACACACAAAGCAACGCATACACCAACCCAACCTGATCGTGATGGCTCTGATGGCGGCAGCCGCCACTGCCAGCGCATCTGCCCAACAAGCCCAGCCTGCTGAACCAGCACAAAACGCAAGTACCGCTGCCGAAGCAACCGCCAGCCCATCGGTCAACCTGCCCCAGGTAACGGTGCGCGACCGCTATGAGCGCGAAGACCTGCCCGCACTCGCCCCCGGACGCAAGGCGGCCAAGGGGGCGCGGCTGGGCATTCTGGGGGCGACCTCGATCATGGAAGCGCCGGTCCATGTCAATGCCTATACCCGCGAGCTGGCCGAGGACTGGTCGGCGCTGTCGCTGCAGGATGTGCTGGAGAACGATGCGGCGGTGGTCTTCACGACCAACAAGGGCCATTTGCTGCAGAACTTCAACCTGCGGGGGCTCGATGTGACGGCGATGGACATAGCGACGAATGGGCTCTACGGCATTGCGCCAGCCAACTCGGTGCCGATCGAGATGTTTGAGCGGGTCGAGGTGATGCGCGGCCCCAATGTGCTGCTGTCTGGCATGCCGCCGCTGGCCAGCGTGGCCGGCTCGGTCAATATGGTGACCAAGCGCGCACTGGCCCAGCCGATTGCCGACTTGACCGCCACCTATGTCTCCGATTCCTACTACCAGCTGCATGCCGATGTGGGCAAGCGCTTTGGGCCGGAGCAGCGCCTGGGCCTGCGTTTCAATGGCGTTTACGGATCGGGCGATATGGGGGCCGAGGACGAAAGGCAGAAACGCAATGTGGGCGCGCTGGGCCTCGATTACCTGGGCGATAACTACCGCCTCTATTTAGATGTGTACAACAGCGTCAACAAGATCGACGGTGGCAGCCCCGGCATGTTCAGCTTTCTGGGGAGTGCGGCCATCCCCGGTGTGGGTTACCTGCTGCCGCCGCCCGATGGCGATGTGAACCTCTTCAAGGGCACCCACGGCAAGTACGACAACAGCGGCTTGCTGGCGCGGGCGGAGTTCGATTTCAACAAAACCTGGCAAGGCTATGTGGCGGCCGGCGGCTCGGAGGCCGAAGGCCAGGGGCTGCTGTTTGGCACGCGCGCCATCGTGACCGGCGCTGACGGCACCACGCGCGGCGCGATCTACAACGTGCACACCAAGTCGGAGCGCCGCACCGCCGAGGCGGGCGTCATCGGCAAGTTCGGCACCGGCAGCGTGCAGCACCGCCTGCAGCTGTCCTTCAACATCCTCAAGCACAAGGAAGGCACGGTCAACACGGCCTGCAACTACTGCTACACCACCAATATGTACCGGCCAGCCGAGCCGGCCTTCCCGGCAGCGCCAACCTGGAAGGACTACACGACGGAGAACGAATTCCGCTCGTTGGCGATTGCCGACACGATGGGCTTCTGGGAGGAAAAACTGCTGCTGACCCTGGGCCTGCGCCACCAGACGGTGAAGACCCCGCTGGTCAATGGCGTGGCCTCCAACTACAGCGAAAACCGCGTCTCGCCGATGGTGGCCGCCGTGGTGCGCCCCTGGGGTGACCACATCGCGCTGTTTGCCAACTACACCGAAGGCCTGGAGCCCGGCCGCACCGTGGGCGCGGGCTATGCCAATACCGGTGACACGCTGGCCCCCATGCAGACCAAGCAGGGCGAAGTGGGGGTGAAGCTGCAGGCGGGCGAGACCACGCACACCGTCAGCGCATTCCAGATCAAGAAGCCGTCGATCGTGACGAACAGCGCCAACTTCCAGGTACTTGATGGCGAGCAGCGCCTGCGCGGCCTGGAATGGAGCGCCTTTGGCAAGCTGAGCGAGACGGTGGCCTTGCTGGGCGGAGTGGAATACATCCAATCCAAGCAGATCAACACCGGGCTGGAGAACTACGGCGTGCCCAAGCTGCGCACCCGCATCGGGCTGGACTGGGACACCCCCGTGCAAGGGCTGTCGGTGGGCGGGCGCCTGTTCCACACCGGCTCGCAATGGGCCGATTCGGGCAACCGCCTCAAGGTGCCATCGTGGAACCGCATCGATGCGATGGCCCGCTATGCCACCAAGTTCGGATCAACGCCTGTGCGCTTCAACGCCAGTGTGGAGAACCTGACCAACAAGAACTACTGGATCGGCATGTTCAACGATGGCTTTGTGATGCCCGGCGCGCCGCGCACCTACCGCCTGTCGGCCACCGTGTCGTTCTGATCACCACCAAGGCTCTGGCTGTGGCCAGGGCCCACCAACACCACAGCCCGCTGGCACGTGCATGCCAGCGGGCTGTTTTTATCAGCGTGTGACGCGCTTTACTTGGTCAGGATCAGCTTGCCCAGCTTGGTGGCCTGCAAGGTGTAGACGGAGCCGTTATGGGCAATCTGCACGGTCTTGTGGCCGGCCAGCAGGCTGGCGCTGTCCACACTGCGCACCTGCAGGTTGGCATCGTTCAGCGGCCGGGGCTGCAGCGCAATGGTCAGAGGCTCGGCAGCATGGGACCCGGCCTCGCAGGCAGTGGGCGTATCGGCTGCGTCCTGCGGCTGTGGCACAGCGGGGCGGCGGAGTTGCAAGGTACGGCGGGCGCTGGTGGCGGCATGCAGAGTGGTCATGGTGGCGCTTATGGCGGGTTGGAAGGTGGTCAGGCACATTACTGGGAGCGAGTCTAGCATCAAATGAGATTGATTATCATTCATAACCATGCCAACGAAGCAGTTTGAGGTCCGTCCCACCCTCTTCGGCACGACCCGGCAGCCCGCTGCGCCAAATCTTGCGGATCACAGGGTCTGTCGTAGACCGACGCCGAACTTGCGTTCCACCGCCATGCGCCTATGGAATCAGGTAAAGATGCTCAGGTGCCTGACCTTCGCTGCTCCACCAAGGCAAGCGTATGAATTCCTGCAAAGTCGAACTGATCTAACAGCTCATGGAGCAAGGTCGCGAATTGGGATGCGGCAATCTCCTTGGCATGGCGTTCCATCCAGTTTTCTATGTCCGTCAGACGTCCGTGAAGCGCATAGCTGGCCAGTTCCTCGAGCGATTCAGTGCCTACGTGGTCCTTGATATCAGTGGGGCTGAGAGATCTCGTTTCTACGGCACGTGCAGGGAACGGATCGGTCGGTTGAGGGGTACTTAAGCTGGCGTCAGGCCGGTAAGAACCAGTGATGGAGACAGGAACGCGAAGGTTGAAGGAGAACCTGCAACCATGGCCGGGACTACTCTCCACGCTCAGAGTCCCTCCCATTTCTGAAACGATGCGCTGGGCAATAAATAGCCCCAGCCCGGTGCTATTGCTAGTGGCCTGGATTTGTTGAAAAGCTCCAAAGATATCGACCCCTTGTGTGAGATCGATTCCTGGGCCTGTATCACTGACAGCGAAGTAAAGCCTGCAATACCCACTCGTAGTTTCGGAGGTGACCGATAGCGTCACGGCCCCATCATGCGTGAATTTAGCGGCATTCGATAGTAAATTCAGGAGCACCTGTTGCAAACGATTGCCATCCATTTGGACTGCAACCGGAAGGCCTGGAAATGGTTCATAGTGGTAGCTATTGCGCTGTTGAGAGCACAACGCCAATGCATATTCCGAAATCTCGTTTAATAGACGTGGCAAATCCGTAGGTATGGGTTTGAGATGTAGCGGCTGCAGCTCTACCTTTGAGAATACCTGCAATTCATCGACTAAGCCCAGCTGATAATCAATACTGCGTTGGATGGACAGCAGCGACTTTCGCTGCTCATCGTTGGCATCCTTGAGGAGCATCGCTGTATAGCCAGATATCGTAGCCAGCGGAGCTCGTAAGTCGTGGCTGATAAAACCAATCGTTTCCGTTTTTTGCTGGCTCTTCTTTTTTTCTTCAGAGATATATTTTTCTTGTAGCAAGTGGGCGCCATTGATCATCAAGCATATAGCTGTTAGGGGCACCACCGCAGAAAAAACGAAAATATAAGATATCTGGATAATTGAAAAAGCAACGGGGCTACTTGGAACCAGATGGGCAATAAATAAGGTACTGAAGCGGATTAAATATACTAGAAATTCTATGCCCAGCGATGCCGACAAAAGCCGGTTTGTAAATGATTTGCTACCATACCGGATGACAGTATAAAATTGAATAAAGACAAAAATCGCCAAGAAGAAAGTGAAACATTTCAACCGACTCGGGTAGTGGGGATCTATACGGAAAAAATAAAAACCCAACACTTCAGATGCCAGGGTGCAGGGTACTATCAGCAACCACAGCGACGATTGGTTGTAAAATTTTCTAATACCGATAGTTTGTATAGCCACTCCCAGCGTTAAAAAATAGTTTCCCAATGAAAAAACAGAGTGATCATTAAAAAAATTTGCGTAAAGAAAAAGCGCGAACGTTACGATGAAAAATCCTAATGCATAAATACCTATTTTCTTTATTCCGATCGGCCGGACGGAAAAAAGCAATGGGATAAGCACCAAGGATGAAACGAACGCGGATACTGCAAAAAATAGCTTGTGATTGATGACGATCATTTTGAGTTCATCGTTATTTTTGGTATTGCAATATCATAAGTCATGACCCCTTCCACATGCCTATTCGATATCACAATTATTTGGATTGACCACACTGCTTAAGTCGGCGCGCAGTAATTACACAGTAGGAGCCTGACTTTGGCAAAGCTCCCAATGCTAACGCTTCATACAATGTATTTCTTACTCGGTTTCCCTCGGTCGCTAGGGTTTGATTGCGGATTGGTGAGTGATGGCTATTGGCACAGAGTGGCTACCACCGATCCAACATCGTCCAAATGCAGCCCAAATCCCGCTGCACCGCCCCGCAGCACCCAGGGATCTTCTGCATAACTCCCTGCCTTGGCCTGAACGCGGATTCGGGCGATCCGCGCCCCTCCCATTCGGCGGGGGGTTTGCAGAGGATCGCTGGCATGGACTAACCCGGAGACCTTGCAGCGTGTGCGCGATGCCATCGCCAGCATGCGCTGTGTGCCCAATGCGCAGCCCATGGCCTGGGCGTGATCCTGGGGCCCTTGGTGGGCACCCTGGTCTATGACCTGCACCCCGGCGCGCCTGATTTGCTGGTGGCGGTGCTGCTGGTGTTGGTAGCGCTGTGGCCGACGGATGCGCCGGAGTCGGCGCTGGAGGCGGGGCGGGTGGGCTAAACCGTCACGGCGTTTGAGACTCCGGCTGGATAGCGGTAAAGCAGCTAGAGGTAATCGCTTTCCAGCTGGTGCCGGATGGCACCGATGATCACCGTGGTTACATCGTGGATCTCGAAAAGCGCTACGTAGCCAGCGCCACCAAAAGCAATGACTAACTCGCGCAAAAACGCGCTAGACCCGGCTTTGCGACAGCTGAACGGACTGTGCTCCAGGAAGCGGAAGGCGCGCCTGATTGCATCAAGCGCACGTGCAGGTGTATCCAGGTCTCCTGTCGCACTGGCCAGCTCCCGCTCCAGGATGTGGTCAAACAAGCGTTCCAGATCTTCTGCCGCTTCCGGGCTGAATATCACCTGGTACTGGCTCATGCGCGTTGCTTGGCTGCTGCGAGTTTGGCCTCCAGCTTGGCGATCACGCTGTCGGCAGGGATGCCGCTGCCTGCCGCAACTGTGGCCTGAATCGATGCAAGACCGCGCCGCATGAACTCCGATTGGACTTGTCGGCGCTTGACCTCATTGCGGACAGCTGTTTCTACCAGCGAGGCCAGGCTTTCGTTGGTCTCCAGAGAACGCTCCATTTCCTGACGGAACGAAGGTTCTACGCGGACGGGTGGGATGGTAGCGGTTTTCATCGGCAAATTGTATTGCATTTGTGATTCAGACCACAAGCCTGAGAAACCAGATCGCTGTAGGCATTGGGGGACTCTGGCCCGCTAAACGCGAGAGGAATCCCGCTGCACCGCCCCGCAGCCCCTGGCATGGACTACGATAGCGGCACTTTCAGCCACCTTCCCCACCAGCCCGTGCAAGCCAGCAACCGACCGTCCAAGATCCAAGATGTAGCCCGCGCTGCGGGTGTGTCTGCGATGACGGTGTCGCGGGCGATCAACCACCCCGAGCGGCTCAACCCGGAGACCTTGCAGCGTGTGCGCGATGCCATCGCCAGCATGCGCTATGTACCCAACGCGCTGGCCAGCGGGTTGCGGCTGTCGCGGGCGCGGCTGGTGGCGGCCTTGCTGCCGACCTTGGTGGGGCCGGTGTTTCAGGAGCTGATCCAGTCGCTGGACCATGCACTGAACCAGCATGGCTACCAGCTGATGATTGGCCGCACCGGCTATGACGCCGCGCAGGAGGCGGACCTGATCCGCGCCATCATCCAGCGCCGGCCTGATGGCATTGTGATGATCGGCATGGCGGCATCCGAAGAAGGCCGGGCGCTGTTGCAGGCTTCGCGCATTCCGGTGGTGGAGACCTGGGACCTGACCGATTCGGCGATCGACATGCTGGTGGGCTTTTCGCACAGTGCCATTGGCCAAGCGGTGGCGGCGCATTTCATTGGCAACGGGCACCGGCAACTGGGCATGGTCAGCGGCGATGATGCGCGTGCCCGCGTACGCGTGGCCGCCTATGCACAAGCGGCGCAAGCCGCCGGCCTGCCCGAGGTGACGGTGGCCTACACGCCGGCGCCCAGCACCTTGGGTGGCGGCCGGCGCGGGCTGGCCGAGATCCTGGCGCAGCGCCCCGAAGTGACCGCCGTTTTCTGCAGCTCGGACACGCTGGCCCTGGGCGCCTTGGTCGAGGCGCAGCACCAGGGCCTGCAGGTGCCCCAGCAGCTGGCCGTGGTGGGCCTGGGCGACCAGGAGTTTGCCAAGGACACCGACCCGCCGCTGACCACCGTGCGGCTGGATGGCACGCGCATTGGCCAGCTGGCCGCCGACATGATCGTCGCCCGCACCTTGGACCAGCCGGTGGATGCGCCGCGTGTCGATATCGGCTTTTCCATCACCCAGCGCAGCAGCGGCTAGACAGCTCTCCGACAAAATTTGCTGCCCCGCCCCACTGGCAATTTCGGGTAATTACTGATTTCTCAGCCAAAGTTAACGTTAACAATACGACAAATTCCAATGTTAACGTTAACTACACGAAGCGAACCATCGCTCAGCCAGATTTCAGCAACGCCTTGAAAGCAGGAGACAAACATGACCACCCCCCCAACCACCGGATGGAGAAAAATAGCGGCCCTCGTCTGCGCCAGCGCTGCGGCCTTGGCCGCCAGTCCGAGCGCCTGGGCCTGGCCGGACAAGCCGATCACCATCATCGTGCCCTTCCCCGCGGGCGGCGCGACCGACACGGTGGCCCGCGCGATTGGCAACAACCTGGGCCAGCAGTGGGGCCAGTCGGTGGTGGTGGAAAACAAGGCCGGAGCGACCGGCAGCATTGGCGCCGCGCAGGTGGTGCGCGCCCCGGCCGATGGCTATACCTTGCTGGTCTCGTCCTTGGCACCGCTGGTCGTCGCGCCCCATCTGATCAAGGGCCTGCCCTATGACCCGACGCGCGACTTCAGCTACATCACCGTGGCGGTACAAACGGCCAATGTGCTGGTGGTCAACCCCAGTCTGGCGCCCAAGGTCAACAACGTGCAGGACGTCATCGCGATGCTCAAGGCCAAGCCCGACACGGTCAGTTTTGCGACCTCGGGCGCGGGCTCGTCGGACCACCTGACCGCCGAGCTGTTCTGGCAGAAGACGGGCACCAAGGGCCTGCATGTGCCCTACAAGGGCGGCGCGCCGGCCACCGCCGATCTGCTGGGCAGCCAGGTGGACATGTCCTTCCAGAACGTGAACAGCGTGTTCCCGCACATCAAGTCGGGCAAGCTCAAGGCGATTGCGGTGACGGGCAACAAGCGCTCGGCCGTGCTGCCCGATGTGCCGACGATGGCTGAGGCCGGCATCGATGGCATGGACGTCTATGCCTGGCAGGCCTTTGCCGCCCCCAAGAATCTGCCGGCCGATGTCAAGGCCAAGCTCTACGACGGCATTGTCAAAGCGCTGCATGACCCTGCCGTCAGCAAGCAGTTCACCGACATGGGCCTGGAAGTGGTCGGCAACAGCCCCGAGGTCTTCACCGAGTTTCAGCGCAAGGAGTTTGCGCGTTGGAAGCAGGTGATCACCACCGGCAACATCACCGCACAATAAACAGAAAACGGACCCCGCAGCGGGCCAGCCAACACGCCCGCTGCACATCCCCCCAACATTCAACCTCTGCCCACCATGCAAGCCACCCCCAGCACCTCCCCCAGTTCCACCCCCCGCATCACCGGCTACCGCGTGGTGCCGGTGGCCGGGCATGACAGCATGCTGCTCAACCTGAGCGGCGCCCATGCGCCGTTCTTCACCCGCAACCTGCTGATCCTGACCGACAGCGAAGGGCACACGGGCGTGGGCGAGGTGCCCGGTGGCGAGAGCATTCGCAACACCCTGGAAGACGCGCGCGAGCTGATCCTGGGCCAGCCGGTGGGCCACTACAACGCGATGCTGAACGCGATGCGCAGCAACTTTGCGAACCGCGACAGTGCTGGCCGGGGTCTGCAGACCTTTGACCTGCGCACCACCATCCATGCGGTGACCGCTGCCGAATCGGCCCTGCTGGACCTGCTGGGCCAGCACCTGGGCGTGCCGGTAGCGGCGCTACTGGGCGAAGGCGTGCAGCGCACCTCGGTGCAGATGCTGGGTTATTTGTTTTACGTGGGTGACCGCAACCTGACCGACCTGCCCTACCAGAGCTTCCCCGACGAGGCCGATGACTGGAAGCGCCTGCGCCATGAAAAAGCCATGGACCCGCAGGCCATCGTGCGGCTGGCCGAAGCCGCCTATGCACGCTATGGCTTTGAAGACTTCAAGCTCAAGGGCGGCGTGCTGCGCGGTGAGGACGAGGTCGAGGCCATCCGCGCGCTGCACGAGCGCTTTCCCAAGGCCCGCATCACCCTGGACCCGAATGGCGGCTGGTTGCTGAAAGATGCAGTACGCATCACCCGCGATCTGCACGGCATCCTCGCCTATGCCGAAGACCCCTGCGGTGCCGAAGAAGGCTTCTCCGGCCGCGAGGTGATGGCCGAGTTCCGCCGCGCGACCGGTCTGCCGACGGCGACCAATATGGTCGCCACCGACTGGCGCCAGATGGCGCATTCGCTGTCGCTGCAATCGGTCGATATTCCGCTGGCCGACCCGCATTTCTGGACCCTGTCGGGCTCGGTACGCGTGGCCCAGCTCTGCCAGGCCTTTGGGCTGACCTGGGGCTCGCATTCGAACAACCATTTCGATGTGTCGCTGGCCATGTTCACCCATGTGGGCGCCGCCGCGCCCGGCAAGGTCACCGCCATCGACACGCACTGGATCTGGCAGGACGGCCAGGGCCTCACCAAGCAGCCGCTGCAGATCAACGGCGGCTACATCGCGCTGCCGCAAAAGGGCGGCCTGGGCATCGAGCTGGACATGGATGCGGTGGAACGCGCCCACCAGCTCTACCTGCAGCACGGCCTGGGCGCGCGCGATGATGCGATCGCGATGCAGTACCTGGTGCCCAACTGGCGCTTTGACAACAAGCGCCCTTGCATGGTGCGCTGAGCCGCTGCGGCAATCCCCCGTTCGGCAGGCAGCACGGGGCACGCGCCACGGGCATCCGCGCTGGACTCAGGGGTGCCAGTGGCTGGCCCGGACCAGGCTTGCCGAAGGCCCCGCATTGCCGGCCAATTCGTAGGAGATCTGGTTGGCGGCGGCGATGACGGTCTTGGACATTTCCTCCAGCTTGTGCTGCGGCAGGCGCGATGCAGGACCGGACACACAGACGGAGCCCAGCAGCCGCCAGTGCTTGCCGAACACCGGCGCAGAAATGGTGGCCACGCCCTGCTCGCGCTCGCCAATCGACCAGTGGTAGCCGCGCTGGCGTATCGCTTCGTACAGAGCCCCCGGCTCGCCGGAGAACGCCAGAATCACCCGCCCGGGAGAGCCTTTGTCCAACGGCAGGCCCTCGCCCATGCGCGCATGGTGGCGCAAGGCCTGCGGGCCTTCGACCCGCACCAGGCATGTGCGTACATTGCCTTCGCGCACATAGAAGGCAGCGCTCTCGCCGCTCGCCATCGTCAATGCGCGCAGCGCCGGCTCCAGCACGTTCTGCACATCAAAACCGGCCTGGTAGCGCGCGCCCAACCAGCCCGCTGCCGGGCCCAGGCGCCAGTCGCCATCGTCGCGCTGCACCAGGTAGCCGGCCTGCGCCAAGGTGCGCGCGATGCGCAGCGCCGTGGTCTTGTGCAGGCCGCAGCGCCGGCTCATCTCGGCCAGTGGCAGATGGGATTCACCCAACGCAAAGGCGTCTATCAATTGCATGGCACGCAGCACCGCCGTGACGGTGCTGGTGGACGATGCGCCCTCTTCTGGCAGGGCCTCGGCATGGGCCGATTCCAGCACCGGCGGCGGCGCAGCAACAGGCGCGGTTTTGGCCTTGGGCCGGGGGCTTTTGGGGCGCTGAGAAGGGTTGCTCATCGTGCAATGTGTTTCATTGGTTGAAACGGCATTGTATCCCTTGAAACTTTTTTTTAAAGTGGCGCACCGATTGGTCATCGAGGCTTTGAACAGGTTTTGAACCAAAAGGAATAAATCAACAGAACGATACGGAGACAAGGTATGACGATCACGACACGAGCGATTTCGATCTCGGCGCGCCTGGGCAGCCTGGTGCTGGGTACGGCAGTGCTGGCGGCAGCATCCACCGGCGCCTACGCCCAAAGCAACTACCCGGCCAAGCCGATTCGTTTGCTGGTGCCCTTTCCGCCCGGCGGCGGCACCGACATGATTGCCCGCGCCGTCGCCCAAAAGATCACCGAGAAAAACGGCTGGAGCATCGTCGTCGACAACCGGCCCGGCGCCGGTGGCAACCTGGGCGTGGATGCCGCCGCCAAGGCCGCCCCCGATGGCTACACGCTGGTGATGGGCCAAACCAGCAACCTGGCCATCAACCCGGCGCTGTACAAGAAGCTGCCCTACGACCCGCTGAAGAACCTGACCCCGGTCGCCCTCGTCTCCTCGTCGCCGATCCTGATGGTCAGCGGCGCCGGCACCCCGCTGCACTCGATCGCCGAAGTGCTGAAGGCCGCCAAGGCCAAGCCCGATACGGTCACCGTCGGCTATTCCGGCAACGGCACCGTCGCCCACCTGGCCGTCACCCAGGTCGAGCAGGCCACAGGCATCAAGCTGCGCCATGTCCCCTACAAGGGCATTGCGCAGGCCATCACCGACCTGTCGGGCGGGCAGATCGACCTCTTTGTCGGATCGATCCCCTCGCTCATCGGCCAGGTGCGCAACGACAAGCTCCAGCCGCTGATGGTCACCTCCAAGCAGCGCTCGGGCGAGCTGCCTTCGACCCCGACGATGGCCGAATCCGGCAGCGCGGGCTTTGAGGCGATCACCTGGTTCGGCATCCTCGCGCCGGCCGGCACGCCGGACGCCGTGGTGCAAAAGCTGAACCGGGCGATCAATGCCGCGCTGGCCGAGCCGGACGTGAAAGAAAAGCTGCGCTCCGAAGGCGGCGATATCTTGGGCGGCAGCTCGGAAGACTTTGGCAAGCTGATGCGCGCCGAAGTACCCCGCTGGGCCAAGATCGTCAAGGACTCGGGCGCCAGCCTGAACTAAGGCCTCCGCACAGCCGGCTCGCACCACCCTCTTTTCCACCCTATCCGCTGAGAGACCGCGCCATGCACTGCGCCAGCTTGGCTGTGCCCGTCCGTTTCTCGGCGGGCAGCACAGCGCCCTGCGCCCAAGCGCTGGGCGCGCTGCAAAACGCCGGCTCCGCCAACGCAGTGCAGGCCATCCCCCACGGAAAGACCCATGCGGCGCCCAGCGCCAGCCCAACCCCTTTTTTCTCCATCCCTCCCAACGGACCCACACCATGAGCCAACTTCCCGACATCATCCGTGACATCGAGCGCATCAGCGCCGAGGTCGTTGCCAAGGCCAGCAGCTTCCAGGCCGCCATTCTGGCCGACGTGGCCGGCCGCCGCGGCACCATGCATGCGCGGGTTGCACCGGTGCAGCACAACATGCAGGTCGCCGGCCCGGCCTTCACCGTCGAAGTGCGCCCCGGCGACAACCTGATGATCCACGCCGCCATTGCGCTGGCCCTGCCCGGCGATGTGCTGGTGATCGATGGCAAGGGTGACCAGACGGCCGCACTGATGGGCACCTTGATGCTGAGCGCCTGCAAGAAGCGGGGCCTGGCCGGCGTCATCGTCGACGGCGCCATCCGCGACAAGCTCGAGATCCTGGAGCTGGACTTCCCGGTGTTCAGCGCCGGCTTCAACCCCGCCGGCCCCACCAAGTTTGTGCCTGGCCGCATCAACCACTCTATCTCGGCCGGCGGCACCACGGTCAACCCCGGTGACCTGGTCGTGGGCGACGCCGATGGCGTGGTCGTGATCGAGCGCGCCAAGGCGCCTGCGATGCTGGCGCTGGCCGACAAGAAGGTCGCCGATGAAGCCGCCCGCATCGACGCGATTGCCCGTGGCGACACGGCATCGAAGTGGCTGCCCGCTGCACTGCGTGCGGCAGGCGTGCTCAAGGAAGGAGAATCGCTGTGAACCCCCGCATCATCGTCACCGGCGCCGATCTGGCGCAGCAAGCGCTGGACCTGCTCGGCGGCTATGAAGTCATCTACGCCGGTAAAACGCCGACCGAAGACGACCTGGTCGCACTGGCCAAACAGCATGACCCGGTCGCCATCATCGTGCGCTACGGCAAGGTCGGCGCGGCGGTGATGGACGCGGCGCCGTCGCTCAAGGTGATCTCCAAGCACGGCAGCGGCACCGACACCATCGACAAAGTCGCGGCCAAGGCGCGTGGCATTGAAGTCGTAGCCGCCGTGGGCGCCAATGCTGCAGCCGTGGCCGAGCAGGCCTTGGCGCTGCTGCTGACCTGTGCCAAGTCGGTCGTGGCGCTGGATGCCCGCATGCATGCCGGCCACTGGGACAAGGCCACGCACAAGAGCCTGGAGCTGGGGGGCCGCACCGTCGGCCTGGTAGGGCTGGGCGCCATTGGCCTGCGCTTTGCCAAGATGGCCGATGCGCTGGGCATGCGCGTGATCGGCTTTGACCCCTTTGCCAAGACCCTGCCGGCCTATGTGCAGAGCGTGGACCTGGAGACGATCTGGCGCGAGGCCGATGCGATCTCGCTGCACTGCCCGCTGACCGACGAGAACCGGGGCATGCTCAACGCCACCACGTTGGCGCAGTGCAAGCGCGGCGTCATCGTCGTCAACACCGCACGCGGTGGCCTGATCGACGAGGCCGCCTTGCTCGATGCCGTGCGCGCCGGCCAGGTGATGGCTGCCGGCCTGGACAGCTTTGCGGTGGAGCCGATGGCCGCCGGCCACCCGTTCCAGCGCGAGCCGCACTTTATCCTCAGCCCCCACATCGGCGGCGTGACCAGCGATGCCTACGTGAACATGGGCGTGGGCGCTGCCCAGAACCTGCTGGCGGTGCTGGCCAAGGCGCCCGCCACGGCTTGAAGCGCTGGCGGGAGCACGGGCAAGCCAGCGTTGCTTGCCCGGGCAGCAAACCGGGCCGGGCATGGTCCCGGTCCACACACACCAAGAGGCTGCAAGCATGCGGCCCGCTACCGAACCCCTGAGCAAGACAGGAGACAACCATGAAGCAGGTTTTTAACCGCCGCTGGCCGATGGCGCTAGCGGCCCAGGCGCTGGCCGCCACCGCCGTCACAGCAGGCATTGCCGCTGCGCTGCCCGCCCAGGCGCAGAGCCCCTGGCCCGACAAGCCCATCAAGCTCGTCGTACCCTACCCGCCCGGCGGCAATGCCGACAACACCGCGCGCCTGCTGGCCACGCAGCTGGGCAACCGGCTGGGCCAACAGGTAATAGTAGACAACCGCCCCGGCGGCAGCGGCACCATTGGCGCGGCGGCCGTGGCCAAGTCTGCGCCCGATGGCTATACGCTGCTGCTCGATGCGACGGCCTTTACCGTCAACCCCAGCCTGTTCGCCAAACTGCCCTACCAGCCGGCCAAGGACTTCGCGCCGATCTCGCTGATCAACCAGGTGCCCTTGCTGCTGGTGGTGCCGGCCAACTCGGCACTGCATTCGGTGGCCGACCTGGGCCGCGCTGCGCAGGCAGCACCGGGCAAGCTCAGCTATGCGTCGGCCGGCAACGGCGGCGCACAGCATCTGGCCGCCGAGCTGTACAAGCAAGGCGCCAAGCTGGAGATGACGCATATCCCCTATCGCGGTGGCGCACCGGCGCTGACCGACCTGATCGGCGGCCAGGTGGATGTGATGTTCAGCGCCACCACGGCCAGTGGCCCCTTTGTCAAAGGCGGCAAACTGCGCGCGCTGGCCATCACCTCGGCCCAGCGCAGCGAAGGCTGGGAGCCAGTGCCGACGATGGCCGAATCCGGCCTGGCCGGTTTTGAGGTGAACGAGTGGAACGGCCTGTTCGCCCCGGCTGGCACGCCCCAACCAGTGCTGCAGCGGCTGGAGGCCGAAACCCGTGCCATCGTGGCCAGCCCCGAGATGAAGAAACGCTTCGCCGAACTGGGGGTACAAGGCGTAGGCTCCAGCGCGCAGGCATTCACGAGCTTTGTGCAGGCCGAGACCGCCAAATGGGCCGGTGTGGTCCGCGCCAGCGGCATTCGCATGGATTGAGAAAGAGACAAGCACATGTTCAAGAAGAAAAATCTGCCCGCACTGGCGCTGCCTACGCTGGTGGCGGCTGCAGCGCTGGCGGCCAGCACCAGCTTTGCGCAACCCCCCGCCTACCCGGCCAAGCCGGTGCGGCTAGTGGTGGGCTTTGCGGCAGGCGGCCCCACCGATGTGGTGGCCCGCGCCTTTGCCGACTACGCAGGCCGCAGTTTGGGCCAGCCTTTTGTGGTGGACAACAAGCCTGGCGCCAACACCATCCTGGCCGCCCAAGCGGTGGCCAGTGCCCCGGCCGATGGCTATACCTTGCTGTTTGCTGCGACCAACCACACGATGATTCCGGGCCTCTACAGCGGCCGGGTCAAGTTTGATGCGGTCAAGTCGTTCCAGCCGCTGTGCACCGTCAGCACCAGCCCGACGGTGTTGGTGGTGCAGCCGGGCTTGCCGGTCAAGAGCCTCGCCGATTACATGGCCCGCGCCCGCAAAGAGCCTGGCCGCACGACGGCCGGCACCGCCGGCATGGGCAGCTCCGGCCACTTTGCGACCGAGATGTTTGCCCGCGCCAATGGCCTGCAGCTGAACCATGTGCCCTACAAGGGCGCCGCCCCGGTGGTGACCGATCTGATGGGCGGGCAGCTCGACAGCTCGTTTGCCACCCTGGGCTCGGTGCTGCCGCAGATCAAGAGCGGCAAGCTCACGGCGCTGGCTGTGGCATCGCCCAAGCGGTCTTCGCTGCTGCCCGATGTGCCCACCTTTGCCGAGGCCGGTGGCGGCAAGTACGCAGCCGATGTCTGGTACGGCGTGATGGCGCCTGCCGGCCTGCCCGCCGCCATTGCCCAGCAGCTGGAAAAAGCCGCCCGCGGCTTTGCCGGCAACGCCGCCACGGTGGAGAAGCTGCACAGCCTGGGCCTGGATGCCGACTCGACCTGCGGCCAGGCCTTTGGCAGCCAGGTGGCGCGCGAAGTGACGACCTATACCCAGATTGCCCGCGACCTGGACCTCAAGGCCGATTGACCCAGACCTCGCACCCCAGACATACCTAGACCCCTTCAGGAGACAACATGCCCCGCTTTATCCAACCGCTGATCGCCGCTTGTGCACTGGCCGCCAGCATCGCCCATGCCGCCTTCCCCGAGCGCCCCATCACCATCGTCGTGCCCTACGCCCCGGGCGGCGCGGCCGATGCGGTGGCCCGTGTGCTGGCCACCCGCATGGGCAGCAAGCTGGGCACCAGCGTGATCGTCGAGAACAAGGCCGGCGCCAGCGGCACCATTGGCGCGAGCTTTGTGGCCAAGGCCAAGGCCGATGGCTACACCATGCTCTATGACGCGACGCCCTACTCGGTCAACCCGCACCTCTTCGCCAAGATGCCCTACGCCGCCAACGCGTTGCAACCGCTGTCGCTGGTGCTGCTGGCACCGAATGCGCTGGTGGTGAAGGCAGAGTCGCCGCTGAAGAATATCAACGACCTGATCGCCAAGGCCAAGGCCGAACCGGGCAAGATCAACTTTGCATCGGGCGGCAGCGGCACGGTGCAGCGCCTGGCGGCTGAGCTGTTCCGCCAGAAGCTGGGCCTGGACATGGTGCATGTGCCCTACAAGAGCGGTGGCCCGGCGATTGCCGATGTGATGGGCGGCCAGGTGGACTTCATGTTCGCCACCGTGGCCGCGTCCTACCCGCTGGTGAGCGGCGGCAAGCTGCGTGCGCTGGCCGTGTCTTCGCCCCAGCGCTCGGCCCGTCTGCCCGATGTGCCCACGGTGGCAGAGACGGTCATCCCCGGCTACGAGGCCTATGAATGGAATGGCGTGCTGTTGCCCGCCGGTACGCCAGACGCTGTCTCCCAACAACTGCACCAGGCGATTGCCGAGGTGCTGAAGGAGCCTGAAGTGCAACAGCGCCTGTCGGACCTGGGCGCACAGCCCGTGGGCTCGACACCGGCAGAGTTCAGCGCCTTTCTGAAAAAGGAAGATGCCAAATGGGGCGAGGTGGTGAAGAAGGGCAATATCAAACTCGACTGAGCTCCGCCCCACTGGCCGCTGCAGCAGCGGCCAGCCCCTTCATGAAACGCCTGCACCGCGATGACCTTGCCTGATCTCTCCACTCCCGTGCCGCATTCGGTCGGCCTGAACCGCCCTGCGCGCAGCCTGCCTGCGCTGGCCTGCGACAGCCATATGCACATCTTCGACACGCGCTTTGCGCCGTCGGCACACTGGCCGCGCACGCCACCCCATGCGCCGGTAGCTGCCTACCGGCAGCTGCAACAGCGCCTGGGCACCTCGCGCACGGTGGTGGTCACGCCATCCACCTATGGCACTGACAATGACTGCACCTTGGATGCACTCGACCAATTGGGCGACAGCGCGCGCGGCGTGGCGGTGGTCGATGCCGATGTGAGCGATGCCGAGCTGGCCCGCCTGGCGGCGCGGCGCGTTTGTGGGCTGCGGGTGAACTTTGTCTCGCCCCAGTCCTGGGGCACCACCACGCCCGGGATGCTGCAGACCTTGGCGCAGAAGCTGGCGCGCCACCCGGACTGTGCCGGCTGGCATATCCAGGTGTTTGCCGAGGCGGCGCAGATCATCGAATTGCAGCCGGTGCTGCAGCAGCTGCCGGTGCCCTTGGTCATCGACCATATGGGCCGTATGGATCCGGCCAAAGGCCCATCGGCCGAGGCCTATGGTGTGCTGCGCCGCTTGCTCGATGGTGGCCGGTGCTGGGTCAAGCTCTCTGGCCCCTATATGCGCTCCCAGGTGCATGGCCCCAGCTATGCCGATACCGTGCCGCTGGGCCGCGCGCTCGTGCAGGCTGCGCCCGAGCGCTTGGTGTGGGGCTCCGACTGGCCGCACACCACCGAGCGGCCGGGCAGCGTTAACGATACGGACCTGGTCAATCTGCTGCAGGTCTGGTCGGCTTCGGATGCGATGATGGACCGCATTCTGGTCGACAACCCCGCCCAGCTTTACGGCTTTCAGTCTTGCTGAACCCTGGCAAGATCCTGCACACACCCCTCCCGTTTTTGATGCCAAGAAGGCCGACCCATGTTTCTGCTGCAATCCCCTGAAGTCCGCACCCTGGAGACCTTCAGCGCCATGCCCGAATCCTTTCGCCGCCGCGAGCGCAGCGCCTGGGCCGATGCCAACCGGGCCGGTACGATTACCGATTCGTTTCTGGAAGGCCCGGTGTTTGACGAGGCCGGCAACCTCTATGTCAGCGATATACCCTGGGGCCGCATTTTTCGCATCGATGCGCAAGGCCAGTGGAGCCAGGTGGCAGAGTACGACGGCGAGCCCAATGGCCTGAAGTTTCTGGCGCCGGGCAAGCTGCTGATCACCGACTACAAGAACGGCCTGATGCAGCTGGATGTGGCCAGCGGCGCGGTGACGCCCTATCTGGAGCGCCGCAACAGCGAGCGCTTCAAGGGCGTGAACGACCTGATTTTTGATGCCGAAGGCAACCTGTACTTCACCGACCAGGGCCAGAGCGGCCTGCATGACCCGAGCGGCCGCCTGTACCGCCTGCGCCCCAATGGCCAGCTCGATCTACTGCTGAACCATGTGCCCAGCCCCAATGGCGTGGCGCTGTCACCCGATGGCCGCGTGCTGTATTTGGCGGTGACGCGTGGCAACTGCGTCTGGCGCGTGCCCCTGCTGCCCGATGGCAGCGTTGCCAAGGTGAGCCAGTTCTTCACCTCGTACGGGCCCAGCGGCCCTGATGGCCTGGCCGTCGATGCCCAGGGCCATGTGCTGGTCGCCAACCCGGGCCTGGGCTATGTCTGGGTGCTGAACCACCTGGCCGAGCCGGTGCAGGTGCTCTGCGGCATCAAGGGCAGCTCCACCACCAACCTGGCTTTTGGCGGTGCGGAGCGCAAGCAGCTGTTTGTCACCGATTCCACCTATGGCCGTATCTTGACGACGACCTTGGCCACCGCTGGTATGCCCATTCACCAGGGGGTCTGAACGCGGCCTCGGGCGATCCGCGTCCATCCCTACGGGCGCAGGTTTGACAGAAGCGCCCTAACGCAAGGTAAACGCAAAGCGCATCGTGTCATTCGCCGCCTGCGCCGGCACGCTGGCATGCACCTCGTTGGGGTAGCGCTGCAACCGCACGCGCAGGCCCCAGCCGGACAGTGCTTCCAGGCGCTCGGCCAGCATGCGGGCCGATTCGGGATCGCCATCGGCATCGTGGTCGCCCACGACCACCATCAGGCGGCTGGTGGCCCCCACCTTGCCGGCCTGCACCTTGTCGCGGAACACGCGCTCCTCGTCCAGAATGCTCTGGCCGTTCCACTCCATCGAGGGGCTGGCCGCCACAATCGCCTCAAAGGCCTGGGGGCGCTCGTACAGCGCGTAGAGCGCAAACAGCCCCCCAAACGAATGGCCAAACAGCGACTGGCGCTCCAGGTTGACAGGGTAGCGCTGGGCGATCTCGCGGCGCAGCTTGCCGGTCAAAAAATCCAGAAACGGCGCGCGCGCACCGCTTTTGTATTGGGCAAAAGGGCGCACCTCGGGCGACAGCGGCTCGCGCAGCTGCGCCGTGTAGTCGGCCATGCGGCGCACATCCCAGGGCTTGTCGCCCGGGTAGCCCACGCCGACGATGATGGCCTTGCCCACGGGCAGGTAGTCCTGCACCCAGCGCGCCTGCGCGAAGGAGCCAAAGTAGGCATTGCCATCGAGCACATAAAGTACCGGGTAGCCGCCCTTGGGGGGCTCGCCCTTCTCCGGTGCCGAGACAAAGATGCGGTAGACCTCGCCGTTGTCCGATGGCATGTCCCAGACCTGGGTGGCGGGCATCACATAGGGGCTGGCGGGTGTGGCTGCTGTGCTGGGCGTGGCCGCAGCGGGTGCATCGGCTGCAGTGCCTTGCTGGGCGGTTTGCGCCCCCGCCTGCGGCGCCGTGGCCAGCAAGCCGGCCAGCAGCACCGCGCAGGCGCTTGGGTAGAGGGTGGACAAGCGCATGGGTGGCTTAGAAATCATGGCGCAGGTTAGCACTGAACTTGCGCGGCTCGCCAAACGGCGCGTACTCGCGGCCATACAGGTGGCGGTAGCTGCGGTCCGTCAGGTTGCTGACGACCAGGTTCAGCTGGGTCTTGGGGGTAATGCGGTACTTGGCGTTCAGGCCCACCAGCACCAGCGCGCCTTGCTCGATGGTCCAGGCATTGGCGCCCGAGCCGCCGTTTTTATAGGCCTTGCTGGTGGCAGACACATTGCCGCCCAGCGACCACTGGGTGCCCGGCAGCTGGTAGTTCGCGGCCAGACGCATGCTATGGCGCGGCTGCTCGGTGCGGAAGCGCTGGTCCTTTTGCGGGCCGGCCACATACTCGGCCGAGGTATAGGTATAGCCCGCTGCCAAGTTCAGCGCGCGGCTGACCTGGCCGTTCACGCCCAGGTCAATACCTTGGCTGACGACCTTGCCCGCTGCGGTATAGCAGGCACCACCGCAGGCATTGCTGGGGTTGTTGGGCACCGAGGAATCCAGCACCGCCAGGTTGGACTGCGCCAGGCGGAACAGCGCGGCCGACACATTGAGGCGCTTGTTCAGCAGCTCACCCTTGATACCCACTTCGTAGTTGGCGCCGACCACCGGGTCGAGCACATTGCCATCCTGGCTGCGGTTGGTCTGGGGGTTGAAGATGTCCGAGTAGCTGAAGTAGGCCGAGTACTGGGAATTGATGTCATAGACCAGCCCGGCATAGGGCGTGACCACGCCCTTCTCTTTGGGCGCAACCACACCGGTCAAGGTATTCTTGCGCTCGTAGTTGCTGATGCGGGTGCCGGTGATCAGCTTGAGCGAGTCGGTCAGGCTCCAGCGCGCGACGCCATAGACGCCCATATTGCTGGTCTTGGTCTTGCTGGTCGATGCGCGCAGGCCATCGGGGATGGGGCCCAGGCCTTCGGGATCAAAGGTGTAGACATTGATCGGCGTGGTGGACGAGTAGCCGGTGCCGGCGTTCTCGTCGCGGTAGCTGGTGCCGTTGACGCCCAGGGTCAGCTCGTGGCGGCGGCCCAGAAAATCAAAGGGTCCGGTGGCATAGACATCGACCACCTGGGCGCGCATCACCGAGGTGTAGTTGCGCTGGCGGCTGCCGATGAACAGGCCATCGCCAGTGACAGGGTTCAGGCTGCCCGAGAGGCTGCTGAAGTTCTCGATATCATTGTTGGTCTTCTGCCAGGCGTAGTTGGCCTTCAGGCTCCAGGCGCCGGCCAGCTGCTGGGCCAGGCCCACGGTGTAGATGTTGTAGTCGCGCACCGAGCGATGGTCGGCATCGCCCCAGAAGGACGAGCGCGGCAGGCCGGCATCGCTGCCATCGGCCGCCAGCGGCACGCCAAAATGGCCCCGGCTGGTGTCCTTTTGCAGCTGCACGCTGGCGCTCAACGTGGTCGTGGGGCCCAGGTCGGCCTCGACAATGCCGTAGCCCGCATAGCGGTCGCGGTAGACATAGTGGGTGAAGGACTCGCTGTTATCAGACACGGCCACCAGGCGGCCCCGGATCACGCCCGAGTCGATCAGCGGGCCGGACACATCGCCGACCAGGCGCCGCTCTTTCCACGAGCCCAGCTGCACCTCGCCCTGCGCCTGGAAGGTATCGGTCGGGCGCTTGAGCACCATGTTGACCGTGCCGCCCGGGCTGCCTGCGCCGGCCAGCAAACCGGCCGCGCCTTGCAGCACCTCGACCCGGTCGACAAAGGCACTGTCGAACTTGGGCGAGCGGTTGCCGCTGTCGATGCCCGAAGGCGTGGCCATGCCATCGACCTGGGCCTGCATGCTGAAGCCCCGGCTGTAGTAGTTGCTGCCAATGCTGCCGCCATCGACCGCAAACACACCGCTCACTGCGCGCAGCGCGTCATCGACCGAGGTCATGCCGGCATCGTCCATCTGCTCGCGGGTGATCACCGTCAGGGTCTGCGGGGTTTCGCGCTGGCTCAGGTTCAGTTTGGCGCTGGTGCTGGACTGGGTTGCCGCATAGCTTCCGGTGCCTTCGGTGGTGCCGCTGCGGTGGGCCGCTGCCGTCACGGTGACGGTGTTCAGGGTCATGTCCGATGCCGCTGCGCCAGCCGCTGCCGCAGGGTTGGCCGCCGGCAGCTTGCGCAGCACATAGGCGGCCCCGCCTTGCTTGACCACCTCAAAGCCACTGCCGCGCAGCAGCTGGGCAAAGCCCTCCGCCTCGCCATAGCTGCCTTGCAGGCCGGCACTGCGCAGCCCCGCCAGGATGGACGGCTCAAACACCAGCTGCACACCGGCCGTTGCCGCGTACTGCGCCAGCACATCGGACAGCGGGCCCGCTGCAATCGCATAGCTCTTGGCGCCGGCTGCCGGCTCGGCCGCCATGGCAAACGGCGCTGCCAGCGCCAGGCCTGCGGCACTGCCCCCGACGAGGGTGGCGCGGATGGCGCCATGCAGCAAAGCCAGCGCAAAGCGTTCACGGTGCCGGCTGTGGCGTTGGGAAGAGAGAGTCATGGTTCGTTGTCCTGGTGATCTGGGAAAAGAGAGCGGCACTGCATGGCGCCATTGCCCTGTACACCGAACGAGATCCAAAAAGTGATCACATGGATTGAAAAATAGTTGAAAAATTTTTCCCTGCCGCCAACAGCAGCCTCTGTTGCGCCCCCTGTCCCCCAGGCGATGCCCCAGGCCAGCGCGTCAGCCAAGCGTAAGATCACAAAGATACATTTTGTAATATAAGGCAGCTCATGATCTGTGCGCAGCGTTTCAAGCGTCGCACCCCCATCAGCCAGCCGCACAAAGACAAGCATCCATCAGCAAACCAGGACAGGGGGACACCATGGCAAGACGCAAGAAAAGCAGCGGGTTCGAAGACATGCTGGATCTGCTGGCGCTTCTCCCCTGGTGGATCTGTGTGGCACTGGCGGGGGCCAGCTATGTGTTCCTGCACCGTCTGGCGGTGGTACTGCCAACGGCAGACCTGGTGGGCCGCCCCGGCGACATGATGGCGGCCGTGATTCAAAAGGGCTTCATCTATGGCCTGGCCTCCATCGGCCAGTACCTGCTGCCCTTGATGTGTTTGATAGCCGCCGCTATGTCGGCTTGGCGCAGAAAGCAGCGCAAGGCCCTGGTCAGCACGGTGGCTCAGGCGCAAGACGCCGCCGCGCTCGACGGCATCAGCTGGCGCGAGTTTGAGCTGCTGGTGGGCGAGGCCTACCGGCTGCAGGGCTTTCGCATCATCGAGCTGGGCGGCAATGGGCCCGATGGCGGCGTGGACCTGGTGCTGCTCAAGGGCAGCGAGAAATTCCTCGTGCAGTGCAAACAATGGAAGGCCCAGCGCGTGGGCATTGCCACCGTGCGCGAGCTCTATGGCGTGATGGCCGCCAGGGGCGCAACAGGTGGCTTTGTGGTCACCTCCGGCCGATTCAGCAACGATGCCCAGGAATTTGCACGGGGTCGCAATATCACCCTGGTCGATGGCCACCAGCTGTTTGCGATGGTGCAGCGCGCACGGCAATCGCTGGTGAAGGGGCCCAAGGCTACGCAAGCCAGCAGTACCCCAGCTGCTGCGCCAGTGCGCACCGCTGTTGCGACGGCCTCGGCTACCGCCCCTGTTGCAACCAGCCCTGCCCCGGCCCAACCCGCCTGCCCGCGCTGCAGCGCCGCAATGGAGCTGCGCACCGCACGCCAGGGTGCCAATGCCGGCAAGTCCTTTTGGGGCTGCTCGACCTTCCCCGGTTGCCGTGGCACGCTTGCGGCGGCGTGATGGATGGCTGAAGGTCTGTCGATGCGCTTGTTCTCCACGCCTCTCCATGCAAGCCGCGGCCCATCCACGCGGTCGCTGCTATTGCTGGCCCTGGTCTGCTGCGCCGCGCCTGCCTTTGCACAAAAGCCTGTCTACCGCTGCGAAACGGCTGGACGTGTGAGCTACTCGGATGCGCCCTGTGTAGGCGCGACGGAAATCGACGCCACTCCTACCCAGGGCATGGACAAGATGACGGGTAAGAGCCGCAAGGGCAAAGATGTGCGGCGCGACGAGTACAACACCGCCCTGGCAGAAGCCATCCAGCCCCTGACAGGAATGAACGCCGATGAGTACCGGGTGTACCAGCGCCGCTTCAAGCTCAGCCCCGCAGACAAGCTTGAATGCGCATGGCTGGACTCCCGCCTGCCGGCGCTCAATCAATCGGTGCAAACAGCGGCAGCCAATGATCTGGCACGTGCTGAAGTAGATCTGTACAAGGCGCGCAAGCGCTTCCATGATCTGAACTGCTAAGCGCTGCGTTCTCTCCCAGTTCAGTATTTTTCAAATCACAAGGAGCTTTCGTGGCATTTCTGTTATTTCTGGCCGTCTGCTACATCATCTTTGTGCACGTGCAGAAAGCCAAGTCTGACAAGGTCAGTGCTAGTACCCAAACGGCTCTCCAGGCAAAGCTGAAGGACAACGAGAACCTGATCAAAAATTTGCGGGCGCTCATTGTCGATAAAACGCTAGACCTTCAAGCACACGAGTCCACCATCGCGACCATGAACGCAAAAGTAAAGGCCTTGGAACCATTCCAAGCTTGTGCTGATGCAGCACAGGAGGCCAAGCGCATTCTGCAATCCGCCCATGACTCGCGCATTGAATCTGACCGTCAGGCAAGAGAGCACTATGAATCCCTTGCTCTCCAAGGGACCATTCTCCGTGATGAGGCCACCCGACTGTCCAAAGACCGCCGAGCTAAAATCGAACAACTGACCAAGGATGCCAACGACCAAGCCACGATGATTATCAACAGCGCCAAGGAAAGTGCGGAGCGAATTGCTGGTGACGCTTATCGCGCCCTCAAAGAGGCGGACTCTTTGAAGGCCACCTCTGAAGCGATACACAACATCATTCAAGGCTATGGCGACCGGTATCTAAAACCTACCTTTGGCTTGATCGACGAGCTCGCAGATCTGTACTCATTCGATGACGCAGGCAAGCAGCTCAAGATGGCAAGAGAGCGAACCTTTTTATTGGCGTCACATTTCAAAGCGGCCGAATGCGGCTATGTGGAGGCAGTCCGACGCACCACAGCCATCCACTTTGTCGTCGATGCATTCAATGGCAAGGTCGACACCATTCTGACCAGGGCTAAACAGGACAACTTCGGCACCTTGGAACAACAGATTAAAGATGCGTTCTCTGTGGTCAACCACCACGGCAGTGCATTCCGAAACGCCAGGATCAGTGACGAATATCTGGATGCCCGACTGCAAGAGCTACGCTGGGCTGTGGCAGTACATAGCTTGCGCGAGAGAGAAAAGCAGGAACAACGCGAGATTCGTGAGCGGATTCGCGAAGAGGAACGGGCTCGCAAAGAAATCGAGAAGGCACTGAAAGATGCCGCTAAAGAGGAGGAAGCTATTGAAAAAGCCATGCTGCGCATGCGCCATCACATCGAGAAGGCGAATGACGAACAACGCAGCAAATACGAAGTCCAGCTAGCCGAATTACAGCAACGATTGACCGAAGCAGAAGCTCGTAGCCAACGTGCACAGTCCATGGCGCAGCAAACCCGTGCAGGCCATGTTTACATCATTTCCAACGAGGGATCTTTTGGTGAGAGCGTGTTCAAAATTGGTATGACACGCCGCCTGGACCCTATGGACCGTGTCCGGGAACTGGGGGATGCCAGCGTGCCATTCTCATTTGACGTGCATGCCATGATCTGGTCGGATGATGCCCCAGGTCTTGAGCGCGCCATGCACATGGAGTTCATCAAGACCCAACTGAACAAAATCAATCCTCGAAAGGAGTTCTTTCGCATTGGCATTGGCGCACTACGCGAAGCCGTTGAGCGTCGAGGTATCGACGCATCATGGACAATGGCTGCCGCCGCTGCGGAGTACCGAGAATCGTTGGCCATCGAGGCAACCATGCATGCCAACCCATCGTTGGAAAATGAGTGGATGCGTCTACAAAATGACTATGAAATTCAGCAAGAAGCGGACTTGAACTCCTCCATGACTGACGATGGCGAGCTTAAGAATCTAGAACTGGCCGCCACTGAATAACGTGATGCAGTAGGCACTTATCAAAGATTCAACGCCAACTCCGGCCCCTCCGCCCAGGACACACAGGTACACATCGCATTGCCGCGCAATGCAGGTGCGATGCTGTCGCGGTGGATGGGGGTGCCGCTGACCACCTCGGTCAGACAGGCACCGCAGACGCCGCGCCGGCACTCGTAACCCGTCCAGGCGCCTGCAGCCAGCAAGGCATCCAGCAAGGATTGGCCGGGCGCCACATCCATGCTCAGGCCCGACTGCACCAGGGTGACCCGCAATGGGCCATCGCTGGCATCGGCAGCGGCGCCAAAGCTCTCGCTGTGGATGCGTCCGGGCGCCCAGCCCAGTTGCGCTGCGGCGGCGCGCACGGCGCCGACCAAGCCGGCAGGCCCGCAGACATAGACCTGGCTGCCGGGCACTTGCGCGGCCAGCAACCCGGGCAGGTCCAGGCTGCTGCGGCCGATGTGGGTCTGGGCCGGCAGGCCGGGTGCCAGCGGCCACAGCCGGGTCGTGTCGTGCACGATCTGGTGCAAGGCAAAGCTCTGCCCTGCTTGCTGCAGATGCTCGGCCATGCTCAGCAAGGGAGTGATGCCAATGCCGCCGCCGATCAAGAGCGCATGCGGCGCATCTGGCAGCAGTGCAAATTCGTTGGCCAGCTCCAGCACGCGCAGTTGGTCCCCCACCGCCAGCTGGTCGTGGACAAAATGTGATCCGCCCTGGCTCTGCGCAGTGCGCAGCACGGCGATGCTGTAGTGGTCCAGTGCCGGGCCGGTGTGCAGCAAGGAGTAGCGCCGCACCAGGCCGTCCAGATCCAGGGCGACGTGGGCACCGGGTTCTGCGCCGGGCAGCAGCTCGCCTTCGGGGTGGCGCAGAACCAGGCGCACGATGTCGGTGGCGATGGCTTGCTTCTCAGCAACCACCAGGTCCAGGCTTGTCAGGAGTTCCATAACAGTCTCAAGGGTTGTAGGGCGAGGCTTCCAGCAGGCGCCAGCGTTGGGGCAGGGTCAGCGGCGTGCTGCGCCAGCTGTGCACCTGGAACTCGATCCAGCGCCCGGTTCCTCCTGTCTGGTCGATGTCGGCCTCGACACCAAAATGGGCGCGCGCATGGCCGGTCAGCTGCAACTGGCGCGCGCGTTCAAAGTCCGGAAAGACCAGGCCACAGCGAGGCTCCAGCTCCAGATTGCCCAGGGTGTTGAACATGCTGTTTCCGTTGAAATCAGGAATGCGCAGCACCTGGCCCCGTTGTTGCACAAAGCCAGGCCGGCCACCCCGGTGCGATACATCGGCGTCCCCGCTGGGGCCCAGGCTGGCGATGAACAAGGTGTCGGCGCGAGCAATCCAGGCGGATGTGGCCTCGTCCAGCACCGTGCCCGAGGTGGCCGTGGCGCCGGCGCAGTGGTCAGGTGCGGATGCTGCCTCCAGCGGCAGCAGTTCGCGCTTTTGGATATAGCGGGGGCACAGTGCAAAGGCCTGGCCCACCGCCACCTCCAGCGCCTGCGCGGATGCCTGTGTCACATGGCCATTGATACGCAGGCGCCTGCGGGTCTGCAGCTCGATCAACAGCACGGCGACGGATTGCCCGGGCTGCAAATCTGCCATCGGGGCCATGCGGGCCAGCACACCCTGCGGGTCGCTGCTGGTCACCTGCAGGCTGCGCAGGTCATCGCTGGCCTGCACAAAGCCGGGCTCGACACTCAGCAGGCAAGCCCACAGGGCGCCTGCCGCATCGGCCGCGCCCACTATGCACCAGCGCTGCTGGGCGACAAAGTTGCGTGCGGCCGCTGGGATGCCGGTGCTGATGCTGCGGCTGTTGATCAGCGCCGTGCCGCGCTCGCCCGTGCGCTCCTGCACCAGGCGTTCGCCAGCGTGAAAGATGTTGTCGTCCATAGGGGCTCCTGGTCAGGTACAGGCTCGCAACAGGTGTCAGCAACCGGGCTTAGAAGGTGACCAGGGTGTGGCCCGCGTCCAGGTGGAGCGACAGATCCAGCACGCCGGTGGTGCCAGGGATGGACTTGTCGCGCACCAGTTCGATACCGGTAGGTGCCAGGCCTGCGCCCGCACCAAACACGTCGGCGCAGCCGCCGCAGGCAACGATATGGTCCAGCACGGCTTCGTACAGCGCATGGCCGGGGTGCTCGGGCTTGACCAGCTCGGCAGGCCAGCGCACGCCCGTGCCTTGGAACACCAGGTCGAAATCCCGGTTCTTTTCCTTGAGCTCGTAGGCCAGGAACAGCGCGTTCACGACGCGGCCCAGCGCTTCTTGCGTGCCGGATTGGGGATCGGAAAAAACAACGATGACGGTTTTCATAAATAGTCCTTGCGGCGGCGTTGAGACAAAACGAAGGTTGCCGCCACAGAAGTAAATTTATCTATTTACTCAAACGTGATAAATGTCAGAGAATTGATTTAATTCTTCCATTTTTTGCAGTAATCACCCGTACCATGGACCGCCTCCACGCGATAGATGTCTTTCTGGCCATTGCCGATTTGGGCAGCCTGACCCGCGCTGCCGAGGCGCTGGAGCTGTCCCTGCCCAGCGTGGTGCGCACTCTGGCTGCGCTGGAGAAGCACCTGGGCGTGCGCCTTTTCAACCGCAATACCCGGCGCCTGGCGATCACCGATGAGGGCCGGGCCTACCGTGTGCATGCGCTGGCCATCCGCGCAGCGGTTGCCGATTCGGAGCAGGCGATGCGCCGGGCCCAGGCCGAGCCCTCGGGCAGCATCAGCCTGACGGCCTCTGTCAAATTTGGCGAGTTGCATGTGGCCCCGCTGGTGGCCAGCTACCTGCAGCGCTACCCGCAGGTGGACGTGCAGCTCTTGCTGCTGGACCGCGTGGTCAATCTGGTCGAAGAAGGCCTGGACCTGGCCGTGCGCATTGCGCCGTTGCCCGATTCAAGCCTGGTGGCGCGCCATGTTGTGGACATCCACCAGGTGATTGCAGCCAGCCCCGCCCTGGTCGCCGCCTGCGGCCTGCCCCAGCAGCCGCAAGATCTGGCCGCCCTGCCCTGTATAGAGTTTGGCGGGGTGGGCGATGCCAACCTCTGGGAGTTTGTCAGCAAGGGCCGGCTGGAGCGGGTCAAGGTACAGGGCCGCATGCGCTGCAATACCGTCGGCGGCAATATCGCCGGCTGCATCGCCGGCCAGGGCTTTGGCCGTTTTCTGCACTACCAGGTGCTCGATGCGATTGCCCGTGGCGAGCTGGTCCGCATCCTGCCCGGCCTGGAGCCTGCGCCGCGCCCGCTGTCGCTGGTCTACCCCAGCAAGCAGCATGGCACGGCAAGGGTGGCAACGCTGGTCGAGCATCTGGCTGAGCATTTGCGTGCGCGGCTGGGGGAGTTTGCGCTGCCTACAGAACCGCGCTAGCTGACGTGGCTGAAGCGCCACGGCTAGTTCGCCGTTGCGGTATCGGCCAGCTCCCCCTTGAAGCGCCCGGCAAGATGCTCGATAAACGCCCGCACCACCGGCGGCAAGCCCCGCCTGGTGGTGAACACGATGTGCACAATGCCGGTCTCCGTACGCCACTGCGGAAACACATGGACAAGGCTTCCACGCTCCAGCTCCTTGCTGCAAAAGTGCTCGGGCAACAGCGCAATGCCCAGGCCAGCCAAGGCCGCTGAGCGCAGCGCGCCAAAATCGGCGCAGGTCATGCGGGGCGCGTGGCTGATGGCACGGGGCTGGCCATCGCCATCCCAAAACTCCCAGGTGATGGTGCCGGTCTGCTCGGTGCTGGCCAAGGTAGGCAGCTCGCCCAGCAGCTGCAGATCGCCCTTTTTGCACTGCTTGGCCAGGCTGGGCGCAGCCACCAGAATGCGGCTTGAATGGCCCAGGGTGCGCATCACTAGCGCGGCATCGGTCGTCAAGCTGGTGCGCACGCGGATGGCCACATCGATGCGCTCATCGATCAGGTTGACGGGCCGGTCGGCGGCCACCATCTGCAGCTGCGCCTTGGGGTAGGTCTGCAAAAAATCGGTCAAGGTGGGCGAGAGGATTTCCATCAGCCCCAAGGGGCAGCTGCAGCGCACGACGCCATGGGGCTCGCCCAGCGCATCGGACACCACAGCATCGGCCTGCTGCACATCGAGCACGATGGTGCGGCAGCGCTCGTAAAAGGCCTGGCCGACCTCGGTCACCCGAAAGCGCCGGGTGGACCGCTCGATCAAGCGCACACCCAAGCGCGACTCCAACGCTGCAATGCGCCGGCTCAACGTGGACTTGGGCATGCCCAGCGCACGGCCTGCTGCGGCAAAGCCGCTGTGCAGCACCACCTCGGCGAACAGCGCGTAGTCGTTGATATCTCGCATGGGCCTCGCTCCTGTTTTTTGTCTCAATATTGGAACAATGATATCCATTTTGGCCATCTACTCAAAACTTTGTTCCACCTGCATCATTGCACCACTGCGACGAACGGTTCGCCGCACACATCAAGGAGTAGGAAAAATGGAACGCAAGTTTGACAACAAGGTCGTCGTCGTCACCGGTGGCACCAGCGGTATTGGCCTGGCCACCGCCAAGAAATTTGCCAGCGAAGGCGCCTATGTGTTTGTGACCGGCCGCCGCCAGGAAGAGCTGGACAAGGCCGTCAAGGCGATTGGCCCCCGCGCTACCGGTGTGCG
Source organism: uncultured Comamonas sp. (assembly GCF_964277875.1). Lineage (NCBI taxonomy): Bacteria > Pseudomonadati > Pseudomonadota > Betaproteobacteria > Burkholderiales > Comamonadaceae > Comamonas > uncultured Comamonas sp. Next base: position 169,367 of record NZ_CAXYJV010000047.1, read on the forward strand.
GGCCGACATGTCCAAGCTGGCCGACATTGACCGCCTCTACGACGCCGTGCAGCAAAGCCACCCGCAAATCGATGTGCTGTACGCCAATGCCGGCGGCGGCTCGATGCTGCCCCTGGGCGCCATCACCGAAGCGCATTTCGACGCCACCTTTGGCACGAATGTGAAGGGCCTCGTGTTTACCGTGCAAAAGGCCTTGCCGCTGCTGCGTGATGGCGCCTCCGTCGTGCTGACCGGCTCGGTCGTCGGCTCCACCGGCACCGCCGCCTTCAGCATCTACAGCGCCTCCAAGGCCGCCGTGCGCAATCTCGCCCGCAGCTGGACCCTGGACCTGAAGGAGCGCGGCATCCGCGTCAATGTCGTCAGCCCCGGCCCCATCCGCACCCCTGGCCTGGTGGAGCTGGCCGGCAACGATGCCGCGCAGCAGCAAGGCCTGCTGGACTACATGGCCAGCCAGGTGCCGATCGGCCGTGTCGGTGAAGTCGATGAGATCGCGGATGCGGTGCTCTTCCTGTCCTCGCCTCAGGCAAAGTTCATCGCCGGTACCGAGCTGTTTGTCGATGGTGGCTTGGCGCAGGTTTGAAGCATGGGACACAAATGCCAAGCAGCGGGCGGCAAGCGTAGCCTGCTGCCCGCAGCCCGCAAGGACTGCATGCTGCACCCAACAGCAAAAAGGCCCGCAATGGCGGGCCTCGTCTTGCCAGCGCAAAGGCTTAGGCGGCAGGGCGGCCAGCGCGCTTTTTGCGCATAAAGGCAAAGAAGCCAATACCGGCCAGCAGGCCCGAGGTCAGCATCAGGCTCCAGTCGGACAGCGTAGGCACGGGTACGGATACTGCGGGAGCGACCGGTGTGGTCACTGCGCCATCGTCGGCACAGACCTGGATCCAGCCCGGCCAGCCCCCGCCCATCGCCACAGTGATGCTGTTGACGGTGGCTGGTGGATTGTTGGTCAGCGTCAAAGTACCGGACGAGAAGGGGGATGCCGTGCCGGTATACCCAGTGTCCTTGATCACCAGGGGGTTGGTTGCAGTGCTGCCCGCCAGCGGCTCGCCGATGTCTGCAGCAACGGATTGGTATAGATCGCCGTTGAGGCGCACACGCAGCGACGAGCCCAGGGTCCGGATTCCGTGGGCCTTGATGCTTACCGTGCTGGTCTGCAACGGCTTGTCAAAGGTGTAGGTGCACGACTGCGCGCCGCCTGTGAGCTGGGCCGTCCCTGGCTCAAAAGGGCCTGCAGTGACTGTGTTGTCTTGGCAAGTTCCGCTCACGGTTGCAGTGACGGCGCCATAGGTGGTAGCGCCACCGCTTCCACTGACAAAACACTGTTGGGCGGCATGGGCTGCATGGAGCGTGCCGAGGCTAAGAAGTACTGCAGAGGCCAAACGGAAGGTGGGGAACATACTGATACACACAGTTGCACTAGGAATCAATATGTTAACAGCAGACCCAGCGCAGTTACCGCAAAAATTGACATATATCAATTCATTTATTCTAATAAAAACAATAACAATCGACGTTTCAACCGAGATAGACGTCTTCTGTAAAAATGCAGGCAAAGCATATTTTTTGACCGAATTGTCAATTATCCAAGTCTGATTGATTCACAAAAAAACGCCAGCTCGGTTGGCGGAGCTGGCGTAAGGCCGGTAAGCGAGAGAGCGCTTGTTCCACCGGCGAGGAGTCGGGCAAGCGGGCCCCGGGCCGCGCTTGCATCGGGGTCAGGTCAGGGCATCAGAAGGCGGCGGGGCGCCATTTGAGCAGGCGTTTTTCCAGGCGGGTGAGCAAGAAGTCGGCGCCCAGGGCCACCACGGCCAGCACGATCATCGCGGCGAACACACCGCTGGCGTTGAAAGCTCCCTGCGCGGTGGAGATCAGCAGGCCGATACCCTCCTTGGCGCCGAGGAACTCGCCCACCACGGCGCCGACCAGCGCAAAACCAAAGCTCACATGCAGGCTGGCCAGAATCCAGGACATGGCCGAAGGAATCACCACCGACATGGTGACCTGGCGCGGCGATGCACCGAGGATCTGGGCATTGGCGATCATGTACTTGTCGGCTTCACGCACGCCCTGGAAGGCATTGGCAAACACCACAAAGAAGACCATCACGACAGCCAGTGCCACCTTGGACGCCATGCCCAGGCCCAGCGCAATGACAAACACCGAGCCCAGCACCACACGGGGGATGGAGTTGGCGATCTGGATGTAGATGGAGAACACATCGGACAGCAGCTTGTTGCGGCCCAGCACAATGCCGCAGATGACGCCAGCGATGGAGCCGATCAGAAAGCCGATGACCGTCTCTTCCAACGTGACCAGCACCTGCTGCCACAGCGGGCCTTGCGATGTGCCGTCACGCACCCATTCCACAATCTGGTTCCAGATCATCGAGGGCATCGAGTAGAAGAAGGGGTCGATCCACTTCATGCGGGCCGAGACTTCCCAGCCGCCCAGCACGGCGACCAGCACCAGCAGGCGCAGACCGATGATGACGGCCTTGCGGCGTTTGATGGCCGCCTGCGCGGCCACCGATTCCTGCGCGAGCGCAGCGTCGCTCACGGCAGCGGGGATGTGGTCTGGCGCAGCCGGTGCGGGTGGCGGGCTGTGGGTGGCGGCGGGGTTGAGGGTGAGTTCCGACATGGTGTGTTCCTTGCCTTGTATTACTGGATATGGACTTCTTCGCGCAGGTCATCCCAGATGCGCTTGGACAGGTCGATGAACTGCGGGTCATAGCGCACCTCGCTCATCACGCGGGGGCGTGGCAGGTCGATCTCGTACACACGCTTCAACGTGGCGGGGCGGGCCGTCAGCACAAACACGCGGTCGGCCAGCGCAATCGCCTCTTCCAGGTCATGGGTCACGAACACGACCGAGCCGCCGGAGGCCGACCACAGGCGCAGCAGCTCGTCCTGCATCAGGGTGCGGGTCTGCATGTCCAACGCCGAGAAGGGCTCGTCCATCAGCAGGATTTCCGGCTGGTTGATAAAGGTCTGCGCCAGCGCCACGCGCTTGCGCATGCCGCCCGAGAGCTGGTGCGGGTAGTGGTTGCCAAAGTTGGCCAGGCCCACGCGGTGGATCCACTCGTCGGCCAGCTTGAGCGCCTGCTCGCGGGGGGTGCCGCGAAAGATGGGGCCGGCGGCCACGTTGTCGCGCACCGATTTCCAGGGGAAGACGGCATCGGCCTGGAATACGAAGCCGATGCGCGGATCGATCTGCTCGACCTTCTTGCCCATCACGCGCACCTCGCCCACCGTTGGTTGCAGCAAGCTCGTGATCAGGTTCAATGTGGTGGATTTGCCACTGCCGGTGGGGCCGACGATGGCGATGAATTCGCCCTTGGCCACCGACATCGAAAAATTGCGCAGGGCCAGGGTCGCTGTGCCGTCCGGCGCGATGAAGCGCAGCGACACCTTGTCGAATTCAATGGCCGCATCGGCTGATTTTGCAGAGGCAGCGGCGTTTTTGGGCTGCAGGCTGCTGGACGGTTGCTGGCTGGCAACCGCCTGGGTGGCATAGGACATGGTGGTCTCCCGGATGTGGGTGGTGGGGCGCGCGGGCTGCAGCACGGCGGGGCCGCGCTGCGGGGCGGGTTGCGCCGCTTTTTTACTTGGCGCTCAGGTAGGCGTTGGAATAGGTCTTGGCCAGGTCAATGTGCGCGCTCTTCACATTGGGCTTGTAGGCCGACAGCACCTTGAGCACCGTCTCGGGGCCGCCTTCGGGCATCTTGCCGTCCTTGGTGTACATCGGCAGCGAGGCCTTCAGCGCCGCCACATACAGCTCCTTGTCGTTGCCGTAGTAGTCCTTGGGCATCTTGTCGGCGATGTCTTCGGCGCTGTGGCTGCTGATGTACTGCATGGTCTTGCCAAAGGCGCGGGCCAGCTTGGCCGCCTGGTCCTTGTGGCTGGCGGCCCATTCGTTGCGCACATACAGGCTGGCGGCAGGGTACAGGCCGCCCAGTGCGGCCTGGGTGCCCTCTTCGCTGCGCATGTCGACGAGCACCTTGGCGTCGCCGGTCTTGAGCATTTGCGACACGGTTGGTTCGGTGGTCATGCCGGCCTGGATGCGGTCCTGCTTCATGCCGGCGATGAAGGAGTTGCCAGCGCCCACGGGCAGCAGCGAGTAATCCTTGCTGGCCACGCCCTGCTTGTCGACCAGGTAGCGGGTCAGGAACTCGGTCGACGAGCCCAGGCCGGTGACGCCCAGGGTCTTGCCCTTGGCATCGGCCATCGACTGGAAGCCGCCTGCGGCCGCCTTGGTGGACACCAGCTCCACCTCACCGGGCACCTTGCAGAACACGGCAATGGCCTGGATCTCCTTGCCCTTGGCCTGCAGGTCGATGGTGTGGTCATAGAAGCCCACCACGCCTTGCACGGCCCCTGCGATCAGCTGGTTTTCCGCATCCACGCCGGCCGGCTGCGATTGCAACTCGACTTTCAGGCCCTCTTCCTTGAAATAGCCCAGCGACTCGGCCAGCTTGGCGGGCAGGTAGATGATCTTGTTGATGCCGCCCACCATGATGGTGACGGTGTCGTCGGCCGCCTGGGCAGCCGTGCTGGCCATGCAGCAGACAGCGGCAGCGGCAATGGCGGCCAGCGCGTTGCGGCGGGTAGCGTGGAATGGGGTCATGCAGTGTCTCCTTGACGTTGTGGTCCTGGCATCTTCAGCACAGCCGCCCTGGGCGACCGCATAATGCACCGGATAGGAACAGAGTCTAGAAACTGCACCCTTTCAGTGCGCTTTCGCTGCACCGCAGCATTTTTAGTGGTTATCCCTGATCTTTTTTGCTGGCCTTTGGTGCGCCACCCCCTCCGATGAAGATCCTTCTGGTCGAAGACAACCTGGAACTGGCCCAGTCCCTGGCCGGGCTGCTGCGCCAGCATGCCTTTGTGGTGGACCATGTGGACCGTGGCGACGCCGCTGACCAGCTGCTGAGCCAATCGCACTATGACCTGCTGCTGCTGGACCTGAACCTGCCCCAGCTCAGCGGCAAGGCGCTGCTGCGGCGCCTGCGCGAGCGCGGTGACAGCCTGCCGGTGATCGTGCTGACGGCGAGTGATTCGCTCGATCAGAAAGTGCTGTGCCTGGAGATTGGCGCCGATGACTACCTGGTCAAACCGGTGGAAGTGCGCGAGCTGCTGGCGCGCATGCAGGCCATTGCCAGGCGCCAGATGCCCGGGCGTGAGAACCATGTGCGCTGCGGCAACCTGCAGCTTGATCTGCGCACCCGCTTGTTCAGCGTGGCGGGCGAGGAGCTGGCCCTGCCGCCGCGCGAGCGCAGCGTGCTCGAAGCGCTGATGCTGCACAACGGCAGCGCGCTGCCCAAGCAGCGCTTGATGGCCGTGATCTACGGCATGGACGAAGAGGCCAGCGCCGACGCGGTGGACCTGTACGTGCACCGGCTGCGCAAGAAACTGCAGGCGAGCGACACGACGATCATGACCTTGCGCGGCGTGGGCTACCTGCTCAAGCAAAAACTGGCCGGCGGGGACTGAATGTTGCACAGCCTGCGCGCACGCCTGGCCCTGTGGCTACTGCTGCCGCTGGCGGTGCTGGTGGGCCTGTGCGGCTGGTTTGCCCATGAGCATGCCGAGGATGCCGCGGACTATGTGCAGGACCATGACCTGCTGTCATCGGCCAAGATCCTGGCCGACCGCCTGATCTGGGAGGACGGCGATGTGCGCGCCAGCGTGCCGCCCTCGGCGCTGAGCCTGTTCATGTCGCCGGCGCGCGACCATGTCTACCTGAGCGTGATGGACGCGCAAGGCCAGCTGCTGGCGGGCCAGCAGAACTTTCCGCAGCCGCCGCAACTGACGCTGAGCGGCAGCGACAACGCCCAGTGGTATGACGCCCTGTGGCAAGGCCAGCCGATCCGTGCCGTGATCACGCGCCGGGCCATGTATGACGTGGCCGGCGCGCGCGAGATCACCATCCTGGTCGGCAAGACCACGCACAGCCGCGACAACATGGTCCAGACCTTGTGGTGGCCGACGATGGAGTACCTGCTGTGGGCGCTGGCCGTGGCTGTGCTGGTGAGTGCCACCGCGTTGACCCTGGAGCTGCGCCCGCTGCTGCGCATGGCGCGCCAGCTGGCCGGGCGCCCGGCTGGGGATGTGGATTTTCACCTCGACTCGCGCCAGCTCCACCAGGAGCTGCGGCCGCTCGCCGATACCGTCAACCAGTTTGCCCGCACCATCCGCGCGCAGGTGGCGCGCCAGCGCCAGTTCATCTCGGATGCAGCGCACCAGCTGCGCACGCCGCTGGCCATCCAGGCCCATACCTTGGAACAGGCCTTGGGCCAGACGCCGGCCGAGTTGGCGGCCCTGTCGGTTGCGCAGCGCCTGGCCGTACTGCAACGGCTGCAGCGCAGCAACCAGCAATTGCTGAATGTGGCCAACCAGTTGTTGACCTTGGCACAGGCCGAGGCCGGCAATGCCGCACACGCGGCCCAACCGCCGCAATGGGTGGACCTGCGCGCGCTGTGCCTGCAGTGCCTGGAGGCGATGGCGCCGGCGGCCGACCTCAAGCAGATCGACCTGGGTTGGGAGGAAAGCGAAGCGCCTGCTGCGGCAACGGCAGATGCGGCCACCCGCGCTGCCGGCCCGCATGTGTTTTCGCTGTACACCAGCAGCCGTTTGTTGCCAGAGCTGATTGCCAACCTGGTGGACAACGCCATCCGCTACACCCCGCCGCAAGGCCAGGTCACGCTGGGCCTGGAGGCCAGCGCCGACAGCCTGCTGTTGTCGGTGCAGGACAATGGCCCGGGCATACCGGCCCAAAGCCGCGATCGGGTGCTGGAGCGCTTTTACCGCCTGGCCAATGACACGCCCGGTACCGGCCTGGGGCTGGCGATTGTGCAGGAGGTGGCACGCGCGACGGGCGCCAGCCTGCAACTGGCCGATGCGCAGCAGCGCTACACGCCGCCCTTTGGCCCGGGCCTGCGCATCAGCGTGCGCTTTGCACGCACGGCCGGCGCCGGTTGATACGGCTCAGAGGGCAGCGCGGGAGCCGCTCGGCGGGCCTGGGGCGGCTCAGGAAAATATGCTGAGACTCCTGGCATTGTCCTTGCCCTCGTACGGCGGAAAGACATCCAGGTCCTGGTCGGGATTGCCGATCAGCATCGCCTTGGTGTTGCTCAGCGCGTCGAAGCCCGCCTTGCCATAGTATTTGCCCATGCCGCTGTAGCCCACGCCGCCGAAGGGCAGGCTGTCGATCCAGCAGTGCAGATTGGTCTGGTTCACACAGCCGCCGCCGAACGACAAGCTGCCCAACACATAGTCGATGTGCGCCTGGTTCTGGCTGAAGATGTAGGCCGCCAGTGGCTTGGGTTTGCGTTTCATGACGCTGACGATGTCCTTCAGATCCGTATAGGGCATCACCGGAAGCACGGGGCCGAAGACCTCCTGCTGCATCGCAGGGTCGTCCCAGGTGGACGGGTAGAGCACGGTGGGTTCGACATAGCGAGCCTCGACGTCATAGCGGCCGCCGTGCACCACCTTATCAGCGACGATGTAGGAGGCAACGCGTTGCGCGTCGTGGCTGCTGATCATGCGGGCCAGGTCCGGGCTGTGCTGGGGATCGCTGCCGTACATCTTGACAATGGATGCCTTGAGCTTGGCGAGGAATGCCCGGGCCACGCTTTCATGCACATAGACATAGCCTGGCGCGATGCACCATTGGCCGGAGATGGCATTGTGGCCCCAGGCAATGCGGTCTGCGGCGGTATCCAGGTTGGCGGTCTCGTCGACGATGGTCGGGTTCTGGCCGCCCAGCTCCAGGATGACAGGCGTCAGGTTCTCGGCGGCTGCACGCATCACCACCTTGCCAACCGCAGAACTGCCGGTAAAGAAGATGAAATCGAACGGCAGCTCCAGCAACGCGCCGATTTCCTCACGGCCGCCGGTGACGATCGCCACATTCTCGGCCTCGAAATACCGAGGCACAAGTGTCTGAAACAGCGCAGCCGTCGCCGGCGTGGTGTTGGCGGGCTTGAGCACTACCGGGTTGCCCGCTGCAAGTGCAGCAATGGCAGGGTCGAGCAGCAGCAGCACAGGCGCATTGGAGGGCCCGATCACGAGCGTCGGTCCGTAGGGCTCCTTCAACACCAGGCCCCGGTTGCCGGTGGCCTCCAGGCCCTTGGGAATCTGCACGCGCTGGGGCGCCATCAAGGTGCCCAGGTTCTCGCGGTAGTACTTGATATTGCCCAGCGGCACGGTGATCTCGAACAGCTGCTCAAACGAGGGCTTGCGAAAATCGTCGTAGAGCGCCGCGCAGAATGCCTGTTGGTGCTCCAACAGCATCCGCTCCATCCGTTCGAGCTGGTCCAAGCGCCATGCCGCTGATTTGGTCTGGTCACTGAGAAAACGCGCCTTCTGGGCATCCAGAATAGGTTGGAACTTGTTTGCCATGGCGATGCGCTCCAAATGAAGGGCTTCCATCTGCGGTCGCTGAGCGCTTGCCGTCAGCACCGCAGCCGGGGTTTTTCATTGTGGCGGTGTGGCGCCATGGGCGCATTTGCTCGTCGCCCATTTGCTTTGCTTTGTCGGTGATGCCGGGCGAAGGCCGCTCTGCGCGGCACCACCTGCGCCACCACACCCGCCATCCGCCTGCAAGGAGCGCCAGCGCCAAGTGGGTGCCAACGCGGGCCGGGCGCTAAGCGCTGGCGCCAGGCCCCGCAGCGCCTGGCTGGCGTGCCAGTTCGATAAAGGCGCGCACATAGTCGATGGCCACCTCCGATTCCCGCGCGCCCAGAAAAATCTGCTTGGCAATGCCGTGCGGGCCCAGCCGCACCGGTACCACTGCCATCCTCGCAGCGTACTCCTCGACCAACCAGCGCGGCAGGGCGGCTACGCCACGGCCGCTGGCGACCATCTGAACCATGATGTCGGTGGTCTCAATCGCCTTGTGGCGGCGCGGCGTGACTCCGGCGGGCAGCAGGAACTGGTTGTAGATATCGAGCCGTTCGATGTCCACCGGGTAGCTGATCAGCACCTCTTGCGTGAGTTGCTCGGGCTTCACATAGGTGGCAGAGGCCAGCGCATGGCCACGGGGCACCACCAGCACCTGTTCATAGTCAAACACCGGCTCAAACCGCAGCCCGGGTTTGAACAGCGGATCGGGCGTGACCAGCAGGTCAATCTCGTAGCCGAACAGCGCACCAATGCCGCCGAACTGGAATTTCTGCTTCACGTCCACCTCCACATCCGGCCAGGCGGCCAGATATGGCGAGACGACCTTGAGCAGCCACTGGTAGCAGGGATGGCATTCCATGCCAATGCGCAGCGCCCCGCGCTCGCCCTGCGCAAACTGGCCCAGACGCGCTTCGGCCAGATCCAGCTGTGGCAGCACACGGTTGGCCACCGCCAGCAGGTACTGGCCGGCCTGCGTCAGGCGCAGGCTGCGGCCCTCCCGCAGCCACACCGCTGTGCCCAATTGCTGCTCCAGCTTTTTCATGCTGTGGCTCAGTGCGGATTGGGTCAGGTTCAGCACACCTGCAGCGGCCGTGAGCGAGCCCTGCTTTTCGACCTGCTGGACGATGCTGAGATGGATACGTTCAAGCATTCAAATGAACCATATTCATGGATATATGAGATAAAACCATTTTACTTCATGGATTGCACGTTCTAACATCCGGCCCATCGACCTGAGCGGTCTGGGCTGAAACAGCCCATACGGCCCGAAGGCCCGCAGACATCCACGATCGGACCCGCATGAGCAGCGACTTTTCCTTCAGCATCGAGCGCCTGCGTTTTGATGAGCACTACCGGCCATCGGACAGCACGCGCATCACCACCAACTTTGCCAACCTGGCCCGGGGCGAAAACCGGCAGCAGAACCTGCGCAACACCTTGCGGATGATCGACAACCGCTTCAACGCGCTGGCGCACTGGGACAATCCAGAGGCCGACCGCTATGCGGTGGAGCTGGACATCGTTTCCGTGGCACTGCACTGGGGCACGCAGCAGCACGGCGAGGCGTTTCCGCTGATCGAGATGCTGCAGACCCACATCCTTGACCTGCACACGGGCCAGCGCAGCGACGGCATCGTCGGCAATAACTTCTCGTCCTATGTGCGGGATTACGATTTCAGCGTGCTGCTGCCTGCGCACAACCTGAACCGGACCGGCTTCAGCACGCCCGCGCATTTTGGCCTTCTGCATGGGCAGCTGTTCCAGCAGTTCATCCGGTCGGACACGTACCAGGCCAGTTTCCGCAAGGCTCCGGTGATCTGCATCAGCGCGTCGACCAGCAAGGTCTACCAGCGCACCGGCAACCAGCACCCGGTGCTGGGCATCGAGTACCGGCAAAACGAGGACTCGCCGACGGACCACTACTTTGCCAAGATGGGCATGCAGGTGCGCTTCTTCATGCCCGCCCACAGCGTGGCGCCGCTGGCCTTCTACTTCCACGGCGACCTGCTGGGCGACTACTCCAGCCTGGAGCTGATCGCCACCATCAGCACGATGGAGACCTTCCAGAAGATTTACCGCCCGGAGATCTACAACGCCAATGCAGCCGCCGGCGCGCGCTACCAGCCGAGCCTGAAGCACGAGGACTACTCGCTGACGCAGATCGTCTATGACCGCGAAGAGCGCAGCGCGCTGGCTGTCAAGCAAGGCCGATTTGCCGAAGAGCATTTCATCAAACCCTACCAGCGCATGCTGCAGCAAGCGAGCGCTGCGGCAACGGTCTGACGGCAGCGCCCGGCGCGCTGGACCAGCCGCATCGCCTTGCCCTGCCCTGCCCTGCCCGGTGTCACCTATGGCACCCGGTTGCGCGACCGGGTCAGCACAATGCGCTGGACACAGGCCTGCCTGACTCCCCATTTTTTTGAAAGGAAATCCCCCATGTTCGAAACCTCCATTGCGGGCAGTCTGCCCAAACCCGCCTGGCTGGCCGAAACCAACAAGCTCTGGCCCCAGTGGATGGCAGAAGGCGATGCACTGCGCCAGGCCAAGGCCGATGCGACGCTGCTGTGGATCAAGGCCCAGGAAGATGCCGGCCTGGACATCGTTGGCGACGGCGAGCAGGCACGCCAGCACTTTGTGCATGGCTTTCTGGAGCAGGTCGAGGGGATCGACTTCGACAACAAGGTGAAGATGGGCATCCGCGACAACCGCTACGACGCGATGGTGCCGCAGGTGGTAGCGGCCTTGCGCCTCAAGGGGCGCGTGCATGCGTTCGAAGCGCAGCTGGCACGCGCCCATACCCGGAAAAAGCTCAAGTTCACCCTGCCCGGCCCGATGACGATTGTGGACACCGTGGCGGACCGCTTCTATGGCGACAAGGTCAAGATGGCCATGGCCTTTGCCGAGTTGCTCAACCAGGAGGCGCTGGCACTGCAGGCCGATGGCGTGGACATCATCCAGTTCGACGAGCCGGCCTTCAACGTCTATATGAAGGACGCAGCCGACTGGGGCGTTCAGGCACTGGAGCGCGCCGCGCAGGGCCTCACCTGCACCACCGCCGTGCACATCTGCTACGGCTACGGCATCAAGGCCAATACCGACTGGAAGAGCACCTTGGGCGATGAATGGCGCCAGTACGAGACGGTGTTCCCCGCCCTGGCGCGCAGCAGCATCGACCAGGTCAGCCTGGAATGCATCCACTCGCATGTACCACCTGACCTGATGAAGCTGCTCGCCGGCAAGGATGTGATGGTCGGGGTGATCGATGTTGCCAGCGACACCATCGAGACGCCCGAGGAAGTGGCCGACACCATCGCCCGGGCACTGGAATTTGTGCCCAAGGAACGCCTCTTTCCCTGCACCAATTGCGGTCTGGCACCGATGTCCCGTGACGTGGCCTGGGCCAAGCTCAAGGCGCTGGCGGCGGGCACACGGCTGGCCAAGGAGCGCTTGGCCGCCGCTTGACCCCAGCCTAGCCTGCCGATGTCGGCCGGGCGATAGCGCAGCAGACACCAAGCGGGTTTTGGAGGCAGTGAAGCCCAGCCTCGTCCTACAGACGCTGGCAGGGCAATTGGCGAAGATGGCGGCCCACCATCACCGGGGAACCGCATGGATACCATCAACAACAACACCGCGGCCGATCCGACGCCTCCTTCGCCGCCCCTGATACCGACACAAAGCGGCACCTTGGAGCTGCACGACATCACCATCGTCGACAAGGTCAAGCTCAAGAAAGCCATCTCTGCAGCCGCATTGGGCAATGCGATGGAGTGGTTCGACTTCGGCGTCTACGGCTTTGTGGCCTTTGCACTGGGCAAGGTGTTCTTTCCCGATGCCTCGGCCAGCGTGCAGATGATTGCCGCGCTGGGCACGTTCTCTATTCCGTTCCTCGTGCGGCCTCTGGGCGGTCTATTCTTTGGCGTGATGGGTGACAAGTTCGGCCGCCAGAAGGTGCTGTCGATCACCATCATCATCATGGCCGCCAGCACCTTCTGTATCGGCCTGATACCGTCCTATGCCAGCATAGGCATCTGGGCGCCCATCCTGCTGCTGCTGTGCAAGCTCGCGCAAGGGTTTTCGGTCGGAGGGGAATACACCGGCGCTGCCATTTTTGTCGCCGAGTTTGCGCCGGACCGCAAACGCGGCTTTCTGGGCAGCTTTCTCGACTTCGGCTCGATCGTCGGCTTTGTCACCGGTGCCGGCGTGGTGGTCTTGCTGCAAAGCCTGCTGAGCGAAGCGCGCTTTCTGGAATGGGGCTGGCGGGTGCCCTTCTTCCTGGCCGCACCGCTGGGGCTGGTAGGCCTGTATCTGCGCCATGCGGCCGAAGAGACCCCTGCGTTTCAGCAGCAGCTCGACCAGATGGAAAAGGACGACCAGGAGGATGTGGAAAACCGCCCCCGCATCTCGTTCAAGGAAATCGCAACGCGTTACTGGCGCCCGCTGCTGGTGTCCGTGGGTCTGGTACTCACCACCAACATCACGTACTACATGCTGCTGACCTACATGCCCAGCTACCTGTCGCATAACCTGCAGTACTCGGAGGACCACGGGGTGCTGATCATCATCGCGGTGATGATCGGCATGCTGTTTGTGCAGCCGGTCATCGGCCTGGCCAGCGACCGCGTCGGACGCAAGCCCTTTGTGATCTTCGGCTCCATCGGCTTGCTGGTGCTGGCCTTCCCCGCATTCAAGCTGATCATCAACGGCCAGATCGCGCTGATCTTTGTCGGCCTGTTCATGCTGGCCATTGTGCTGAACTGCTTTACCGGTGTGATGGCGTCGACCTTGCCGGCCATGTTCCCCACCCGCATCCGCTACAGCGCGCTGGCGGCATCGTTCAACATCGCCATCATCGTCGCCGGTCTCACGCCCACGATCACCGCTGCGCTGGTCGATACCACCGGTAGCCTGTACCTGCCGGCCTACTACCTGATGTTCGTTGCGGTCATCGGTATCATCACCGGCATCTTCATGAAGGAAACCGCCAACCGCCCGTTGCGCGGCGCCACCCCGGCAGCCTCCAGCAAAAAAGAGGCCAAGGAGCTGCTGATTCAGACGCTGGACCATATCGAGCAAAGTGTCGAGGAGATCGATGGCGAGATCGCGAAGCTGCAAGCGCAGATCGCTGAGCTGGAGTTGCGCAAACAGAAGTACATCGACCTGCACCCTCGCCTGGATTGACAGCAGGCACTGCGCGTGGCGCGCAGTGGCCCGGTACCGCCTTCCACCGCCGCAGTGGCAAGGGCCCGGCTAGCGCACCAGCCCGCAGAGCCGATGGAACGCGCTGTCCATCTCCGCGACCAGTGCCTGCATCTGCGCGGCCACCGTCGTAGGCCCCCGAATGCCGAACACGCTCTGCCCGGCCGCCTCGTAGATCAGCGAGGCGCTGTTGTGTTCGTGGATGGAGGCAAACACATCGCCGGTCAGCGCCTGCTGGTGTGGCATGCCCAGCGGCGCCGGCGCATCGGCCTCTTCCCAGGCATCGATCCAGGCACTGCGCACCACGCGGCAAGGCTTGCCGCTGTGGGCGCGGGAGATGACGGTATCTTCGCTGCTGCTGGCGATCAGCCGGTCCAGCAACGCAGCGGGCGTGTGGTTCTCTTGCGCGGCCATCCACAAGGTGCCCAGCCAGGCGCCCTGCGCGCCGCTGCAGATGCTGCCCAGCACCTGCGCACCGGTGGCGATGCCGCCAGCGGCCAGCACGGGCGTGTTCTGTGCCACTTCCACAATCTGCGGCAGCAGCGACATGGTGCCCACCGTGCCGGTATGGCCCCCCGCGTCATAGCCCTGGGCCACCAGCACGTCTACGCCCATGTCCAGTGCCTTGCGTGCATGGCGTACTGAGCCGATCAGCGAGAACGTGAGCTTGCCTCGGCGCTTGGCCTCGGTAATCAGCTCGGCACGCAGGCCGATGGCGGTTGCTACCGCGCAGGCCTGGGAGTTCAGCACCGCATCGATCTGCGCTTGGAACAGCGCCTCCGAGCGCGCATGGGCGGTAAAAAAGCTGGGCTGGCTGGGCGGCTGGATCGCAAAGCGCTGCCGCAGCCCCGCCACAAACGCGACATGCGCGGGCGGCAGCGCCGCCTGCAGGCTTTGCGGATCGGCCTGGCTGGGCACATGGGCGGGCAGCATCAGGTCAATGCCATAGGGCAGGCCCGCCAGGCGCTGCTCGACATCGCGCACGATGGCCGGAATATCCTGCGGCGCATCGCGCGCAAGCCCCAGCACCGGAAAGCCGCCAGCCTTGGCAATGGCGACCACGACGTCGGGCTCGTGCGAGAAACCAAAGATCGGATGCGCTATGCCCAGGCGCTGGCAGAGCGGTGTTTGAAATTGCGGCATGGTGCTGGCCTTGTCAGAATGCTGCCATCAGTTCGGCTCAATGCCGGCCTGCTGGATGACCTGGCCCCACTTCTCGCTCTCCTGCGCGATGAAGCTATCGAACTGCTCGGCGTTCTGCGGTGCCAGCTCCATGCCCAGCGATTCGAGCTTGGTCTTGACATCGGGCTGCGCGAGGATTTGCGCAATATCGGCCGACAGCTTTTGCAGCACGGGCGCCGGTGTGTTGGCCGGGGCCACAAAGCCAAACCAGGTGCCCACGTTGTAGCGGGGCAGTTGCGCCGCTTCGGCCACGGTCGGCAGATCGGGCGATGCGCTGGAGCGCTTGGCAGTGGTGACGGCCAAGGCGCGCAGCTTGCCGCTTTTGACATGCGGAATCGCGAGCGCCGAGGTCAGCGGCATCATGTTGACCCGGCCGGAGAGCAGGTCGTTCAAGGCCTCGGACTGGCCTTTGTAGGGCACATGTGCGAGCGCGATATGGGCCTCTTGCGCCAGCAGCTCGCCCGACAGGTGGTTGGAGGTGCCCAGGCCGGCGGTGGCATAGGTCAGCGGTGGCGCGCTCTTCTTGGCCAGCGCGACGAACTCGGCCATGGTCTTGGCTGGCAGGCTGGGGTGCACGACGATGATATTGGGCACATAGCCAAAGCCGGCAATGGCCTTGAAGTCGCGCACGGGGTTCCAGGAGATGCTCTTTTGCAGCGCGGGCGCCACCGCATGGCTGGGGCTGACCGCCAGCAGGGTGTAGCCATCAGGCGCCGATTTGGCGACATAGTCGGTGCCGATGGAGCCGCCCGCGCCCGTCTTGTTCTCCACGATAAAGGGCTTGCCGTATTGGGTAGAGAGTTTGTCGCTGATGATGCGCGCGACCGAATCGACCACCCCGCCCGCCGAGAATGGAACAATGACCTTGACCGGCTTGGCGGGATAGCCTTCCGCCTGGGGCTGCGCCTGCGCAAGCGCAGTGGCGGCCAGACTGCACGCCAGCAAGGCGCGTGCCGCATGGGCGAGGGATGGGATGGTCTGCATGGCTGTGTCTCCTGAGAAGGGTGGATTGCGCTTTTGTCGGTCTGCTCTCGTTGTTGTCTCTGCGCGCGGTGCTGTTAAGCCGCTAAGCAGTCAGCGCCGCCATCGTGCGTTTGGCGATGTTGGTGATGTGGACCTGGCTGGTGCCTTCGTAGAGCCGGAACAGGCGCACATCGCGGTAGAAGCGCTCGGCCACATTGCCGGCCACATAGCCGCTGCCGCCGAAGATCTGCACGGCCCGGTCGGCCACACGGCCGCAGGTCTCGGAGGCAAAGAGCTTGCACATGGACGCTTCCATCGTCACGTCCTGGCCCTCGTCGCGCTTGCGGGCGGTCTCCAGCACCAGTGCGCGGGCGGCATGCACCTCGGTATTGCTCTCGGCAATCAGCTGCTGCACCAGTTGGAACTCGCTGATCGGCTGGCCAAACTGCTGGCGGCGCTGCGCTTGCTGGGCCATCTCCTGCACCAGGCGGATGGCGGGGCCCACGCAGAGACCGGCGAGGTTGATGCGTTGCTTGTTGAGCGCGCGCATGGCCGTGCGAAAGCCCTTGCCCTCCAGGCCGCCCACGATGGCGCTTTCATGCACGCGCACCTGGTCCAGTACCACCTCACCCACGGGCGAGCCATGCTGGCCCATCTTGCGCATCGCCGGTGGTGTGGACAGCCCTGGCGTGCCGCGCTCGATCAGAAAAGCACTGATGCCGTTGGCGCCCTTGCTGCCGGGCTCGGACCGGGCAAACACGGTGAACAGGTTGGCAATTGGCGCATTGGTGATGAAGCACTTGCGCCCGCTGATGACAAAATGCGCGCCATCGCGCACGGCGGTGGTCCGCAGCGCGGTGGCGTCAGAGCCGGCCTCGGGCTCGGTCAGCGCAAAGCAGCCCGTCACCTCGCCGCTGGCCAGCAGCGGCAGGTACTGGCGCTTCTGCGCCTCGGTCCCATCGACCACCAGCGACTCCGACGCAATACCGGTATTGCCGCCAAAGCGCGCGCGGAAGGTGGTCGCTACCTGCGAGACCTCAATATTGACCAGGGCCAGCTCCTCGGTCGTCAGGCCCGCGCCGCCATAGGCCTCGGGGATGCTGTGGCCAAACAGACCCAGCTCGCGCATGCGCTGCACCACCGGCTCGGGGATCAGGTCCTGCGCATCGACCTGTTCCTCGATCGGCTGGCATTCACTGCGTAGAAAGCTGCGCAGCTCGGCCAGCATCGCTTCAAACGTCTGGGGGTCTCGGATCATCACTCTTCTTTCTGAGGTTGTGGACCGGCGCTGGTTACCGGGCTTGGGGTTCTCAAGCCCTAGCGTATGCCCAGCGCCAGTTCCAGTTGAAAAACGGCTTCCTTGAGGAGCGGTGCCACCTCGCGGGTGAGTAGGTTCTTGGACGCACGGTGGGTGGACAAGGTGCAGTTCAGCGCCACCGGCAAACCGCCCAGATGGGTGCGCACCGGCACGGCAATCGCATGGATCTCCTTGCGCCAGTCGCCCTTGGAGTGGCAGTAGCCCTCGTCCTTGAAGCGCGCTACATCGGCCTGCCAGTTGGGCAGCTGGGCGTCGTACTCTGCACGGTCCTTGACCTGGAGGTAATTGAGGATGGCGCGCTGCTCGGCCGCCGGGCAGGCCAGGATCAGCGCCCGGCCTATGGCGCTGGACAGCAGCGGGCGGGTGGAGCCAATATCGGGCAGGTGCTGGTTGGTGGAATCAGCCCGCACTGAGTCGATATAGACCACCAGATCGCGGTCGCGCACGCCCATGTTGACGGTGCAGCCGGTGCTGCGCGCCAGCGACTCCATCAGCGGCTTGGCCGATTGGCGCACGGCCATGCTGGCCAGCAGCGGATGGCCGAGCGACAGCACGCCGGGGCCGAGCCGGTACTTTTGCAGCTGGCCGTCGCGGCTCAGATAGCCCAGCAAGGTGAGCGTATAGGTCAGCCGCGAGACGGTGGGCTTGGGCAGCCCGGTGCGGTCGGCAATCTCCCGGTTGCCCAGCACCGGGCTGGCCGGTGTGAACGCGCGCAGCACCTCCAGACCGCGTGCCAGGTTCATCGAGAACTGGCGGTCTTGCGTGAGGTCATGGGGGCTGACGAGGCCGGGCAGGGAGATGGTGTTCACGGGGCGTTGGGCGGTGGTTCGTGAGGTCATGATTGGGCGGCAGCCTTTCCAGGTCAATCGTTTGAGCCGAGTGTTTCGCTCAGCGAAACATGCTATTGCAGCCGCCATTCCGCTGTGGGACAAAGCGGCTATTGCGCTTACTGCACGAAGAGTTTTCATGACCCACCACAAGACCAAGACCCACCCGGGCTCGCTGGCCGGCGTACGCATCCTGGACATGGCCACGGTGCTGGCTGCACCGAGCGGCGCGACAATGTGCGCCGACCATGGCGCCGATGTCGTCAAGCTGGAGCTGCCCGATGGCAACGATGCACTGCGCCACATGCAGCCCATCAAGAATGGATCACCGCTGTGGTGGAAGGTGGCCAACCGGGGCAAGCGCGGCATCACCCTGGATGTGCGCAAACCGCAGGGGCGCGAGCTTCTGCTGGCCATGCTGGCGCAGTTCGATGTGCTGGTGGAGAACTTTCGCACCGGCAGCCTGGACCGCTGGGACCTGGACATTGCCACCCTGCACCGCGCCAACCCGCGCCTCATCGTGGTGCGGCTGACCGGCTTTGGCCAGACAGGCCCCTACCGCGCCCGCGCCGGCTTTGCGCGGGTGTTCGAGGCGATGAGCGGCTTCACCAACCTGACAGCACCGGCGGGCGGCGCGCCGATGCACAGCAACTACCCGATCGGCGATGCGGTGGCCGGCATCTTCTGTGCGTTCTCGATCGCCGCAGAAATGGCCCGCCTGCGTGCCGACCCCGAGGCCCGGGGCGTGGAGGTGGACCTGTCGGCCACCGAGGCGCTGTTCCGCATTCTGGACCCGCTGCCCGTCGAGCATGAACAGCTGGGCCTGGCCCGGCGCGGCGAAGGCAATTTGGCCACCTACACGGCGCCGTCGAATATGTACCGCAGTGCCGATGGCGTGTTCTTCTCGATGGTGGCCTCGTCCCAGGCCGTCTGGCTGCGGCTGTGCAAGGCCATGGACAAGGCCCAGCTGGCCGAGGACCCGCGCTTTGACAGCCTGCCCCATCGCGTGGCCCATGTGCATGCGCTCGACGCCATCGTCAGCGGCTGGTTTGCCGAGCATAGTTTTGCGCTGATCAGCCAGAAGCTGGAGGCCGGCGAGATCCCGTTCAGCAAGGTCTATGACATCGCCGACATCGAGGCGGACCCGCATTTTCAGGCACGCGAGGCCATCATCCGCCTGCCCGATGCCGACCATGGCAGCCTGCCTGCGCCCTGCATTGTTCCGCGCATTATCGGCCGCGACATGCCGGTGCCCCGCACCGGCCCGGCGCTGGGCGAGCACAACGCCGAGGTCTATGCGGTGTTGGGCGTATCGGCCGATGCGCTGGCACAGCTGCGCGCGCAGGGCGTGGTTTGACCGAACACCTTTTCAGGAGAACTGCATGAACCGCTATCAGGCCATGGTCACGCGCAGCGTGGACAAAACCATCCACTCCCAGATGGAGACCTTGCAGCGCGGCGAACTAGCGCCCGGCGAGGTGCTGGTCCAGTCCCACTATGCGGGCGTCAACTACAAGGACTGTTTGTCGCTGCAGGGGGCAGCCAGGATCATCACGCAGTTCCCCCGCGTGGCGGGGATCGAGGTGGTGGGCAAGGTGCTCGAATCGCGCAGCGAGCAGTTCCGGCCTGGTGACATGGTGCTCAGCCATGGTTTCCAGCGCGGCATTGATGTGGATGGTGGCTTTGCCGAGCTGGTGCAGGCGCCCGCCGAGCACCTGCAAGCGCTGCCCGCAGGCCTGAGCGCCGAGCAGGTCGCCATTCTGGGCGTACCCGGCTTTACCGCCGCCATGGCGCTGGAGCGCTTTGAAGAACTGGGCCTTCAGCCCGACAGCGGCCTGGTCGCCATCTCCGGCGCCGGCGGTGCCGTGGGCCGGCTGGCCATCCATATGCTGCACCGTGCCGGCTACCGCACCGCCGCGCTCACCCGCGACCGCAGCAACGAGGCGGCACTGCGCGCGCTGGGCGCCAGCGAGGTGATCGACATCAGCCAGGTCATCGGCTCCAAGCGCCCCATCGAGAAGCCGCAGTTCGCTGCCGGCATCGACAACGTGGGCGGCGCGGTGCTGTCATGGATGCTGCGGTCTCTGAGCGAGGGCGGCCTGCTGGCCAGTGTAGGGAATGCCTCGGGCAACAGCTTTGATGGCAGCGTGCTGCCCTTCATCATGCGCCGCGCGCAGATGTTCGGTATCGTCGCCAACGCCCCTTGGCCACAACGGCGCAGGCTGTGGGGCAAGCTGGCGGGCGACTGGAAACCGGACTTTGCCGCGCTGCAGCCCGGTGTGCGCTTTATCGGGCTGGACGGGTTGCTGGCGCATGCGGCGGGGCAGTTGGAGGGGGCAACGAGTGGGCGTACGGTGGTACGGTTTGGGGCTGCGCACGCATAAGCCCATACCGAGCCTCCATAGAATGGCCGATTTCACAGAGTGCTTGGATCTGCGATGAAGGTGGTAGCGCGAAAGGAATTTCAGGACATTCGACTTCCAGCTGGCGAGACCGATGTTTTTGACATCCGTCGTCAGGCCGCATCGCTGGAAATCGTCGTGAAAAGTCTGCTGGACGACACCGTCACTCTGCACATTTCGTTCCCACATTACGAAGCGCTGCTGGAGACCGATGAAGGCAACCACAGCGCCTACTGGTGCAGCGGGCAATTCAAAGACAGCATCGTCTATGAAATTGCAGCAGGCGGCCTGCTCTCGCGGGAGCAGGCCATGCCAGGTTTGCTGACATCGGCTGCGGCACTTTCCGGTGTTCGCGAATGGTTCATCGCCACCAGCGGAAGCTGCGTGTCGGTAGTTTCAACAGCGCAGCCTTCATGTCTCCTGAAGTCGCTGGGCGCTAGTTAAGTGGTACATCTCCCAGACCGGTCAGATTGCCATGACGGTCACGCAAACGGACGTAAGAGCTGGAGATGACAAATGCATCTTGCAGCGCTATCGGGCCTGAGGAACCTGACGTGCCCGTGGCCGTGGGCCACTGGCATTCGCCTCGCAGCAACTGCGTATTGAACTGGCACCGCACCGAGCCATCGTCATTGGTCACAAACTCACCCTCTCTGCGGTTGAGGGTCACGGTCAAAGGCCTTCCTGCATACGGCAAGCCCTGGAAATACCATTCACCAAAGAACTGGTCTTCCAATGTCTGCCAAGGCTGAAGGGGCAAGCGGAGCATCCGTTTGGCGGGCTCGCCCGGGAATTGCACCATCGCCTCTGCCAAGCTGCCAGCCGGCATGCCGGACCCACCCGAGAGGCCGGATACCTGAACCACGACTTCGCCTTCGTCCCGCACCAGCTCGCCACTGGCAGCGGCACCGCCCACACTGCGCCCACCCCGGTACTGTTGCAAGCTAAAACGGGCACTGCTGACATCTCTCAATTCTGGATCGGGTCCGAAGTCGCCCACTCCCATAGCGAAGGTCGGCTGTCCATCGGCCCGGTAAGCAAATACCTGCATGACCATTTTTCCGCCCTGCACATCCAGACTCACGCCACGCCCGGGCTTGCCCGTCAATTCGTCCGCCATCACCCAGGTGCCATTGCTGGGCTGGTAGGCAGGCCGCTGCGCATAACCAAAAGTGCCTGGCATAAACGATTCAAGCCCATTGGCGCAGCAGCCGGTGATGACCCCCCCGCGGTACGGATAATCCGCGCGCGTATTGAGGCCCAATAACTGCAATGGCGCAGCACCTTCGGCTTGCAGGCTGACGGCGCCAGCAACTTGAGCGCCCAGCAGGCGGAACTGCACCTCTTTCACCACGGGTGCTTGCCCAGCATCTGCAGCATTCGCAGCAACGCAGCGGATGCTGTCGCTTGGCGTAGCGAGGCTGCACTCCAGCGTCTCGCTCGTCTGGTCGTCGGACAGCGTCAGACGCATGGGTTCAGTGGGACTGGTCTTGAGCATCGCGAACCAGCTCTTCTCGACCTGGCCCTGCGCGTTCAACCCAAACCAACGCGCCATCCGTGACGAAGTCTTCCACTGCTCCGTCTGGTAATAGGCGGCATCTGGCGCGGTAAAAACAAAGCGCTCGATGTCCTTGGCAGGCTCGCCAGGCAGCTGTATCGTTCCCTGCAAACCGTTGCGAAAGCTGAGCGTGACATTGCCCATGCTTTTGTCTTCTTGCGCATCGCGTGGCTCGCTGCCAAAACTGCGTCCGCCTTGGTAGCGCATCAACGGGGCGGTGACGGTATCGCCCTCCATCTGGCCCGTGGCGGCATAGAAAGTGGCATCACCATTTTTCTCGTAGCCAAATACCTGCATGAAGAAAGTA
Organism: uncultured Comamonas sp.; assembly: GCF_964277875.1. Lineage (NCBI taxonomy): Bacteria > Pseudomonadati > Pseudomonadota > Betaproteobacteria > Burkholderiales > Comamonadaceae > Comamonas > uncultured Comamonas sp. Next base: position 191,525 of record NZ_CAXYJV010000047.1, read on the forward strand.
TTGCCCTGCACATCGATCGCAAAACCTCGGCCCGGTTTACCGTCTACTTCATCGATGATGACCCAAGTGCCTGCTTGAGGGGTAAAACTGCGAGCTGCCCAACTGGGAGATATGGACAGTGCCAATGCAGATACTGCGAGAATGGATGCCAGCTTTGGAATGCGCCTCTTGTGTGCCACTTTATCTCCTTGGATTGAATCAGTTTCAGATGCAAGTTGTTTGTACATACCATTTGGACGCCAGCGAACCAGATGAAGCCGGCTTCCATGAGTACCATTATGAGTATTACATCTACCAATTTTCTGATGGCGAAGAAAGTTTTTTTGCACGCAGTTATAGCGATGAGCTCCACAGGGCGCACTTTCTCAGTGCGGAAAAATCCGGCAGACCGCGCCCATTGACCAACAAGGATTTAGACTCGCCACTATTCCTGGAGGCGCAGGCTTATTTGAGGCAAGCGGGAAAAACCGCGCTGAGTTGGCTCAGTGGCAGGGGCAATGGCTATGAGCCGCTGCCGAATCCGATAATTCAGCATCCCACCAAGCCGCGCTGATTCTCTCAGAGTGCACAGCGGGAATGGAATAAAGCAATTGAATGAAATGCCAGTTGCCAAAATAGGTAGACCGCGTATTCGCAAAACAAGTCAGGGGGCGATTCAAAGCGATGCATACCGCAGAGCTACCGCCCTATTCAACGCCCCACCACCCTCACGACCCCATGCGCCTCTCGCTCAATCCGCACCGGCAGCGATTGCGCCAGCAGCGCCAGGCTGGCGTCCGTGTCCTTCAGCGACAGGGCGCCCGATAGCCGCAACTGGGCTACGGCGGGATCGCAGTGCAGACGCCCAGTCCGATAACGGGCGATCTCGGCCACAACGTCGGCCAACGGCATGTCCTTGGCCAGCAGCATGCCCTGCTCCCACAGCGCAGCACTGGCTTGCACATCGCTTTGCGGGCCGATGCCGCTGCTGCTGAAGTCGGCGGTGTGCCCCTCTTGCAGCAGCTGGGTGGCGCCTTGCTGGTTGGTGATGGCGACGGTGTGGCTGAATACGGCGACGCGGCTGGTGTCCGCATCCACCCGGCGCACGCTAAAGCGCGTGCCCAGCGCCTGCACGGAGCCTTGCCGCGTTTCCACGACAAAGGGGCGGTAGCGGGGCGAGGGGTCGGCTTGCGTGGTCACCAAGATCTCGCCCCCCAGCAGCCGCACCCGGCGCTCTTGCGCGTTGAAGCGGATGGCGACCGCGCTGGCGGTGTTGAGCGTCAAGGTCGAGCCATCGGGCAGCAGCAGCGAGCGTGATTGCCCCACAGCGGTGGCCTGGTCGGCCATCCAGTCGCGCCAGGACAGCTCACGCCAGGCCAGCCAGCCGGCGGGGGCCGCCACCAGCAGGCCACCCAGCCAGGCCAGGCTTTTGCGCCGGTCGGGCCGCTGCACGGCAGTCAAGGTTTGCTGGCAGACCTCGGCAGGCACTTGGGCAAATACGCCCAGCATGGCTTCGGCCTTGTGCCAGGCCGCCTCATGCGCGGGGCTTTGGCTGCGCCATTGTTCAAAGCGCGCCTGCTCCTTGGCAGTGGGCGTTTCATAGCGCAGCCGGATCAGCCAGTCGGCCGCTTCGCTGAGCAAGCTGTTTTGCGCGGCAACGCCTGCCATCACGCGGCCTCCAGGCAGCGCAGCAAGGCCTTGTGGATATGGCGGCGCACGGTGATCACCGGCATGGCGACATGGTCCGAGATCTGCTGCAAGCTCAGGCCATCGAGCTGCGCCAGCAAAAACACCTGGCGCGTGCGGGGCGCCAGGCCTGCCAGCAGCCGGTCGATCTGCACCAAGGCCTCGATGACCTGCAGCTGGGTCTCGGGCGATGGTGCATGCAGCTCGGGCAGGGCCTGCAGGGTCTCCAGGTAGGCGCGCTCGATCTCGCGCCGGCGCCATAAATCCACCACCAGGCCTTTGGCGACATGGGTCAGGAAGGCCCGCGGTTCATCAGCAGCGTCCACGTTGCGGGGCGCCAGCATGAGCCGAATGAAGGTGTCATGGGCTAGGTCGGCCGCATCGCCCGCATGGCCCAGACGGCGCCGCAGCCAGGACTGCAGCCAGGCATGGTGGTTTTTGTAGAGCGCTTCGATGGGCGAAGCCAAGTATCCGGGAGATGCCATGCGATGTCCACGCCCTGCTGCCACAGTCAATAGTTGAGAATGACTCTCAATTATATTCAATGGCAAAGACCGTCTTTACAAAGGACATTCGAGGCCATCCGGCGCGCCCCATGCGCCCGGCAGGTCAGCGTTGCGGAGCAGGCGGCGCGGGCAGCACGTACTGCCCTGTCCAGCCGACCAGACGCAGCGCCATCTGCGTCATCTCCTGGCACAGCGCCTCGATGGACAGCTTGCCGTTGGGCTGGTACCAGCGGTGCGTCCACTGCACCATGCCGCTGATGGCAAAGGCCGTCACCTTGGGATTGCTGACGTTGAAGACGCCGGCTTCCACGCCGTTGACGATGAGCCGCGTCACCAGCGCATCAAAGCCGTGGTATTTGCTGCGGATATCGCTGATTTTTTCCGGGCTCAGGCTTTTTTCCTCTTCGAGCAGGATGGCCGAGAAGCTGCTCAGCTCGATCTTGCGGCGCGTATAGGTGTCGATAAAAAACGCAAAGCGCCGCACGGGATCCTTGTCTTCCAGCTGTTCGCACTGGCTGACGGCCTCATAGAGCCCAGCAAACACCTTGTCGAAAAGCCGCTCCAGCAGCTCGTGCTTGGACTTGAAGCGCTTGTAGATGAAGGGCTTGGTCACGCCGATCGAGGCTGCGATGTCATCGAGCGTCGCGCTCTTGAAGCCGCGCTTGTAGAACAGCTCGGCGGCGGCATTGATGATCAAGGTGTCCTTGTATTCCTGGATCTGGTTTTTGGCATCGCCTGCGTTGGTGTCGGTGGGTGGTAGCTGCACTGCTGAAGGTCTCCTGGTGGGCGTGGGGCTGCGGCGATAACGCGCGCCAGCACGCTGTACACATGGCCCCAGCATAGTGGAAAGGCGGGCCGTTTTGTACAAGATGCCACCCCGCCATCCATGCGTGAAATCCCCAATAGTACCAATCGATACTGATCAGTATCTTTGGACTCTTCCAACGCTGAGCAGCCGTTTCAGGCCCCTGCCAAAGCGCCGCGCCAGCAGCCATTGAGCCCCGTTGATTGAGGAGACAAGCGCATGTCGAACGCAACCGCCAGCCCTGGCGAACAGCTGAGTTACCAGGTCGTCGATTTTGGCCAACCGCTGCAACTGGCGCGCCGCGCCATTGCTGCGCCTGAGGGCAGCGAGGTGCTGGTGCGCATCAGCGCCTGCGGCGTCTGCCACAGCGACCTGCACATGGCAGAGGGCTTTTTTGACCTGGGCGATGGCCGCCATTTCGGCCTGGAAAAAGTGCTCAAGCCGCCCCGCACCCTGGGCCATGAGATCGTCGGCACCGTGGCCGCCAACGGGCCCGGCGCCGAAGGCGCGCTGGGCCGCTCGGTGATCGTCTTCCCCTGGATTGGCTGCGGCCAGTGTGCGCTGTGCGCTCGCGGTGATGAGCACCTGTGCGCCCGCCCCGAGAGCCTGGGCACCACGCGGGATGGCGGCTTCAGCACCCATGTGCGCGTGCCCCACCCGCGCTACCTGATCGACCATGCCGGCATTGACGCCGCCTTTGCCGCCACCCTGGCCTGCTCGGGGTTGACGGCCTACTCGGCCCTCAAAAAGGTGGCGCCAGCGACCGAGCAGGCACCGCTGGTCATCATCGGCGCGGGCGGCGTGGGCCTGGCTGCGGTGGCGCTGGCCAAGGCCCTGCATGGCCTGGGGCCCATCGTTGTCGATATCGACCCGGCCAAGCGCCAGGCCGCGCTGGATGCCGGCGCCAGCCGTGTGGTGGACCCGGCCGAGGCGGATGCCGCCAAGACCCTGGCGCGCTCCAGCGCTGAGGGCGTGTCGGCCGTGCTCGATTTTGTCGGCTCCACACGCAGCTTCGAGTTTGCGAATGCCGTCGTCGGCAAGGGCGGAAAGATCCTCATCGTCGGCCTGTTTGGTGGCAGCGCCAGCATCCAGCTGCCGCTGATCCCCATGCGCGCCATCTCCATCGGCGGCTCCTATGTGGGCTCGCTGGCCGAGCTGCGCGAGCTGGTGGCACTGGCCCAGCAAGGGGTGTTGCCGCCCTTGCCGCTCAGCAGCCGCCCGCTGGGCGATGTGCAGACCGTGCTGGACGAACTGCGTGCCGGCAAGGTCACCGGCCGCGCCATTTTGCAAAGCTGAAGCCAGAAAGAACCAGGAGCACCGCATGAACTACCAAGTCCCATTGCTGATCGACGGCCAGTGGCGCGACAGCAGCAGCCAGGAATGGCTGGACATCACCAACCCCGCCGATGAGAGCAGCATTGGCCGCGTCGCCAAGGCCAGCCGCACCGACCTGGATGCCGCGCTGGCCGCCGCCCAGACCGGCTTTGCCGCCTGGCGCAAAACCTCGGTGATGGAGCGCTCGGCCTATCTGCGCAAGGCCGCGGCGCTGGTGCGCGAGCATGCCGAAGAAATGGCGCTGATGCTGGTGCATGAGCAAGGCAAGCGCCTGACCGAGGCGCGCATCGAGCTGTCGGGCGCCAGCGAGGTGCTGGAATGGTTTGCCGAAGAGGCGCGCCGCTGCTACGGCAGCATGATCCCCCCGCGCTCACCCGAGCTGCGCCAGTATGTGCAGCATGAGCCGGTGGGCCCGGTGGCGGCGTTCACGCCCTGGAACTTCCCGATCAACCAGGCCGTGCGCAAGATTGCCGCCGCACTGGCTGCCGGCTGCTCGATCATCGTCAAGGGCTCGGAGGAAACGCCCGTAGCGCTGGCCCGCTTCATCCAGGTGCTGGAGCAGGCCGGCCTGCCTGCCGGCGTGCTGGGCCTGGTCTATGGCGTGCCAGGTGATATCTCCGAGCACCTGATTGCCTCGCCCGTGGTGCGCAAGATCTCGTTCACCGGCTCGACCTCGGTGGGCAAGCTGCTGAGCGCGCAAGCGGGCGCCGCGATGAAGCGCGTGTCGATGGAGCTGGGTGGCCATGCGCCTGCCATTGTCTGCGACGACGCCGACCTGGCGCGCAGCCTGAAATTGCTGGGCGTGCAGAAGTTCTGGAACGCCGGCCAAGCCTGCATCTCGCCGTCGCGCTTTCTGGTGCAGGCGCCGTTGTATGACGAAGCCATTGCCGGTTTTCAGCGCATTGCCGAAGGCTATGTGATGGGCAACGGCCTGGACAAGGCCACCCGCATGGGCCCGCTGGCCAACCCGCGCCGGGTGGCCGCCATGCAGGCCCTGGTGGATGACGCGGTGGCCAAGGGCGCCCGTGTGGTGACGGGCGGCAAGGCGCCCGAGGGCAAGGGCTACTTTTTTGCGCCCACGGTGCTGGCCGATGTGCCGCAGGATGCGCGCATCTTCAACGAAGAGCCTTTTGGCCCGATTGCCGCGTTTGCGCACTTTGACAGCGATGCGCAGGCGCTGCAAGAGGCCAACCGCCTGCCCTGGGGGCTGGCGGCCTATGTGTTCACCGGCTCGGCCACGCGCGGCGAGTGGTTCAAGAACGGGATCGAAAGCGGCTTGGTCGGCATCAACTCGATCGCGATGGGCTACCCCGAGCAGCCGTTTGGCGGCGTCAAGGAGTCGGGCTATGCCAGCGAGGGCGGCGCCGATGCGCTGGCCTTCTACCTCAGCAGCAAGTTCGTCAGCCAGACCATTTGAACGCGCAGGCCGGCGCCCAGGGCATGCCGGCCCGCTGCCGCGCTGATGCGGGCAGCGCGATCGCAAAGAGAAGGATATCCATGCACAAGGTATTGATCGCCAACCGGGGGGAGATTGCGGTGCGCATTGCGCGCACGGCCGCAGACCGGGGCATCGCAAGCGTTGCGGTCTACGCCAGCGACGATGCAGCCAGTCTGCACCGCCGCACGGCCGACCAAGCCCGCGCGTTGGGCGCCCAGGGCGCAGCCGCCTATCTGAACGGCGCGCACTTGATTGAAATTGCACACCAGGAAGGCTGTGACGCCATCCACCCCGGCTATGGTTTTTTGAGCGAGAACGCCGCATTTGCGCAGGCCTGCGCGGCCGCCGGCCTGCGCTTTATCGGCCCCTCGGTCCAGGCGCTGGAGACCTTTGGCGACAAGGCCCGGGCGCGTGCACTGGCCCAGCGTGAGCAGGTACCGGTGGCACAAGGCACGCACAGCGCCACCAGCCTGGCGCAGGCCCAGGCCTTTATGCAACAGCTCGGCGGGCCGGTGATGCTCAAGGCACTGGCGGGTGGCGGCGGGCGGGGCATGCGCGCGGTGATGCATGCCGCAGACCTGGCAGCCGCGTTTGACCGCTGCAGCTCCGAAGCGCTGAGCGCCTTTGGCCGCAGCGATCTGTATGTGGAGCAGCTCATCAGCGGCGCCCGCCATATAGAAGTGCAGATCGTGGGCGACGGCAGCGGCGCGGTGCAGCACCTGTTTGAGCGCGATTGCACCTTGCAGCGCCGCCACCAGAAGCTGCTGGAGATTGCACCCAGCCCCTTCATCAGCCCCGCGCTGCGCGCGCAGCTGGTGCAGCATGCCTGCCGCCTGGGCGCCGCGATGCACTACCAAGGCCTGGGCACGGTGGAGTTCCTGGTCGACAGCCGCAGCGGCCAGTACATCTTTATCGAATGCAATCCGCGCCTGCAGGTGGAGCACACCATCACCGAGGCCATCACCGGGCTGGACCTGGTGGCGCTGCAGTTTGCGCTGGCCGATGGCGCCAGCCTGCAGGATCTGGGCCTGGACCAGGCACTGCCGCTGCCCCGCCAGCTGGCGCTGCAGGCGCGTGTGAACATGGAAAGCATGCAGCCCGATGCCCAGGCCCTGCCCACGGGCGGCACCCTAGCGCGCTTTGAGCCGCCCACCGGCCCGGGCGTGCGGGTGGACAGCTTTGGCTATACCGGCTACGAGACCTCGGGCAACTACGACGCCTTGCTGGCCAAGGTGGTCGTCAGCGGGCCCAGCCAGTTCGAGGTGCTCTGCGCCAAGGCCGACCGCGCGCTGGCCGAGTTCCATATCCAGGGCGTGGAGACCAACCTGGACTACCTGCGGGCGCTGCTGCGCGACGCGCAGGTACTGCACGGCAAGATCGACACCACCTATGTGGAACGCCAAGGCCCGGCGCTGCATGCGGCAGCCACAGCGCTGGCAGCACAGCGCCAGCCTGGTCCTCAAACCGCCGGCCAGAATGGCGTGCCAGCCGACAGCAACGACGAGCCCGCGCTGCCCGAAGGCGCACATGCGGTGCGCGCTGCGATGCGCGGGCGCTTGATTGCGCTGGAGACCGATGCCCATACCGTGCTGGCCAAGGGCGCATCGGTGGCGGTGCTAGAGGCCATGAAGCTGGAGCACAGCGTGGCCTTGGGCCAGGGCGGCCGCTTTGTAGCGCGCAGCGCGCTGCTGGGCGAGGTGGTGGCGACGGGCACCCTGCTGGGCTGGGTGCTGCCCGATGCATCGGCCGATGCGCTGGCCAGCGGGCAGCAGCAAGCTGACCTCGATGCGATACGCCCCGATCTGGCCAAGGTGCTGCAGCGCCAGCAGGGCTTGATGGATGCGGCCCGCCCCGAAGCGGTGGCCAAGCGCCGGCGCCATGGCAAGAACACCGCACGCGAGAACCTCGACCAGTTGCTGGATGCCGGCAGCTTTGTCGAATATGGCGGCCTGACCCTGGCGATGCAACGCGGCCGCCGCAGCGAGGAAGAGCTGATTCGCCTCAGCCCGGCGGACGGCACCATCACCGGCCTGGGCCGCATCAACGGCCTGCAGTTTGGACCCGAGCAATCGCGCTGCGCTGTGATGGCCTATGACTACACGGTGTTTGCCGGCACGCAGGGCTTTATGGCCCACCGCAAGATGGACCGCATCGTGCACACCAGCGAACGCCTGGGCCTGCCCTTTGTGCTGTTTGCCGAAGGCGGCGGTGGCCGGCCCGGTGACACCGACTATGTGGGCGTGTCGGGGCTGGAGTTCACCACCTTCACGCACATGGCGCGGCTGTCGGGCAAGGTGCCGACGATTGGCGTGGTCTCGGGCCGCTGCTTTGCCGGCAATGCCGCCCTGCTGGGCTGCTGCGATGTGATCATTGCGACGCAGGATGCCAGCATCGGCATGGCCGGGCCGGCAATGATCGAAGGCGGTGGCCTGGGCGTGGTGGCGGCCGACGAGGTGGGGCCCGTGGCCGTGCAGACGCGCAATGGCGTGATCGACCTGCTGGCCCGCGACGAGACCGAGGCGGTGGCCCTGGCCCAGACCTACCTGGGCTTTGTGCAGGGCAAGCTGCCGCCTGGCGAACATGCCGACCAGCGCCTGCTGCGCGCACTGGTGCCCGAGAACCGGGTCAAGGGCTACGACATCCGTGCCGTGGTGCAGACCTTGTTTGACAGCGGCAGCTTTCTGGAGCTGCGCGCCCAGTTTGGCCGCAGCGTGGTCACCGGCTTTGCGCGGCTGCAGGGCCAGGCCGTGGGCGTGCTGGCCAACGATGGCAGCCACCTGGGCGGCGCACTCGATGCCAATAGCGCCGACAAGATTTCGCGCTTTCTGGAGCTCTGCGACAACTATGGCCTGCCGGTCGTATCGCTGTGCGATACGCCGGGCTTCATGGTGGGGCCCGAGAGCGAGAAGGCAGCAGCCGTGCGGCACTTTGCCCGCATCTTTGTCACGGCCAGCCACATCAAGGTGCCGGTGCTGGCGATTGTGCTGCGCAAGGCCTACGGCCTGGGCGCGCAGGCCATGCTGGGCGGCAACCTGTTGGTACCGGTGGCCACGGTGGCCTGGCCCACCGGCGAGCTGGGGCCCATGGGCATCGAAGGCTCGGTGCGCCTGGCCTACCGGCGCGAGCTGGAGGCGCTGGAGGACGCTGCCGAGAAGGCAGCCTACTTCCAGGCCAAAACCGATGAGATCTATGCCCAGGGCAAGGCGCTGAACGTGGCCAGCTACAACGAGATCGACGATGTGATCGACCCGGCGCAGACACGCGGCTGGCTCGCCAGCATGCTCGCCAGCCTGCCGGCGGCCAGCCCGGGGCGGGCGGCATCGGGTGTATCGCCCTGGTAGGCACCAGGCACTCACCCAAAGACTGCGACCGAGATCCCAAAAAACACCAGGACCGTAGGAGACACCATGACCCCCATCGCGTACCGGCAACAAGAAAAGCCCTTGCATGAGTACCTGCGCCAGCATGCGCGCAGCCAGCCCGACAAGCCCGCCTTCATCTGGTATGGCAGCGCCCTCAGCTGGGCGCAGCTGGACCAGATGAGCGATACCTTTGCGCACCAGCTGCAGCAGCGCGGCGTGGTCAAGGGTGACCGGGTAGCGCTCTTCATGCAGAACTGCCCGCAGTACGTGATTGCGCATATCGGCATCCAGAAGCTGGGGGCGGTGGTGGGCCCCTGCAGCCCGCTGTTCAAGGGCCATGAGCTGGAGTACCAGCTCTCCGACCTGGGCGCCAAGGTGATCGTCGCCGCCGATGTGCTCTACGAGATCGTGCAGGCGGCGCGCCCCAAGACGGCGATTGAACATGTGTTCCTGACCCACTATGCCGATCTGCTGCCGGCCCAGCCAACGATCGACCTGCCCGCAGAAATCGACACACCCAAGCGCCACATCGAAGGCACGACAGACTTGATGGACTGCCTGCGCACACCGATGCCTGCGCCCGATGTGGGCGCGCTGGACATGGACGATGTGGCGCTGATGACCTATACCTCGGGCACCACCGGCCTGCCCAAGGGGGCCATGCTGACCTACCGCAATGCGCTGTTCAAGGCCCATGCAGCGGCAGACAACAACCCCATCCGCGATGACGACACCATGCTGGCAGTGGCGCCGCTGAACCACATCGCGGGCATGCTGATCGGCCTCAATGTCACGCTCTACACCGGCATCCCCTGCGTGCTGCTGTACCGCTTTGACCCGGTGCAGGTGCTGCAGGCGCTGGCGCGTTACCGGGTGACCTGGTGGTACAGCGTGGCCAGCATGAATGCGGCGGTAATGCAGGTCGAAGGCGCGCGCGACTATGACCTCAGTGCGCTGCGCATCAACCCCAGCACCAGTTTTGGCATCACCATCAACCAGGCGCTGGCCGAGCAGTGGCGCGGCCTGGCGCCGCAGTGCCAGCTGTTCGAGGTGACCTATGGCATGTCCGAGACCCACACCTGGGACACCTCGATGCCCGTCGATGCCATCAAATGGGGCGCGCACGGCATTCCTATCGAGGGGGTGGAATGCCGCGTGATCGATGCAAGCACCGGCCGGGACCTGCCCGCCGGCCAGGTGGGCGAACTGATTCTGCGCAGCCCGGGCAACTTCAAGGGCTACTGGAACAAGCCCGAGGCCACGGCCAGCACCTTGAAGGACGGCTGGGTGCATACCGGCGACATGGCCAAGATCGACAGCGATGGCTACCTGACCTTTGCCGGCCGCTTCAAGGAGATGATCAAGGTATCGGGCTACAGCGTCTTCCCGGAAGAGGTCGAGTCCATCATGATCAAGCACCCCTCGGTGGCGCAGGTGGCGGTGATCGGCATTGATGATGCGCACAAGGGCCAGGCGGTCAAGGCCGTCGTCATTGCCCGCAAGGGCGCGCCAGCGGTGAGCGCGCAGCAGCTGATTGACTGGTGCCGCGAGCAGATGTCGGTCTACAAGGCGCCCCGGGAGATCGAGTTCCGCGATGCGCTGCCTACCACGGGCACCGGCAAGGTGCTGCGGCGGCTGCTGAAGGAGCCGCAGAAAGCGAGCGCCACATGACCGCAGCTGCCCACCCCGTGGCCGCACTGGACAGGCAGGCCCTGCTGGAGCTGTTGCAGCGCGATGGCGAACTGGTCACCGAGCGCCTGGCGCACTGGGCGCGTACCAAGGGCGACCAGCTCTTCTACCTCTATGGCGAAGACGATGTGCGCCTGAGCTATGCCGAGTTTGACCGCATCACCGATGCCATCGCCGGCAACCTGGCCGCTGCCGGCATCGGCCGGGGCATGCCGGTGTCGGTGTTCATGCGCAACCAGCTCATCAGCGCCTTGGCCATGTTTGGCATCTGGAAGGCCGGCGCCGTCTTTGCGCCGATCAATTTTGCGCTGACCGAGCGCCTGCTGGCCTACCAGATTGGCGACACCCAGCCGGTGATGCTGCTGGCCGAGCGCGCGCTGGTGCCGGCCCTCAATGCGATCCGTGACGAGCTGGGCCAGGTCGCAGCGCTGGCCCATGTGGTGGTCTACGAGCCGCCCGCTGGCAGCCATGATGCGGTGGCGGACCGCGTGGCCTACAGCGGCCCGCATGCGGAGACGGACTGGGCCGCGCTGCTGCAGCCCGCGCCCAAGCCGGATCTGGCGCTGGCCTATAACGACCTGTGCAACATCATCTACACCTCCGGCACCACCGGGCCATCGAAAGGCGTGGTGCAAAGCCACCGCTGGATGAACCAGTACACCTACCTGTTCCGCCAGATGCTCAATGGCCATGACGTGGTCTACAACGACCTGCCGATGTACCACGTGGGCGGCGCAGTGTTCAATGTGGTGCGGGCGGTGTGGGCCGGCAGTGGCCTGGCCTGCTGGGACCGTTTCAGCCCCCATGACTTTTGGCGCCGCATTGCCGTCAGTGGCGCAACCAGTGCGGTGCTGGTGGACACGATGATCTCCTGGCTGGCCAAGGCAGCGCCGGCAGCCAACGACCACCACAACAGCCTCAACAAGGTCTACATGCAGCCGCTGCCCCAGCGCCATGCGGAGATTGCGCGCCGCTTCGGCTTTGACTTTGTGACGGCCGGCTTTGGCCAGACGGAGTCGGGTATGTCCTGCTTCACGGTCATTGAAGAGACGGACGCCAGCTGCGAATCGCCGCCCGCCTACCGGCGCGGGCAGACGCGCGAGGCGATCCGCGCGCAGGTGGCGGCCCTGGGCCTGGAGCTGCTGGGCCCGGCGCAGGCCGGCCAGGTGGGCAAGGGCTACCTGGGCCACCCGAGCCTGTTTGTGGAGGCCGCCGTGCTGGACGAGCGCGACGGCGAGTGCCCTGTGGGCGTGGCCGGGCAGCTGGCCTTTCGGTCGAAGCTGCCTTATTACCTGTTGGTGGAATACCTGGGCAAGCCCCAGGCGACTGCCAAGGCCTTTCGCAACCTCTGGTTCCACACCGGCGACTCGGCGCTGCGCCATGCCGATGGCAGCCTGAGCTTTGTGGACCGCATGGGCGACCGCATCCGGGTGCGCGGCGAGAACATCTCGTCCTTCCATATCGAGGACCTGGTCAACCAGTACCCGGCCGTGGAGATGACGGCCGCCTTTGCCATCCCCGCGCACGAGGGCGACGAGGACGATGTGGTGGTCTATGTGGTGGCGCGCGAGCAGCAGGTCATTGACCGCCAGGCGCTGCATGACTGGTGCGACCGCAAGATGCCCAAGTTCATGCGGCCGCGCCACATCCGCGTGGTCGAGCAGTTCCCGCGCACGCTGACGCAGAAGATCGAGAAGTTCAGGCTCAAGGCCATGATCCTGGCCGAGCTGCAGGGCCAGCCTGCCAACGAGACAGCGGCCACGCCACCCATAAAGGAGCGCCGCATGACCTGACCCCTCCGCCCTGCCCCAGTTTGCGCTAACCCCTTTGTGCGATCCGTTACACCGTGCCCGCCAGGCTACCTGGCCGAGGCCCACGATAAAAATACCAGGAGACCATTTCCATGAAGTTCAGAACCACTTGTTTGACGACCCTGTTTGCATCTGCTGGCCTGGCCTCTGGCGCCTGGGCGCAGGGCCTATCCGACAATGCCGTGCGCATAGGGGTGATCAGCGACACCTCGAGCGCCTACGCCGATATCGGCGGCAAGGGCACGGTCGCGGCGGCCACGATGGCGATCAAGGATTTTGGCGGCACGGTGCTGGGCAAGCCGATCGAGCTGCTGTCGGTGGACCACCAGAACAAGGCCGACATTGGCGCCACCCGCGCGCGCGAATGGTTTGACCGCGAGAACGTGGACATGGTCATCGGCCTGGGCAACACCGCCGTGCACAACGCAGTGGCCACCGTGGCCAAGGAAAAGAACAAGGTGCTGATCAACACCGAGGCGGGTTCGAGCTCGATCACCGGTGAGAACTGCGCGGCCAACATCGTGCACTACACCTACGACACCTATGCCACCGCCAACAGCACCGTGAAGGCGGTCACCGAGGGCGGCGCCAAGAGCTGGTACATCGTGGCGGTCGACTACGCCTTTGGCCAGGCGCTGTCCAACGACATCACGGCGGCCGTCGACAAGAACGGCGGCAAGGTGATCGGTACGGTCAAGCACCCGCTCAATGCGCCCGATTTCTCGTCGTACATGCTGACGGCGCAGGCCTCCAAGTCCGATGTGATTGCGCTGGCCAATGGCGTGAACGACACCATCAACTCGATCAAGAGCGCGCGCCAGTTCGGCATCACCGACAAGCAAAAGGTGGCCGCTGCGCTGATGTTCATCTCGGACGTGCATGCGCTGGGCCTGAAGACTGCCCAGGGCATGTATGCGACGACCGCCTTCTACTGGGACCGCACGCCCGAGAGCCGCGCCTGGTCGCAAAAGTACTTCAAGGTGATGAACAAGATGCCGACCATGGCCCAGGCCGGCACCTACTCGGCAGTGATGCACTACCTCAAGGCGGTAGAAGCCGCCGGCACCGACGAGACCGGCGCCGTGATGACCGCGATGAAGAAGATGCCCATCAAGGACTTCTTCAGCGACGACGGCAAGATCCGCGAGGACGGCCGCATGGTGCATGACATGTACCTGGTGCAGGTCAAAAAGCCCGAAGAATCGAAGGCGCCCTGGGACTACTACAAGATCATCGCCACGGTTCCGGGGGAGCAGGCCTTCCGGCCGCTGTCCGAAGGCAAGTGTCCGCTGGTCAAATCCTGAGGGTGAGCGCGGCGCCTGAAAGAAGGAGCGCTTCTGCACCACGGCTGGCCCCGCGCTGGCCGCTGGCAACGCCATAAGCCGCCCGGGCTGGGCGAACCGCGCACTCCGCCGTTGATCCCCGCCCCCGCTGCTCGTGCCCGAGGGGGGATGCCCGCAGCGTTCTTCGCAGGCAGTACAGCACCTTGCCACCCGCTCTGCTGGCGCAAGCAGGCTAGCACGACGGGTTTGAGAGAGCTGGGCGAAGGCACCCTCTGCAACGCCAGGCTTGTCTGGGGCGGGGTGGATCGGTCTCCCGCTGGCAAAAACCCGGGCAAGGATCAAACGGCATACTTCCGGCATCGCAGATTGCCCCGTTTTGCCGCGCATGGCCGTGGCCGCTTTTCTTCGCCGGATGCCCAAGTGCAATCGGAAGGGCGGAAGCGGCGGCCTTTCAGCGCCTCATCCGTATTCAGGGCAACGCACACCCGCAGCCAATGCTGCGGTATCGCATATGGTGGGTTGCGCCTTATGAGATTCTCCCCAAGCCACCATGCATCCATAAAAAAGACAGCATTAAAAGAAACCAAAAGTTTAAATCTGCTTTATTTGCGACATTGGTTGGACCCTCCGCACTGCATTTGTCAACAATAAGGCACATGGCGACTTGGCAAGGGCAATGTAAGGATTAGTTATTAGAATGTAAAGATCTACAACGGAGCTATGATGATCTTGAAGAAAATTGCATTGGTAGGTGCGTTGCTCGGCAGCGGTTTGGCGCAAGCATTTGCACCACAGACAGGCACCTGGATCATGACCAGCGAGGTCAATGGCAAACCTGGCCGTGGTTTGGCCATTGATGTGCAGGACAACACCTTGGTCATGCAAATGTATGCCTACGATGCCAGCGGCAATGCCACGTTCTATATGACGAGCGGCACCTTGGCCAATGACCGCTACTCTGCGCCTTTGAACAAATACCGTGGTGGCCGTTATTTGGGCAGCGGCGATCTGTCGGGCAAGGAGGACGGCAGCGCTGGCACCGTGTCGATGCGTTTTGTGTCGGGCACCAAGGGGTTTATTACGTTGCCGGGTGAAGCAGAAAAGGAGATCTCTCGATTCAACTTCGCCTATGGATTTGACCCACAAGGCCTCAAAGGCATCTGGCTGCTCAGCCCCCTTAATTCCACTACCCCGATATCTGACTTTGTTCGACTGGAGCGGACACTGGCCCCCACACAGGACGGCAATGGTTTGGTGACCACCGCCGAAGGTACCTTTGGCTGTGAATACCAGGTCAAGGGCACGGCGGCAGGTGCAGTGGTGTGCGCCAAGGTGACGGTGACCGGACGGCTCCAGTACGGCTACCAGTTCAACTACAGCGTGAACGACGGTGAGGGCTACTATGTGAGCCCCAGCTCGCAGGTGTACCTGGCAACGATGCGCCGCTTGACGGACCGCGCCGGCACGGGCACAGGCATCGTGTTGAAGTCTGAAACCCATGATGAAGCAGCAGCGCCAGCCATCGATCCCAACCTGTTGCGCCTGGCGATCGAAAGCGTGGCTGCACAAGCTGAGTAAATGCCCTGGCTGGCCCAGGCTTTAAAACCAAAACCGCCTCAGGGCGGTTTTTTCATGCCTTTATGGCAACGCTCAACCAGATACACCAACGACGGGTTTGCGCCGGAACGGCAGCGAGAAATCCTTCTTGCTCCATGTCTTGAACAGCCTCAAAGCAGGCTCTTCCACGAGCTTCCAGGACATCAGCGCGACGACCCAGGTCAAAGGGATCGCGATCACCGTCATCTGCAGCGGCGTGGCGGCAGGATAGAACTTGGCGATCAGCTGCTGTATCGGCCAGCCATACAAATAGGTGCCATAGGAGATATCCAGCAGCCAGCGCGGGGATGGCAGGCGTGGAACATAGGCGAGCCAGAAAACAAAATAAATGAGCGCGGTGGAACAGGCCAGCTCGTAGTGAACCGTATGCCGGCAGGCCCATGCCACCACGGCCAATACGGCCACGATGGACAGATGCAAGGGGATGCGCGTTTTATGGATGTAGAACAGCGCGCCACAGGCAAAGAACAAGGTCAGCCGGGCGGCCTCTTGCAAGGGGACGGATTGGAGCTGCGCAGCCTGGTAGGTCCAAATCGCAAAACCCGCTATCAAGGCGGTGGTCAGCCAGCGCCAGGAAAAAATGCCCAATAGCCCGAGCAGGCCCATATAGAGGTACATGCTGCCTTCAATCGGCAGTGTCCAGAGGGAGCCGTTAACGGCAGGGCTATAGCGGTTGCTTTCAAAAACCCCGGGCAGCAGCCACTGTATCTCCGCCAAAGAAGCGTTCGACCAGACATAGGTCCACGTCTGCGGAGACGACCAGTAATCGGCCTGCGATTGCACGGTAATCAGCGGACCCATCACCAGCGCGCAGACCAGCACGCAAACCCATAACCCGGGGAAAAGACGCATCGCGCGGGCCAGTGCAAACCGAACAATGGACTTGCTGCGCTCCAGGCTGCCCGCAACCAGAAAGCCGCTGATCAGAAAAAATACCGCCACCGCGACATCACCGGAATAGCGGTAGCCGAGGTACTGGGTAAAAAAGTCGCGCTGGCCACTGCCCAAGGCCGCAAGCGCAAAGCCATGGCCGTAAATCACCAGCGTTGCAGCCACCAGCCGGATCAGCAAAAAATTATCCTTGCGCCCCTCTGCGCCGCCGGCTGCCTCCAGGTAATGTCCGATGCTGTGTCTCATAGATATTCATAGTTCAGCCAAGCCGCGTTGGCATGTGTATTGACAGGGTGGCTCACCAAAAAGAAACCGGCCCAGGGACAGACCACTGACCAGCTTCCTGACACGCACTCCCGGCGTCGGCTGCACATGGCATAGGCAGCCATTCAGTCACTGGAGAGAGCGCCACCCAGCGCGACCCACGCAACTATGCCATGTTTACACTGCCTTTACAGGCTTATTCATGCGAATGCAACGAAACCACCTGGGCTTCCATGTGCTGGGGCAACGCAAAGCGGTTTGGCTCGCAGCTGGGCCATCTATATGGGGGGTGGTGTTTTGCAGCTGCGGCAAGTTCATCCGGGAAAAATGCCAGAAGCCAATACGAGCCTAAAGGCTGTTCAATAGACACGTGCGATTTCGGTGCGATTTCGGTGCGATTTCGGTGTGATTTTCTGGACAATCACAGACAACCGGCAGGCCAAAAAATAACGCCACACAGAGCCTTTCCTCTTGTGTGGCGTTGTCTTGTATGGTGGGCTGGCGTCAATTGAAACATACTTTAAATACCTCTAAAAATAATAAAATTACCAATTAAAACATCCTATTTGTACCCCCACTTGTACCCCCACAATCTAGAGCTTGTCAAGGTCACAACCAAAGCAAGGCCCACAGTCCCCTATTAGCCCCACCACACGGAAGCTACACGAAAGGATCTGTGAAGGTCATCGCCCCATCACCACATTAAAGCAACCAATCTAGCCATGGGGTCAAGGCCGCCTCCGACAGAACCCTCCTTTAGTGTTCCGACGCATTCTCAGGGTCAAGTTCCCATGGCGGAAGAAAGCTAAGGACCGCCAGCAATGGGAGAACACCCTTGAAGCGTAAGCGATGCTGCATCTGGAGCTAGTGAGCGTTTCGGCCATCGATCTGCCTCACATCTTGGCGTGCCTGGAGCCCATCTGGAACACCAAGAACGAAACTGCGAGTCGGCTGCGTGGAAGGATCGAGTCCATACTCGATTGGGCTACTATGCGCAAATACCGTAGTGGAGAGAACCCAGCTCGCTGGAAAGGCCACCTCGACAAGGTGTTGGCAGCACCAGGCAAGATCCAAAGGGTGGAACACCACCGTGCCATACCAGTAGATGACATGCCGTCCTTCATCGAGGACTTGCGTACGCGTGCTGGTATAGCAGCAAAAGCCCTTGAATTTTTAATCTACACCGCAGCACGCTCCGGCGAAGTACGTGGAGCCCTGTGGTCAGAAATTGACATTAATAAAGCCATCTGGACAATTCCAGCGGTACGCATGAAGGCTGGCGCAGAGCACCGCGTACCACTCTCTGAAGCAGCACTCAAACTACTTGCGGAATGCCTCGCATTGCGGATATTAACCTGATATTCCCTGGTACTAAAGGGCAGCCACTCTCTGACATGACCCTAACCGCCGTAATGCGGTGAATGAAAGCAAGTGCAGTTCCTCACGGCTTTCGATCAACATTTCGCGATTGGGCTGGAGAAAAAACCAACTTCCCTCGAGAACTGGCTGAACAAGCTTTAGCTCACACCTTGGAAAACAAGGTAGAGGCCGCTTATCGGCGAGGAGATGCTTTGGAAAATCGCCGAGAGATGATGAGTCAATGGAGTTTGTTTTTTGATTCGCACTAATACGACGCCACTCACAACACCATATCAATCGCTGCTAACTCAAATCAAAAGCAAACTAATACAGTGCTTAACATATAGCTTGAATTACCCTTTCAGGAGTAGCAATAACGCCTGTGTATTTTTTGGTTTAAATATAATCTCCAGCAATTCAGATCTAGAAATTTTGTTATCCTTGGAAAAGGAATCTATATATTCAATTGTTTTTTCTTCGATAGAAAAATTACACTGCTTCTTGTCTGATTTACGCCTACTCTTCCTATTAGCATACAAGCTACAGATATCTTTAAACACAATTCGCTTCCGATTAACGTCAATAAATGTGTTAAAGAAATATAATTCTAAAGCATCAATATCCTGTATAGCAAAAGAAGGGACAGGATTTTTTCCAAAAAAGTCTATGGCCGCCTGCAGTTTGGCATCATGCTCGCAGCCATCGCCAGCTCTAAACCATGAAAATCTCTTTTTAAAATAAGCCATAGAATCAATATTATTTTTTAGCGAATCAAGCCTTAAAGACTGATTCATGACACTCACATCACAAACGTCACTCAGATAATTCAAAATAATCCTTCTATCACATTCCCCATGAAAATAATTATCATACACAGGCTCTCCAAAAATACTAAATTCATTGATTTTTGAAACCAACAATTTATCACCATAACCATCGCACAAAAAATCAAATATTGAAGTTTTTAATTTAGCAGAATTTGCTATTCGAATCAATTCATGAGCAAATGACTGAATGTAGAGAGGATTATTAAACAAATACATTCCTATGTCTAAAGCCAAATAGTGCTTGCTCTTCTTCGTCACATCCAAAGGGAGCTTCATGAAGAGAGCCATAGACTGCAAAGTCCTAGTATCAAGCAAACTTCGCCAATGAGAACCAAATACCTTCGCCAGAGTTTCATCGACATGACCAATATGCAAAACCATAAATATACCTAGATATAATTTCGATAATATTATGATACATCCTACATGAAATTATGCTTTCATCTAGATGCAATCTATGACCGTGATCATTATAGCTATCATAGTCCAAGCGTACAAGCGCACAAAAACTAGGGAGATTTGAGTGTGACGAAGCAAACCACTCGCCGATCATAGGGTCATGTAGCTAGTTTCGCCGATACGTGTAGTGCTTGCTCTTCCACCACATCAAGGCAAAAATCAGTTATTTCATTAACGACTGCCATTCAACTCTGAAAACGGGAAATTAAAAACCGCGTCGCTATAAATTCTTCAAAAAAATGGAAACTGCAGAGCTTGGCCTTTGATCCTCAAACTCTTCGTTAAAACATAACTGCATAGAAATCTGGTGTCAGAAACACCGGAGTTCATCATGCGCATACTGAAGTTGAAAGACGTTCTTTCCAAAACAGGGCTGGGCAAAACGTCCCTCTACAAGCTCATCAGCCTTTCAGAGTTCCCGAAACCCATTAGTTTGGGCTTACGGTCCGTTGGCTGGCTTGAGAACGAAATTGAGGCTTGGATTCAGGTGAGAATCAATGCCCGAGATCAACAGGCTTCTTGATATTTCTCAAGAGTCAAATAAAATACAGAAAGCAACAGATCACCAAGGAATCGCTCTCGGCGATCTGTTGCTTTCGGCCCTTTCCTCGTCTCTTTTGCCGTAGGTTTAAGTTCTATTAATATAATTAATTATCAACTAGTATAGCGCTACTGATAATACTCGGAGCTATATAGCCTTCACAACCCCTCTGAGCATAAAGCTCAGATACAAGCTTATTACAGAGTCACGTGTCTAACTGGATTAATAAGATTCAATGCAGACATTAACTAAAGCAGGAAGGTATATGTTCCATAGCACTTTTTATCCATAAAAGGGCTTTGTCTTGCACATCAACCAACTGTGTGTCTCAACTAACCCATGACGCACAGCATGAGCCGCAATCCATTCAATACCAATCAGCACATCCACAATGAGCTTTACTTTCAAGGTTCACCAGTCATCTGTCATCATGGTGAGTTAATTTACAATCACCTTCAACGCATACATGAATGCCTAACTCAGGCATTAGAACTACATGCACGCATCTGTGTGATGCGATTTGACCTGTATGTGCCTGAGAACTTCTTTCAAGGTGCTTTGCATGACAATAGCCTTATCTCTAGATTCTTTAGTTCATTGCAATCAAAGCTTGAGCATGCACAAGAGAAAAGCAGAGAAGCAGGCCATCGAGTACATGAAACTGATCTTAAAAAATTATGGACTAGAGAAACCAGTGAAAATGGCCGCGTGCATTTCCATGTAGCAATAATCGTCAATCATGACGCCTTCGCCTTCATCGGGCGATTCGACCTCGATAGCAACAACATGTATGCGCGCATCCATCAAGCATGGGCATCTGCTCTTTCGATGTATCTCTATGACATCAAAGGCTATGTGCATATTCCCGATCAACCCACTTACCTAGTCATAAGAGGTGATGAAGAATCGTTCAACGAGGTCTTCTATCGGATGAGCTACTTCGCTAAGCTCAAAACCAAACAGTATCAAAAGGGTTTTCACACCTTCGGCTGCAGCAGGCCTAAGCGTATAGGGCAAGCGCAGTTGCGTTGACCGGGAGTTGGGTGAGCCGTCAGTTGGCAAACTAACTGATCGCTGCTCATGCAAGGTCTCAGACTATCCGGCCAGGAGATCCAATGAGGCTTCTAGAGGCCTCATCGCTGACTTTGCAGTAAGCAATTACTGAAGGACTGGAATGCAGCGTTAGGAGTCGTTTAGATGCTTTAGTCCTACGGCCGCTTCCCAGCGCAAAACTGCCCTTTGTAACGAGCGAAGCGCTGAGCATAAGCGTTGGAGTTTCCGCAGTCCCTCGGCTTCGCTATGCCATGACGTAATTTGGGGCATCCTGACGACACGCCGTTCCTGTACTCACAGCAATACTCCAGCAGTCGAGTCGGTGCTCGAACTTTCACGATGGTCTTCATTGCGGCTGCCGGGAGCCCTCCTCGTTATTGAGCTGATGCGTCAGACCTTCGCGCAACGCGACCGGTGCTCCAGTACAGATTCACCTACCCGCGTGTGCCACGTGGCGCTAGCTAGGTCGTGGAACCGATGCGAAATACTCGCGATGCGGCATTTTCTGGTCAGGAACTCGGCCTCGGCACCGTCGTGCGTAGACACGCATGATTTGGTAGCCCAGACCGGGCACCATCTGCAGAAGTAGATCCTTGAATTCACTGGCATGAATTACGTCGTTGTGTTGCAGCGGCTCACCCTGCAGGAGCCGAAGCCGACGCCGCTGCCCACAGTGATCTTGCAGATAAAGCCGCAGCCCTCGACCGCCAGCTTGCAGAAGGCCTTGGCGTGGTCGCAAGCCTCGGAGGCGACCTTAAACGACGGGATGCCGAAGTGCCCGCGCTGTGCGACCAGGTGAACATAGAGCGCCGGCTGAGCGGTGACGACAGCGACCAGGCCTGCAGCCAGAAATAGAAAGAGCCTCCCGGGGGCCACTACGGCAAGAGGGAGGCTTTTTTTTCCGGTTGTGGAGCCATTCTTAAGTGGCGGAGTACAAGCGCCCCACATTCACAAGTCAGGCAACGTCGTCCACTGCCATCTGCTTCCTGACGCGCGGGATCTCGTAGTGTTGACCTGGAAAGAAGGCGCTCTCGATCTCGCGAAGCCTGTTCACACCGAGGCCTTTGATCTTGAGAAGCTCTGCCGGCTCCACCGCCTTCAGCTGCTCAGGAGTGGTGATTCCAGCCCTCAGCAAGGCCATGACTATGGATGGGTCGAGGGCGCCATTAAGAGATGAGCCGTGGATGTGTCGCACTGGCGAATAGACCCGTGCCGGTGTGAACGACTTACCTGGGAAGAACGCTCTCTCAATCTGACGGAAGCGGTACATGCCCAGGCCCCACATCTTCACGAGCTGATGCGGATAGGCCGTGCGCAGCGCTTCCACCGTATGAATCCCATTCCTTTCGAGAATACGCTTCACTCTTGGTTGAAGTATGTCGCCTAGGGGTGTTTCGGCTTGCGGCGTGGTTGTGTCTTCTTGCATGTTGCATGCATCATAAATTTGAATGCGGAGTCATCCTAGCTCCTGGATCCAGCTTGTGCCGACTCCCTATCTTCCCTCTGCAGTTCCATGAGCGCGCGCCATAGAGCAGGGCGGTACTTTGATTTCCCATCCAGAGCATCGTTCTTCAGATCGTCCCGGAAGTGAGGCACGTAGTACTGACCAGGGAAAAGAAGGGCTTCAATCTTTCTGAATGTTCGGGGGCCTATATCGGGCATTTGTAGCAGTTCTTCCGGGTAGAGCCGTCGTACCTCTTCCATGGTTTTAAGCCCGTTTCTCGCAAGGGCCCTCCAAAGTCTTGGAGGCAAAATTTCCTTCAGCAATGCGTCTTCTTGATTGTGTGATGTATGGATCATCCAATTCATGAATAAGATCATACAAATCATAACTGACGAACACTTACAAACCCTTCTATTTAGTTGTTAACGCAACAGAATCGGATGGAAGATGTGATCAATGCCCAAGAAAAAGCCCTCCGAAGAGGGCTCCCAGATCAGCTAGATTTCCGTCGGCGCACGAGGCCTGCCATACCAGCAACTAGACCAGTGAGCAGCATCGCTCCCATACCACCGAGTCCCGGCACCGGTGTTGGAGTCACAGGCGCAGTGCGCACCAGCGTGTTGACGAAGGAGGCTGTGTTGCCATTGGCTGCCGTGACCAGCGTCACCGGCGCGGGCAGGCTGGTGCTCCAGGTATAGCCCGAAGGGGCCGCGGGCATGGTGGGCGCTTCGCTCACGGTGCAGCTGGCGCCCTGAGGCACGTTGGTGATGGCGATTGCCCCTGCGTTGCTGCCGCTCAAGCTCACTGCCGTTGTGAAGCTGCCGTCTGCACCGCAGTTGGCGGTAAAGCTGAAGCTGCCGCTGATACCTGCTGCCGGGCCGCCGGCCACGGTCTTGCTGATCGTAATGTCGGTGTTGGCACGCGCCAAGGTGTTGACCAGCTGCGCGCTATTGGCCGCTGAGAATGCTGCCATCGCCACGGAAACACTGGGCGCGGGGTCTTCCATCCACGTTCGCTCACAACAGCATATCGGTCATCTGCTCACTGAAGTTCGAGCCGAAGCTGTGACGGCTTTCAGGGTAGCAGCCGACGCTGACCATCAACCATCAGTGCCCTAAGGATCCTCTGCAAAACCGCTGAATTCAGACTGGCCAGTTAGCTCACAGCCGATTTGCCCGCTTATGCGCGGTTTTGCAGCCAAGCTTCTACCCGCATCTGCGGCTTTTTGCCCTTTTGGGCCATCTGCAGGCGCACTCAGGCCTGCATCCTCATCAACTGCTCTCGCACCAGCCACAGGTTGGCCAGCGCAAACATCGTTTGGAGCTTGTTGTCGTTCTTGGCGATGCCCCGGTAGCGCACCTTACTGAACCCAAACTGCTGCCCGGCGATGCGAAACGGGTGTTCCACCTTGGCTCGCATGCTGGCCTTGGTTTGCTCGTATTTCTCTTTTAGCATTCCCAGCTCGGTGCCCAAGTCCAGCTTCTTGCGCAGCCCTTTGCGCATGGCAATGTGCCAGGTCACTTGGCTCTTTGCCGCCTCTGCGCGTTTGTCCACGCCTTGGTAACCGCTGTCGCCCAGCGCATGTCTCTCTTGCCCATGCAAGAGACTATGGGCATGCGATACATCGGCTTCGTTGCCTGGTGTTGAAACGACGGTGTGCACCAGGCCCGAGTTGCTATCGACACCGATATGGCACTTCATCCCAAAGTGCCACTGGTTGCCCTTCTTGCTCTGGTGCATCTCAGGGTCCCGCTCACCGCCTGCATTCTTGGTGGAGCTGGGAGCTGCAATCAGGGTGGCATCGACCACGGTGCCGTGTCTCAAGAGCAGGTTCTTGTCTGTCAGGATGGCGTTGACCAGCGCCAGGATCTGCAAGCCCAGCTGGTGAGTCTCCAAGAGGCGACGGAACCGCAAGATAGTGCTCTCATCGGGCATGGTGCTGATGCCCGGATCGAGCCTGGCAAAGCTGGCGAAGACGGGGGGTGTCGTAGAGCGCTTCTTCCACTGCCGGGTCCGAGAGGTTGAACCACTGCTGCAGCAGGTGGATACGCAGCATGGACTCGACTGCAAATGCGGGCCTGCCGGTAGCTTTGGGCGGGCTGTGTGACTCAATGAGTGTCACCAGCTCGTGCCAGGGAACGACCAAGTCCATCTCGTCCAAGAACTCACGCTTGCGCGTGCGTTTGGACTTCTTCTCGAATCCGGTAGCCAGGCTCATTTGCTTCATGCGCGGATCATCCCATGCGGTGGGGCGGGCTGGGACTTTTGCAGAGTTTCCCTAGGTTGAGATATTGCGCCGCGAAGTCAGGCAACTGCGCCTTGAGCAGGACCTCTTGAACAAGGCCAATGAACTGTTAAAAAATGT
Organism: uncultured Comamonas sp.; assembly: GCF_964277875.1. Lineage (NCBI taxonomy): Bacteria > Pseudomonadati > Pseudomonadota > Betaproteobacteria > Burkholderiales > Comamonadaceae > Comamonas > uncultured Comamonas sp. The sequence goes on from NZ_CAXYJV010000047.1 coordinate 216,239, forward strand.
CTAGGCGTCGATCTTCAGCTCCTGTCCAACCGGGAGGAGACACTGCTGATTGACGCCCTCAAGGTGCACTACCGCCCACCAGAGCCCCTTGCACAGTTGGGTATTGCACGCAGTTCATCCTTCTACCATCGGTCCCGCACAGCGGTCGGCGACAAGTACCTTGTGGTGCGCCAGTCCCTTACCGAGATCTTTGAGTCCAACCACCGCTGCTACGGCTACCGCAGGCTGCAAGCCTCTCTGGCCAGAGAGCAAGGCCCGATCTCCGAGAAAGTGGTGCAGCAGCAGATGAAGCAAGAGAATCTGGTCGTCGCAAAGCCCAAGCGGCGCAGGTTCGCGTCCTACCTCGGGGAGATCAGCCCGGCACCAGATAACATCATCAACCGTGACTTCCAGGCGGCCACCCCAAATGAAAAGTGGCTCACGGACATTACAGAATTCCAGATCCCAGCAGGCAAGGTATACCTGTCACCCATCATCGATTGCTTCGGCGGAATGGTGGTGAGCTGGAACATTGGAACGAGCCCGGACGCAGAACTGGTCAACTCAATGCTGGATGCAGCTATTGAGACAGTGGCTGACACAATCGACCTTCCAGTGGTCCACTCTGATCGTGGTGGCCATTACCGTTGGCCAGGCTGGCTATCTAGGATGAGCGAGGCGAATCTCACCCGTTCGATGTCTCGCAAGGCCTGCTCTCCTGACAACGCGGCTTGCGAAGGCTTCTTCGGCCGCCTCAAGAACGAGTTGTTCTATCCTCGGGACTGGAAGGGCACGACCATCGAGCAGTTAATTGAGGTGGTCGACTCGTACATCCGCTGGTACAACGAGAAGCGGATCAAGATATTCCTTGGCTCTCTCAGCCCTGTCGAATACCGGGCGAGCCTTGGACTTGCGGCGTCAACCAGTCCAAGTTTTTATCCGCATCCCCGGTGGGTCAGGTTTGCATGGAAATCAACAGTCATGGGATTCACGAGAACGAGCACGCCCAGAATGCCCAGGCCGGTGCCGACGAATTGTCTAGGCGAAGGCCGCTCCCCGCCAAAGAGCAATGCAGCGGGCGTGACCCAAAGTGGCGTTGTGTAGGCAAGGATGGCGGAGCGCCCTGCGGAGACTTCCTTCATCGCCATCGCCCCCGAGAACCATGAAAGCGAGCATTTGAAAGACGCCGACGCCGACGCTCAGGACCAGGGGCAGGTCGCGCCTCGCCGGCAGGCGCAGGCTCCAGTTCCCACATATTTCATTCCCAATGGGCGCAATTCTGTCAATGGCAAGTTTGACCAATGATGATGGGCGCATCAGGCATCCAATGCTCGCCTCCCAGCGAGCGTCAATGTGATAGGAATGGTGCAGCACCCCAGATACCAGTTCCTCAACTGCGGCGCGGCAGAGCTCAAGACCGCTTGTGCACCTTCAGCAAAGCTTCTGGGACCAACGTCAGATTCCCTCGAGCGCGGGAACAGGCGACGTAGAGTTTGTTGCGCGTCTCTGGGTTGATGTCCCGGAAACTACCAGCGTTCCAAGCCTTCACAGTGCCAGGATTTAGCGCTACGCACACGTCTTCGTAGCAGTCCATGCCTTTGGATGCGCCCCAATTCTGGGAAAAGCAGTCGTACTTCTGGTGTTCCTTGTAAAACAGCTTGACCGTCACCGGATCTCGGTAGAGCGCTGCAACTGCGACAGGGTTATCCTCGAAGCGTACGACACTGGTTCGCTCATCATGCGCCTGAATGTCGATGCCTATCTTCTCCGTGATGAAGTCACAGACGCTCTTGCTGCAGCGTCGACTGCGCTTGAGGCTGTCTGTATCGACCTTCAACCGAGCTCGCTCAAACTTTTTTTTGTAGGTATCGTAGTTCTCATGCAAGTTGGAATTGACATTACCGTCGCGGCTCGTGTCGAAGGTGTGCTGGTAGAAGTCGCCGACGAAGTTCATATTCATCTGCGCCGCGCTGATGGACAACAAAAAATTGAAGTCATGGCCACCGAAATCCTGTACCTCATCTACGCAGAAGACATCGAAGTACTTTTCCATGCGGGTCACCACTGCACCAACTAGGCCAGACTGCTCGATGAACTTGGCGAGTCGGTTCGCATAGAGCCAACGGTTAGGCGACATGTAACGTCGATCGTCAGTCAAGGGGTAGACGGGAAACCGTTCAGGCGCGTTAAAAGTGATACCGCGGGTGTCTTTCTTGGAGCGTAGGAACGGCCGGTAGCAAAAGCTGTGCAAGAACCTGAAGTATGTATAGATCGCAATGTTGGGTGGCAAGTAGCCGAAGCGCTCAATGACCTTGGCACGCAGGTTGTCGTGGTTAGCCTCGGTATATGTGACCAGAAGGAAACGCTGCACCTCGTCCAACGAGGCGACCAAACGGGTGGTCTTGCCAGATCCAGCGACTGCAAAGACTACGCTCTTATCCATACCACTGCCTGTTGTACGTAGTCCGGTGCGGTTAGCGCGGTGCCCTTTTTTTCCAGCAATTGGAATGCAGCGTCGGTCTTGTTCTTAAGCATGTAGTCCTCAACACTGAGGGTCTTACGGCCTGCAGCGAACAGATCCTCGCAAGCGATTCGATTGTCTTGGTACATGCAAATCTCGAAGGTATGGCGGGCATTGTCAGGGTCCGCAAAGACCTTGATAGAGGTCGACACGTAGTCTGAGTAATTCGCAATGCAATTGGCCGCATGATCTTTGTCGTTGTCGCGGATCGCCGCCACCTTAATGCCCAGCAGTTTGGCAAGTTCGAGATAACGTTTAAAGCTAGTGCCATCGACCGAGATCACATGAATGCCATCGGCATCCAAGCTGTACCCCGGGGCGATGTTCTTGTAAAGCGCCTCCATCAAGATGAATTCTGCGTCGCCCTCGACTAGGATCGTTCTTTTGGACAAGGCTAGCTCAAGAACGTTGTTATCGGGTGCTTTCATGAAGAACTCAGCCGTTCCCGGACTGAGATCCTTCAGGCTGGCCGGTCTCGACGGGTTCTCCTCGCTCAGGATTAGGACCTTCCGGAGATTTAGCCGCGTAGCGATGAAGCTGCTGTGCGTGGCGACAAAGAGCTGCTTCTTGACGGAGGCGCGGATACGCTCAATCAACTTGCGCATATGCACCTGGCTGAGATGGTTCTCCGGCTCCTCCAGCAGTAGCACGTGAAGCGCGTGCTCCCGGTTGCGCAGTGCGAACTCGGTCTTGATGAAGCATTGGCGGCCCTTGCCCTTACTGTCTACCGGGATGTCGTCCTCGGTGAGGATGATGTCCGTCTCGACGCTGGCCTTCGGGCTAGTCCTGACGTCGAATTGGTAGGCATCTAAACCGTCATTCATCGTCTTGAAGACGTCGTCTTTAAATTTTGCCTTCGCCTTTCGGTACTCGAAGCCATGCAGGTTGCGTTGAGCAACGGTCGCATGCGCGGCATACATTGAGCGCGTGTACTCGCGCGTGGCGTGGTCATTGTTGATCAGAGAGCTGTCGATCAGCAGATGTCGAAGCGGCTTCTTGTACGGAAAGACGGCATCGTCGGTGAACGTCAGAAAATGCACTCCGTAATACTCGAAGGGGAAGTTTTTGTGCTTCTCGGCGAGGATGGCTTGGATCTCCTTCGTGTACTCGTCGACCGGCTTGCATACCATCTTGATACCTAGGTGGTCGGAACCCTTGCTGTTGTTCCGCCCATCCAGATCGTGGCGACCCGGGAGGCCATCGAAATAGACCTCGATAAGTAACTCGGGTAGGTCGACAATTTTCCTTGCGCCGGAGAGGAACTCGGTGATGCAGTCAGTGTTGAACAGCGCCTCCAGCCCAATCCCCTCGACCTTGCTACGACTAGTGCTCAGGACGATGTCTATTGCTTGCAGCACCGAACTCTTGCCTGCTTCGTTGCCGCCAACCAGAATGTTCAACTCCGGATCGAATTCCAACTCCAGCGTCTTGAAGCGTTTGAAGTTTTTGAGTACCAACCGCCGTATTGTTCCCACGTTCTTTTTCTCCCCTTCAGTGCCGAGTCAAATCGGAAATGCTTGTAATGCCGCCGTAATCCACGGCGATTTGATTGAATTCGATGCAGCCCAAGACGTGCTTCTCGTGAATGTAGCCCTGCATACTAACAAGCTTGGCGGGGAGCGATGCTAACTCTTACACGCATGTCTGCTGAACTTGAATACGCTCCTTTCTACATTAAATAATTCAGTGATATCCCAGATGAACGCCCGCTATCGGCGTCAGCGGTCATTGAGCTTTGAATGCTGAACGACTGCAATCAGCCTGAAGCAGGCTCTCGAACACTCACTTCAGCTCTGCAGCGGTTGCTGCCGCTCGCATGCGAGGCTCGAGCGGAAGCTATGAGGCTGGCAGCAGACAGCTGGCCTGGCACCTTTGCGCCATATATATGTTTCTACGTGTGTATAAAATGTTAAAAGCAGGGGTACAAGTATCCCCAAGTGTCACGGTCTACTTGAGGGGACAATGTTGAGTACAAAGCTTTCAACGTTCGCGACAGGCGCTTATTTAACCGCAGTGTCTATGGCGTTTAGTCATGCGGCTGTAGCTGCCTGGGTACCAAGCGCCCCCATGTTGACCGAGCGTGCGCAGCATGCAGGCGCGTTGCTCGATGATGGCACCTTTGCGGTGTTAGGAGGAGTTAACCGCACCGGATTCGTTACTACAGCAGAGCGGCTGACAGGCAATACGTGGAGCGCAATCGGCTCCATTGGCATTACTGGCAACGTAATGGAGGCAGTGACACTGGGTACTGGCCAAGTGCTTGTGCGCGCAGACGGTAGCCGGCAGGCTCGTCTGTACGACCCAGAGTCCAATTCTTGGTCAGATGCGGGAGTTCAGAGTGTTACGCGCAGCATGCCCTCCATGACACTGCTGGCCAATGGCAAAGTTCTTTTGGCCGGTGGGGTGAGCAGTGGTGGTGTAAGAGAGACTTCGGCGGAAATATATGATCCTCGAACTCGCACGTGGACAATGACTGGCAGTATGGCAATGGGAAGAAACGCCCACGCCGCCGTGTTGATGTCTGACGGCCGTGTATTGGTGGCGTCGGGTTTCGGAGGAGCTGGAGAAGTCCTGGGTGCAGAAATCTACGATCCTGTTGCAGGCACGTGGTCACTGGCCGCACCGCCCCTGGTGCCGCGCCACTATGCAAGCATGAATCTACTGCCTGACGGGCGCCTGCTACTGGCGGGGGGATTCACATCCGCTGGTGTGACCAATCATGCAGAACTCTATGACCCGGTCGCCAACACTTGGACAGCCACTGGTTCTTTAATTTATCCGCGCAACGGCACGATGGGCTCTCCAATGGCGCATGCAACCGTACTGCCGTCCCGCAAGGTATTGATTGCTGGCGGCTCAGACGGGGCACGCAATGCCCAGGCAGTGGCGGAAGTTTATGACCCTGCAACTGGCACTTGGTCCAACTCAGATGCAGTCACTCAAGCGCGGGAAAATGGAACAGCGAATCTTTTGCCAAGTGGCGAGGTGCTGATTACGGGTGGTTTCAGCTCGAATCCCAGCTTGACTTTTTTTGCGAACACAGATCGCTATCAGCCTCCTGTGCCGGTCAGTACTCCAGCCGTGCTGGATCCCCTGCCGCTTTTGCAACGGCGAGGGGGCGTACTGACTCTTACAGGTACTGGGTTCAAGGGCGCTGGAGGTACCGACATACCGAGACTTGAGCTACAACGTGTAGAGAATGGATTCATCTACCAGATAGGTTTTACTTCTCATTCAACGACACAGTTCGTGTCGACGCCGTTGCCCGATCTGCCTGCAGGGCTGTATATGGCGCGCCTGATTGTGGCTGGCGAACCCTCTACGGTCGCCCAGTTAGTTCGATTCACCGATCCAGCAGGTGCGCCAACAGGCACTGCGGGTGAACTGCAGATCGCCGTAAGCTGGACTGCACCTGCCGATGATCGAGGCAATCCTCCGGTCGGCTATGAAGTGACTTCCAATCCAGCGAGTGCAGGCTGTACCGCAGTCGCGCCAGCGACACAATGCACCGTTAGCGGGTTGACCGCTGGTACGGACTACACGTTCACCGTGCGTGCCAAGCACGCCAATGGCCTGGGGCCAGAGTCCACATCTTCTCCACCTGTGACGCCCCTTGCGGCACCTGGTCCTCAAACCATCAACTTTGCGCCACCAGCGCCGCATCAATTTGGTACGACCTATCAGCCGCAAGCTACAGCCACTTCGGGGTTGAGCGTGAGCTTTGTGGTCGATTCCGGGCCTTGTGTAGCCCAGCAGCCATCAGGCCCCATCACATTCGCTGGTGTTGGAAGCTGCACGATTCGTGCAACGCAACCAGGCAACGCCGCTTATCAAGCAGCGCCCGACGTGACGCATGTCTTGGTTGTGGAGCAAGCGATGCAGACGCTTCGCTTTAACCCGCTTCCGCCCTCGACTGTGCAAGTGGGGGCGCGCTACACACCCGTTGTAGAGGGGGGCGCGTCAGCAAATCCTGTTATCGTTACGGCAAGCGGTGTGACCAAGCAGCAGCGCCTGATGCAAAAGGCCGCAGGCGACGTGTGCACGCTTGACGCAGGCACGGTGACCTTTGGTGCAGAAGGCACCTGCACGATTACCGCCACACAAAACGGAAACGCCAACTATGCACCCGCACAAGCTCAGTCTTACGACATCACGGTAACGCCCGCTGCGGTTGTGACACAGCCAACACCGGTCCCGTCGCTGAGCCAGTTAGCGCTGATGCTGCTTTCCGCTGCAATGGCGGGACTAGCTGCCATTGGCTTTCGTCGCAAACGGCTAAATTGATGGCTATGTCCCCGTTGAGTGTGGAAAAACGCCAATAGCCGTGAGCTGCAGTGACTGGCGGGATCCTCAGATGCTGTGTATCCACTGGGGCCATTTATAGAGAGCTAAACGTTAGCTTCTTGTTTTGAAATTTTGCACTGAATTTCTTAGTTTGTGAGGCGCGAGCATGGGAGTGCGAGCTGCACAAAAGAGCTTGGCGATGTTATGTATCGGTTCTGACCGGCGAAGACTCCTTCGCAGCGTTTGCCGCCAGTCGCCAGCGGCGTTCGAACACACCATATGGGCGAGCAAGCAGACATCGACTCCCTAGGGGGCACGGCCGCACGCCGGCAAAGTGACAGAATGCGGCTCTTAACACCAAGTATCGTCCCATGGCTTGCCCCGGCCAGCTGCCGCAAGTAATGATGCTTAGGGCGAGTTAGCCCACATCGACCCCTGACAAACTTGACGTTATGCCCGCTCCATAAACCTTTGAAGTATGGCTGCCGACGGATAGCTCGACATCGAGGCGATTCCATTTGCGAGTTCAACGGGATAGAGCGCTCCTTCAAACTTGTGACTCACTAGCGCGGGGAGCGTGGCGAGTATGCGATTGAGCCCAATTAAGTCCGCTGTGACAGGCCTGTCTTCGGACGGCAGATAGGTGCCGGTCGGGACATTCAGCACCATATAGGCACCCGGATCTACCTTTAGGTACAGCTTCTCGCCCCAGTTCGTCTTCAGCCCGTATGGGTTCGCTGCAGCCGGAGTGCGGTACACCTCCTTATGCACGTATCCGTGCGTCAGCGGCGCGAAGGTCAAGGGCTCACCGCGATTGTGGGGCGCGGCGAACCGGACGATGGACGTCAGGTGGTCGAAGAAGGCGCCGCTCTTCTCCTGGCCAATGATGTGAACTGGCCTGCCGACATCCTTGGCGTGCTGCAGGAACTCCCGGATGTTCGGCACCATCTTGGAGTATTGACTGCGAAGCGTCAGCGGGCCGTCTTTGATGAAAAGCGTGTCCGACACCAGCTCCCGGTCACTGTGGTCCCACATGAGGCGTATCGCTGTGAACAGCATCAGATGCTCCATCACCAGCATGTAGGACGATGCCAGCGACTCCGGCGCGCTGTCCTCCCCCATCTCCATGTGGAAGCCCCACAAGTCAGATAGATAGACTTGGCCGCTGCACGCGCTGCAATAGCCCTCTTCACTGTCGTGCGGTAAGCCGCTTGCGACATCCTCGGGGCAGTGCGGACACTGGAATGCCGGCGAACCAGCTTGGCTTCCCGGCATCCACTTCTTGTAGGCGAGCCACTTCATGGTTTCATGAAAGCACCCGCCTTGGTCAGCACGGATGGAGTCGCGGACGATGTTGCGAATCGCCTCGAAGTTTGTGCCCATGCTGGTGCGCACGTTTTTTAGCGGGAACACCGTCGCATGCTGCACGCCCGTGTCCTTTAGCGCATCTCGCAGAAGCAACGGGTGTGGCAGATCCTTATCGATGACTTCGAGCTTGGCCCTATCGAGCATCAGTAGCGCAGTCTTGACGAAGGCAACCTCCCGCGGCGGCATATGCTCCGAGCGCACTGGGACAAACGACCCGTCTACTGCCCAAATGTTGCGCAGCGGCTCAATGCCCGCGGGGGTGAATGCCTGCCACACAGTTCGGGAGGGGTCCCCGCCTACAGGTGGCGCTCCCTCGAAGTCCTCGACGAGTGAGCGAACCCAGGGGCTTTCGATGACGGCCAAGTGGCCGAGTTTCGAGGCGGACTCCCCGGGCAGGCGTGTTCCTTGGGCATAGGGCATCGCAGATCCCTCCTCCTCAGCGTTGTGTAGGAGCCGCGGCGGGTGCTCCCGCAGCGGGACGTGCCTCGAACCGGAAGGCTTGGGTAGGAATGACGAACCGGTGGGACATAGTCAGCATCCGCATGTAGCCCGGTGTCTTTGCTCGCAAGATGTCGTCTTCGACACCCGAGAAAGCGATCTGGACCCGGGCCAAGGACTTGACCTCATCCTGACTCGAGAGGTGCCCTACGAAGAAGTTCTCGGTCTGCGCCAGCAGTTCTTTGTTGATAGTCGAAGGCGACTGAGTCGAGTAGACCATTCCAATGTGGAACTTGGCCCCTTCTTTGGCGAATCGTGCGTAGACGCCCGTCAGATCCTTGCTCTCAGGCGGGAAGAGGTTATGCGCTTCTTCGAAGTACAGTTGGACGTAGCGGTTTCCCAGGTCATTCGAGACGAACTTGGCCTCCTGAGCCCGAAACACCGCGGTCGATAGTAAGTTGGAGAAGTACCGCCTGATGCTGTCCGTGGCATTGCCCAAGTCGAGGATAACCGTCTTGCCCTCGTCAAGGAGCTGGAGGATTTCGGTCTGGAAATTCCCGGCATCTGCCGAGTGATACTGCTGGTAGGCGCGTAGCACAGAGGGCCCGGAGCCAGTCGCCGGGTTTAAGAACTCTAGCAACGCCGTCATCTCTGGGTCGAAGACAGGACGACCACTGCTACTGGTGAACAAAGCGTTGTTTGGGTCCTCCCGGCGGAACTGAGCAATAACTTCCAACTCAGACTGCAATTCGTCTAGGTTGGCTGGGGCGTTCGGTGCTGCAGCGCCATTTCGAACGGCGACGTATGCAGCTGTGCGAAGCTGGGAGCTGAAGTGGCAATCGAACCTTTGAACATGCTGGGTAGCTCGCAGCCGCAAAGCTCCCAGCCGTGTCTCGTTTGAGTGAAAGCCCGCCTTGTTCAAACAGGCCCAGTAGGCTTGAATCTTCCGCACGGCACGAGTGCGATCAGACTCGTTCATCGCAGCAATATCCCCGAGGTCAGGGAGACTTACGCTCGCAAATGACCGGATGTAGTTTGAACGCTGGTTGTCTTGGTCTAGAAGCGATGCGAGGACTTCGAGGCAAGCGGCAGGCTGCTCGTAGAAGTTCAGCCTGAGCGACCGAGAGGGAGTGCCGGTACGCGTAGTCAGCGCATAAACTTGGCACCGAGCCTCGTTGGCTGAACGAATCGACCGGTTGCCATCCTGCGGGTTGTCGTTGGCGTACTCGCCGTTGATGTCGAAAATGAGCTGACCGACCGAGTTATCACCAGCAGTCGCGTCGAGCATTGCCTGGGTGAGCAGCTTGACCACGTTGGACTTGCCCAAGCGCGTCTTGCCGAACATGGCCGTGCGACATCCCTTGAAGTCCTTCATAGAGATTGAAACTTCGATGCCCGTGACGGCACCGGTGCTAAACAGCCCGCACTCCATCGTCCGCAGGTTGCCGATAGCGGCCTGCTGCTCGGGCTTGACCATTCCGTTGACGATGAGCTTAAGCAGAGCTTCGTCAGGTGCGAATACCTTGTAGCGGTGTGCGCTGACGACGTTGTTGACGTCGCCAGAGAAGTGCAGTTCGCGCATGTTGGCGGGGTTAGCGTAAAACATACCCAGCACATCGCAATCCAGCGCGCCCCACTGCAGCTCACTTTGCGTCCAGACGTCCAACTCGGGCATGGACTTTTTGTGCAACTCGAAGTAGGTCTGCTGCACCTGATTGGACAGCGGTGTCGGCGACACGCCTGTGACTCGAAGCAGGGTGAAATGCGGTGGTGCAGCTTGGGCGCCACCGTTGGCACCCGTGGGGGTCATGATGAGAAAAGTTCCGCGAGGGATACCGCCGACAGCGATTTTGTAGGGGTCGCTTGTAATGATTTTCGCGGAATCGAACCCGAGCTCAAGGACATAGCCAACAAAGCGCATGTCGGCAGTGCGGCGGGCCGTTTCCATCTGTTCTTCGCGCTGCAAGAACGTGCGAAGCGCGTCAATCGGATTACCTTGCGTCGCAGCGACGTTGACGAGATTGCCAAGATCCGGCATTCAAAATCCCCCTGTGAACTTTAGACGTTAGCTCGAATGATTAGTTCTTCGAAATGGCTGCGCCCGATATTGTCAGCCGAAATTCGCGAGTATCGGGATACCACCCGGCATTCAAAGAGCGCGCTGTTGTAGAGTTCCCGAACCGATTCGTGGTTTGCATTCGTGCATACGACTTTCACACCGCGCAACGCGGCACGGGTCAGCGCTTGTGCCAAGCGCTCTTGGTCGGCCCAGGAAAACAAGACCTCGTTGTATTTCCGAAAGCCGTTGTAGTTGTGCCGGACCGTATAAGGCGGGTCGCAAAAAGCGAAGTCGCCACTATTAGCCCTGTCAATAAGCGCCTCGAAGTCGCCCGCGACCAGCTCGGCGCCAGCAAGAATTTTGGACATTGACTCGAAATCATCCGTTTCGATAACGACCTTATCTTTGCTGCCTCGCGGGACGTTGAACTCGCCCTGCCGATTCACCCGATAGATGCCGTTAAAGCAGGTCCGATTAAGATATATGAGCCTGGAAGCCCGCTGCACCAGCTCGCTAGGAACCTTGGCGCGAAGCCAGTAGTAGTAGGTGTCAGGGTCCTCTCGGTGCCGCCTCTGGCGGTAGCGAAGGCTGGACTCGAGCGCCTGCCAGTCGTCTTTGATTGCGCGGTAGGTCTCCACGAGGTCAGCGTTGAAGTCGCCGAGCAGCGCCCGCGTGGGCTTGAGGTGGAAATAGACGGCCCCTGCACCCAGGAAGGGCTCAACGTAGGTGCAGTATTCTGATGGAAGCAGGTCGGCGTGATTCCAGACGAACCAGCGCTTGCCGCCGGCCCACTTTAGGAATGGCACGAGCCCTGGCGGGGAGACGTCTAGTTTCTCCTCAAGCGCCGATGTAGCATGCCCAGTCGGCTTAACCCCGGAGGGACCTTCAATCGACCCGGCTGCTGTGCGATCAACCATTCCTGACCCACCTGCCAGTGCGCGCCTGGACTTGTCGAACCCTAGCCCGGCCGCAGTGGTCAAGAGGCCTTTGCTAAGCGCCTGCGCTTCCAGCGACACATACGTTGTTATCCGGCGGACCACCTATTACTCCCTCTTAATTGCTTTATAGGTCGAATCAGTCTGGCTGATGATACCTTAGTCAAGCCGCTAACCTCAGTCCGGAAGCCAGGTACGACGGATTAAGCCGCAGGCCTCGTGGCCGCGAGCTGTTCGCACTCAATGCAGTGGATGATCGATTGCGTCCGCACGAAACAGATGGCTAATTAGCGAACCAAGCTTCCTTCCGACTGCTTTCGGCCATCGCTGACATTCGCCGGTCAGAAGCGAATGTCAACATGCAGGAGCGGCCCGCTTCGCAGCGAGTACCGCTGCTCTCCCATCTCATCCAAGGGCAACTACCGGCCAGCATCAAACATGATCCTATAACCAAGGTATCACAAACTGTCCTGAGAGCCAGAGAAAATCATGTATCCTGTATCAAGATGTCATAGGCGACCAGTCCCACTGCACGTGCTGCACGACAGAGATGGCTAAAGCGTGGCTGCTGGAGAGAAGCAGGATAAATCGAAGAACGATTGATGTCACAACGAACCTCAGCGAGGCGGCCGGAGAATGGTCAGGACAGCCTGGATCTTGTGCTCCGTGACCGCCCAATAGACGAGAAGAATGGCGTTAATGCCAGCTTGGGTTTCACCTTTCAACAATGGTGGGCCGCGTTGTCTATCGCCGAACTTCTTGGAAGCGGGGATGACTTCGCCGTCGGCGTTGAGGTCAAGGAGGACATCGCAATCCTCGATTCCGCGCAATCGCCAACGAAGGTGGAGTTCTGCCAGGTCAAAAAACATGAGCGCGACGGCGTCTGGGTCTTGAAGGATCTTCATAAGAAGGGCAGCAAGCGCAAGGATGGCACGCATGAGAATTCCATTCTCGCCAAGCTGTACGCTCGTCGGCAAGAGTTCGGTGCCTCGCGTGCCAACCTGAGATTCGTCTCAAACATCGGCGTGAAGCTGCCCAATGAAGCCGGCGCGGACTCTCTTACGACGAACACAGATCTGTCCACCCTGACGACCGAGCAGCAGAAGCTTGTGAAAGCGGCCGTCAGCACCCAATTGGGCATCCCGGAAGAAGATATCGATCTGGCAGGTGTGCTGGTGCACAAGACCAATCTCCCGTTGGGCGAGCCAGAGATCTTCGTCAGTGGAAAGCTCGAACAGCTATCGTCAACGGGACAGTTGCCGTTTCAACTCAGTCATACATCAGTAGCGGCACGGGTTCTTGCCAGCGAAGTACAAAGCCGGGCGTCGAGCACCACCTACGCGCGGAGTTTCGAAGATCTCAAGCTGCGCATCATCTCCAAGTCGCAGGCCTTAAATATTTTGGCCAGCGTTGCGCAATCCAGGGCACCATTGAGCCAAATCCTGGAGGAAGCCACTGCTGAGTTGGATCGAGAGGGGCACCCTTTCATCGAACGCAAGGACATCAAGGCTCAGAGGGTTCGGGTGTGTGCGGATGCGTCCGACCGGACCAACATGATCTTCATTGGAGTAGCGAGCGCGCTTCAACTAGCCCGTATTCCCATTGAGGCTGCCATTGGTGCAAAAGCAACCTTGGGCGAGCTGATGAATGAGGTTGTTGAGGAGGCTCGGGTTTCAAGCCCTGCTGAATTTAATGGCCTTCCCCTGGCCTACATACGCGCTGTGGCGCTACTGGTGTTATCCGATGCAATCGACCTCACCGTATTCACTGCTCCGGCTGGTCCGGAACCTAAGGAAGATGAATGAACCGGCGCGTGACATACAAGACGCTCTGGCTCGTGTCCGCGAGAGACGAGAGCGCCAGAAAGCAGCTGTTCAGTCAGAAGACGCTGCTTCTGGGGCCCAACGGAACGGGTAAATCCCGCATCATCAAGAACCTCTACTGGGTTTTTGGCTGCAAGACGAGAAAGCGTGATGCAGGAACCTGGGATCCCGATACGGTTGCTGCACTGGAGTTTACCTATCGAGAGAACGACTACATGGTTGTTCGCGACGGCAAGCGGCTGGGGATGTTTGGTGCCAACGGCCAGTTGCTGTTCTCTGCAGAGAACATGAGCGCATGGTCCAAAGCGCTCGGTGCGTTCTTTGGATTCGAACTCCGACTCAAACGCCCTCAGACTGCAGTCTTCTCGCAAGCCGGTCCAGAGTATATGTTCATGCCGTTCTATATGGACCAGGACGGCAGTTGGGGCGCAGGCTGGGACACCTTCGAGCAGTTGACGCAGTTCTCTGACTGGAAAGGTGCGACATTCGAGTCCTTCATCGGAATGCGGCCGAACGCGTACTTCCAGGCGAAACATCTCTCGACGGAAATCGGCGAGCGAGTCACCGATAGGCGCAAGGAACTTGAAGCGCAGCGGGCGGCTTTCAAGAGGGTACAAGATGTGTTGCCTAAGAACCTGCCATCTCTGAACTTCGCTGCATTTCGCACTGAACTCGCGGAGTTGGGCCGCAAAGCGACCAAGCTCCAGCAGGAACAAGTTCGCATCCGTGGCCAACTTCTCGGGCTGGTCAACACGCGTGAAAAGGTGCATTCGGAGTTGAAGGTCGCGCTTGCCGCCTACAACGAGCTGAAAGGCGACTTCGCATACCTGACGGACCGTGCTGGAGAGGCCATCGAGTGCCCGACGTGCGGCACAGTCCATGAGAATTCCTTCCACGCTCGAATTCTTCTTTCGAGCGACGCAGAGTCCTTGGGCGGACTCATCATGGAGCTTCGGGCACAAGCAGATGAAATCGGCGGCAAAGAGGCCAACATTCGTGCAAGCTTGCGAGTGGTGGAGCGCAACATTGCCGAACTCGACAAGCTCCAGCAGGAGCGTCGAGCGAAGCTGAAGCTCGAAGAAGTTCTGGCCTCGCAGAGCAAGAGAACCCTCGACACAGCCTTTCAGCGGGTCAGCGGCGATCTATCAACCGCTTTGAAGAAGCTGGAAGCAGAAAAATCCAAGGCAGATGAGGAGGTCAAAAAGTTTGAAGACCCTGATCGTCTGGCTCAAGTTCGCAAGTATTTTTCGTCGCAGGTCTCGAGTTTGTCCAACTTGGTCGATGTCCCTACGGACGAGCAGATCGGCGATCCCAAACCTGGGGCGCGTGCTCAGTCAGGAGGAAGCTCCGCGCCTCGCTCCATGTTGGCTGTGCACCTGGCCATGCTTGCGACGAACGCTGAATGGGGGGACTCCCCGCTCTTTCCATTTGTTGTCGATACCCCTCAGCAGTCGGGTCAGGACGATCCCAATCTGACAAAGATGGTCGAGGGTTTGGGAAGGGCTGCAGGGGTTCACCATCAAGTCATATTGGCCGCCGAACGCCTGCCTGAGAGTGCACAACTGGGGGACTTCCATACTGTCGGACTTACACAAAAAAGAGGGATTCTCTCCAAGGAATCTTTTGACGAGGCCGTGGCACGGCTCCAAGGGCCTCTGGTCGCATTGCGAGAGAGCCTAAAGCCTGTGGTCGAAGCCGTGTGAAGAATGGGGTTGGTATGCAATCGATAGCTAGCGTGGTTATGCGATGACCGAGCTGCGGTCTGGATGAGCATATGCAAGAGCCACCGAATGAGGTCGACGAGTAGGTATGGTATTGGGCTATGAGCTTCGGAAGGAAGCATTGCGCCTAGGGCTTCACCAACTGAATTGCCCCGGTCTATCTAGACACTTTTGAGCCAACGTCCGGAAACGGATGCAACGGACCCTGGCAAGGCAAAGCCGAATGTCTCAGATCAGCCTGAAGCAGCTTGCAGCTGCTATTTCTCGTCGCTACGTTCTATTCGCTTGGCACTGAGGCGTGGTCTACGCGTTAAAAATAGCATTACGCATCACCGGCGGTGTGCCGCTCTTCACGCAGTCTTTCTTGCTGCAGATGCAGACAATTTAGCCAATTCGCTCGAATCGAAAGCCTCCCTCCTTGATGTGCACATCAAAGTACAAGCCGTGGGATGCGGCAGCCATCAGACCCGCATGGAGGCGTTCAGGAACATTGAAGTATCGATATACCCCGCCACTGACAAACTCGATCTCAAGAGTTTGGGCGGGAAGGCTGTATCCAACTGCTTGAATGCTAGAGGAAGTGACCGCTGCTCGGATCATAGAGTGGCACCAGTTGATCGATGAATGGCCATCTTACAGATGGCGACTTACTTCTATCTGTCCCGTCGCGTGAAGGCCACGGCCCTTGTTGAACGAACCCCAAACAACTAGACCGTGGGCCCGAACCTGCACAGCAAGTGTCCGTTGTTGTCCGGCACATGCACCCCCTTTGAATTCAGACGATCAAGAGTTCTCCATTCAAAAGGACCAGAGTCCGTAATATCTTTCGCTGACGAAAAAAATTTATAGCCTAATCATTGCACCGCGGGTGCAATCTGATTTCTAACAAATGTCTCTAGCGCGATGGAGACGAGTATGAGCGCCCTACTCGTAGCTTGGTTTCTTACTGGGATTCCAGGACACCAGCAACATCATCTGACGGCCTCTCTAGCCAAGTTAAAAGGCGTCCAAGCACATAGCTTGGACGCCTCATTACTAGGGATTACCGTCTTCCCCAAGACGAGCACAACAAAGCACTCAGTAGGCACGCCATCCGTTGTCAGTCTTGCGCATCATGGCCTTGCCGGTCATGTCAATGTCATTGATATCGAGCCATCCGTCAGAGGAGTCAGCTCCGAGACCAATATTGAGTGTTTGCCGGCCGTGAAATCCGCTGACAGGCGCCACATCCTTGATGGTCTCTTCGCATCCTGCTAAGTAGTACTGGCTGATCTTGTATGAGACGTTCC
Organism: uncultured Comamonas sp.; assembly: GCF_964277875.1. NCBI lineage: Bacteria > Pseudomonadati > Pseudomonadota > Betaproteobacteria > Burkholderiales > Comamonadaceae > Comamonas > uncultured Comamonas sp. The sequence continues at coordinate 232,656 of NZ_CAXYJV010000047.1, forward strand.
CGGCAACTTTGGCTTGGCGCATGAACTCCTCTTTTTTCTTCTCTATTTCTCGGCCCTCACGCTGCAGGTCGGCAAACTCCTGATTGCGCCTTTCCGCCAGTGCTGCGCTAGAGCGTGTGAGGATGTCATCGATGGAAGAGTTGAAAGACTGCAGCATCTTTTTCTCTTTCTCATAAGTACCCGCCAACGACTTGTACTCCGACGGGTTTTTCAGGGCAAGGGTGTACGAATACTCCACCACATGGACATCAGCCAAAGTCGAATGCGGATAGCCATTGGTCTTCTTGGCGTTGGTGATTTTGATGTTCTTGCAGCCCTGGATCTTGGACTCCAGAAGAGCTTTTACATCCGAGGTTTCTGGGATTTTGCTGGCGCCACAAGCAGCAAGGCTCAAGACAGACAGCGATACGAGGACGAGTACTTTCATTTTTTCCCCAATTGTTGAAGTAAATATTTGCTGATAGATCGCCCTCAGGCGTACATACCGAAGTTGACCAAGAAGCAGACGATCCAGACAATGAAATAAGCAATGCTCTGCTTCGTTGCTTTTGCGCGTTGGTAGAGATAGACCGGAACAATCCACAGCCAGCCTTTGAACTTGCTGGTGTTGTGACCCGCCTTCGTGAGAAGCTTTTCATCAAAAATGGCCAGGGCAATGTTTAAAAACAAGGTCACGAACCAGAGCGTTCCGTTATTCATGGCGCTCTCCACAGCGGAGTCATCACCTCTATAGACAATCTCTGCCAGGCCCCACTCAAGGAATCCCCCAAGCAGGGGCGCAAAGGCCAGGGTCCACACCACTTTGTTTTTGATGTGCTCGCCGGAAAGCGGCGGCGGGCTTGTCATGTCCAGGTGCACCCGCAAATCGGTGTTCTGGACGGCGGTCCAATCGGCAAAGCCCTGCTTCCACACGGGCGTGCTGCCCGAGAGTGTGGATGCGCGTATGAGCTGAGCGATGGCCTCTTCTGTCACTGGGCCTTTTTTCTGACCGTTATCTTCATAGAACCACTGGATAGGTTCTGCTTGAGATGCACTCATGTTTTTTCCCTCAGGGATTGATGTGAAATGAATTGCAGCTGGGCTGCATACGCAGGCCAGTTCCAACAAAGACACGGCAGCCCTCCTAGCCTGCCGATATAGAGCTCGCACCATATGTGAAGCAAACTCATCATATATAAACGAGAGAAAGTCCAATGGGTTGACCACCCGACCCACAATTGCAGTGCCAGAGCCAAGAATCACGCCATATGTGATGCAAACTCCGTAGATACAAATGTATCAGAAACAGATGCTTGGAGGGATGTCAGCCAAACCTACTCCCCCCTCACATCTGCCCGATCCCGAGAACCTGCGCGATGTTCTCGCCTATTGGATTCGGCTCAAGCGCGTCGACAAGGGATGGTCGCAAGAGAGGTTAGCCATGGAGTGCGAGCTGGACCGCACCTACGTCTCGGCAGTGGAGCGATCTCGTTGGAACGTTTCGCTCTCCAACATCGAGCGCATGGCGCAAGCCTTGCAGGTGGAGCCATGGACACTGCTTAAGCCACCAACCGAATCGCCACGCGCGAAGTAGTTTCTTTTAGCAAGCAGCGAGGGATGCATCGGCTGCAGGCCCGGCAGTTATGCAGCCAGTCAATCGCCCGTGCATGACTTCACCATCGACACTGCAGATCTTCCAGCTCCCATCGGGCAGTGCATGCGCTCTGGCCCCAAACCCGCTACCCCATGGCGCAGGCCAATGCGGTCCGACCACCAGCAGCGCAGACAAGCCGTTATCTCCTACCCGCGCTTCTGTACCCACCATCCAGACCCAGCGCACGCGAGAGGGAACAGATGGTCTTGCAGTTGCTTCAAAACGCAGTAAGGCGCACCCTTGCTTCTCTATCGTTGCGACCAGTTCGTCGATAAAGCGACCAGGAGGTCCTTCAGCCTCATCGGTATTCAACTCCCGCGCATCGCAACTGGGTAGCAGGGCTTGCAGCATCTCACTTGGCTCAGGACACGGAGACCGCAGCTTAGGAAGCTGCGGGCTGGTGCGAGATTTTTGGCCCATGAGAGTAGAACACTGGCGCACACACCACCATGCCCCTTGCGGATCCAATTCCCGCGTCTCCCTCGAGGATGGCTCCCACAGGTCCATGGCCTTCCAGCGCCACTGCCCTGTCCTCGCTCGAACTTGAGACTCCCAGATGCTGTTAAACCGTAGCCCTGCCATATAGCGGTGCTGCAGCTGAAAGCTCGCTGCAGAGTCAGCGCCTGCATCAGTGATCGTTTGAATGACCATCACTATCTCCTTGTGCCCCACCTTCATTGCGTGGATAGAACTCCTGCAGCACGTCGCCCACTTCTTCTGCCGTTTCCTCAAAGAGGCCTTGCGCATATCCCTTGCGGGCTGCGGTATCCAGCGCTGCTTGGTTCAGGCCTGCGCGCTGCGCGCGCTCTGCCACTTCCCGCGCTTGTGCCACAGCGGCCTCCAACCCCATGCCCTCCCGCACACACAGATCCACGTAGTAGATCGCTGTACGGTGGGACTGTGTCGTGGACTTACCTCTGAGGCGCAGCTCCAGGGGTAAGTAGGCCAGCAGCCCGCCAGAGAATGCTTGCAGATACTGCATGCGAGCCATCAAGGTTCGGACGGTGTTGACGCCGGTGGTACGCAAGACGAAGGTACTGCAGTCATCACTGGGATAGTCAACATGGTCAATGCGCACATGGAAGCGCCCAAACAGCTTGCAGTTTCCCTCCATTCCTAGCGCGCAATGGTCGGGTCCTGGACAAGGGTGAGATTCCATCACGCCCTGTTTGGCCCGCTTGCAACTCTCGCCATCCCCTACACAAATGGGCCGCGCTGTCGCCCGGTCAAACATGGTGTACGACGCACGCAGATTTAAGCTTGGGTCATTGAACAAGAGCCGCACCGGAATGCTGCGCAGCTTGGGAGCGGGCAATGCCGCGTTAGCTGGCTCAACTGAAGGGATGGATCCGGGACCAGAGCCAGCCCCCGCTGCGGGATGTGCTGCAGCGGCTGCAGCAGCTGCAGATGCACCCTGCTCTTTGGCGCGTCTTGCCATCTTGCTTTGCAATGTCGGTTTGGGGCACGGTCTGCTTTTGGCTTCGTGCTCCTGCATGCCTTGCTGCGCCGCAGCCTCTGCCGCTGGAAGATCAGTGCGACTTGTACGTTGAGCCAGCTGCCCGCGCAATAGCCCATCGATGGGATGCAGCACCCAGCCGGCGCGATTTTGCACCTGGGTCGTGATGGTGAATTCATCATCCTTCTCGGGCAAGCGTTTGCCATTGCGTTCAACCATTTTGCCGATGGCAATCCGCCCCAGAACGGGCGGAGTCATCATCAGTCCATGAATCATGGTGTTCTCCTGTCATAAAAGAACAGCCCCTGCTAGATAACAGGGGCCGTAGAGTCGCGGGTGCGTTTGCTGGAGGTGTGTGCAAGATCACGTAGAGGACCATTGCTGATCGCTCACAACATCTCTTGCATCTCGTTAGTCGCCGCGCTCTCATGCCCCGGCGGTCTGCACCAGAAAGCGCCTGGAGCCAGGCTTTCGCTGCATGTAACTGGCAGCGAGGTGGGGATGGTCTTGCTGGAAGCGCGTAGCGTCAAAACTCTGGCCATCCTTGCTGCGTTTCCAGCTGATGGATCCGCTGCTAAAGCTCGCGCGTGACGCAGTCCCCATGCGCTGCTGGATCTGGTGCTTGAGCAGTGCCTCTTGCGCCTCCCAGTCACTCATCCATTGCCGGATTTCAACAAGCTGATTGAATGCATGAATTGCCGGAATATCCTCCGACAAGTCCACTGTTTCTCCGCTGTCCTGTGGGTAGAGACACCGCAGCGCTGTATCTGCGCTTTCAGAGGCATCAGCGGGCGGCTCTTCGCCCCTGTGGACCCAGCCCCAGAATTGCTCCTCCAGCGCAATGAGCTGCGCGATCATGGTCTCATCGCGCTCGATGCGGTGGACCTGCAACTCCTGACCGCCAATCAATACCGCGACGTCTGCAGCTTGTTTGCCCGTGACAGCCAGCTGGTGCATGACCTGCAGCTGGACATATTCCGGCACACCATCCCTCCAGAGCTTTGCGCCGTTGATGCCAGCCGTTTTGCACTCCAGGATCTGGACATCTGAAGCACCAACCACTTCGCGGTCAATATTGGCCAGCATCCAAGGAATGCGTGGATGGCCGAGCACGGCATTGACACGGCGCACGCGGTTCCCAGTGCGCTTGGTGTAGTGGGCGGCAACGATGGGTTCGAGCAAGGTGCCCCAGTACATGGGTGATGTCTCATCGTGGGGATCCACGGCAGGCAGCATTTCCGCCTTGCCAGTCTTGTGCATCCACAACTCGAGCTGAGACTGGTAGGGGTTGAGGCCCACTGCTGCAGCAGCGTCTGAGCTGCCGATACCCTGACGCCGGACGTCAAGCCAGGTCTCCCTGGGCATGTTTCGGGTGGACACGAGTCGCAAGGCTGGGCGGTTTGATCCATGGCCTGCGCCAGGATTGCGTTCAGGGGGATTCACAGGATCAAGCGGCTGGCCCTGTCCAGCGGGAAGAGAAGTGATTGGCATAAGAGTGCTCCATTTCCAAACATTCCCGCCAATGCACAGAAGCCCTCACCGCAATGGCGAGGGCTTCTGTGCTTGGTGCGCGGGAAGAAATTGCTGATGGTGGATGAAAAGAACTGGCAAAAGGCTGAGGTGGATGCTGAGAGTAAGGTTCTGAGCAGTGCGTCAGCCCTCGACCTGGTAGTCTCCAAAAATCCATCAAGCCACCAATTGCAGCGCGTGCTCCAATGCGCGCAGCTTGATCGCAGCGCCCTGGCCAAACCATGCACTATCGAGGCGGTTGTCCTGGCTGCGTGCGCGCCGCTCGTGATCGACATACTCGGTGATTGAACACAGTAGGCCCCAAGCAGTACCTTGGGCTGCAGACTTGGTGGCGCCCCTGCCATGGCCGTCGTAAAGCATTTGCGCCTTTTGCAAGGCACGCTCGTTGGTGAGGCCACCCTTCCCTTTGACGAGCGACGCAGATTTGTCTGAATCGCACAGCACCTTGAGGAAGAAGTTCATGGACTCATGGCTCTTGACCTTGCGCTCTGCCAGAGTGCGAATCTGGTAGATGAAGCTGTCCCACTGACCCACCGCAATACCCAACTGGCGTTTAACGGCCTGGGCATCGAAGCTGGTAGAGTGCGGCACCTTCACAGCATTCACACCGCCTTGCAGTGCAATGGCTAAGGTGTTGTTGCAGACCACACGCACCGTGGTGGGCATGGCGACCGTTGCCAAAGTACCATCGCAGGAAGTTGCCAAAAGCAGATAGCCATTGACCTGGTCATCGCCTTTGAGAGCGACTGACTTGCCAGTCCTGGCCAGTGCCCAGAACTTGCGCCCAGCCTTGAGTACGCCTGCTGTTTCGAGCTCATACCCCGCGACCTCGGTGAGATCGCGGTAGAACTCCAGCACATCGCGCGGCTGGACCACCTGGTACCGGTTGCTGACTACCGACAACGGTGCCTTGGTATCGCTGCGGTAGAGCACCTTTTGCTCTGGGTATTCCATGGGTTCGCCATACAAGGATGACGCCGCATCCTGGCCTTCAGTGGCCAGATAACGAACAGGCGTCTCCAGGATCTGCCACTGCATGCCAGCAGCTTGCGCCCAAACTTCGAGAGGCTGCTTTTGCGGGAGAGCGTGGCCCAGTTGGTGCCAAGGGGTTTGGCCGGTATAGGCCATGGTTTCGATGAGGTGGGACATGGTGGCTGACTCCTTGGTTTAAGCACGAAATGAGTGGTTGCAGTCGAGGCATTGGTGGTTCTCGAGATAGATCTCATCAACCTTCTCGCCAACGCTTCCGCCGATCTCTCGGCCGATGGCGGCACCTGCAACGATGCCTACGATGCCGCCTACAGCGGTGCCAAACACCGTGCCAGCCGGGCCAGCAACAAGTCCTACGCGCGCACCAAGTGCAGCGCCCTGTACTGCATTGGCGAAGCCCGCCGCAGTGCCTGCGATGGCGCCCACGTTCTGGCCAACTTTCTTAGCGGTGGATTTGGTTCGTGTAGAGATGGAATGGCAATGGGGACATCGGATAGTCATGAATGCTCCAGGCATAAAAAAGCGCCCCTGACAGGAAGTCAAGGGCGCTAAAGGGCAGAAGAAATGAGGATGGATGTAGGGGTAAGATCAAGGAGATCTGTTCTTGTATCTTGACAAGGATATATGACTGAGAATTTTTTGGATTCTGATCGTTGAAATCTCAGGCTTCGGGCAAACGCATGCACTCTTGCTTGATTCGCAGTCTAAGTTTTCGTCCACCCCTCCGAACTGCCAAGAACGAGTCATTACTGTTCATTCTTACCCTGGCCACCGACGCTTGCTGTAGTGTGCACTTGAGATTTCCACCCTGCATTTAATGCGCAGGTTGCCACGGCTAAACGTCAACATAATGGGTACATATTATCGAGCACTGTGAACTTGACGTGTCAAGTTAGCCTTGGTAAATACTACCAATTCGGCCTAATCACTCAGAACCTCGAAACTCAAAGTCTCGTCATCCATGAGTGGGCTCTGCAAGTCGCCCACAACGGCAAAGTACTCGAAATCAAAATTTGCTCCAGCCGATCTCGCTCAGCGACACACACTGTCGCACCCTCTTTTTACAGTCCTCTCAACAGCATAGTTTGACCGCAGCGCACTTCTTAGTCGATAGCTGCCCTTGCCTGCTGTTTCCGCCTTGCAAAGGCGGCCATCTACTATCAAGGAGGACTCATGAGAGGACAAATTCTCGTTTTCAACGAGCATAAGCAGACCGGCGTCATCGCCGCAGAAAACAGCCAACGGCTGATGTTTCCTATCAGCAATTGGCAGGATGTCGTACCGCCCGAAGCAGGCATGGCCGTTGAGTTCACCCTCAACCAGAATGGAGAACCCCAGCAGATCCAACTGGCCCTGCCGCAGCCGACAAATACTTACTCTGCTCAGCCCAAGCTAAAAGCGCAGCACCCCAAGCGTAAGCCCGTGCTCACCTTGTGGGCCCTGTTTGTCGGTTGCCTGGGCGCTCATCGCTTCTACATGGGAGCTTGGGGCTGGGGTCTGGCACAGGCGCTGGGAGTACTTATTCTTTCTGCCATCTTCGGCGCCATCCACCCGTCGCTCGGTGCTTTGCCTTACCTCGCCGTACTGGTGCTGACCTGGGTCGAAGTAGTTCGCTACATCTGGATGAGCGATGCGGCGTTCGAAACCAAACTACAGGCCTACCAAGCCAAGCGCCCCGGAGCCTTTGGATTCTTCTGGTAAGCAGAGCGGCCCATGCAGAAGCCTCCCAACCCGCCACATCAGGAGTTACCGCATTCCGGCCTAGGGATTGCTTCATTTGCCGTCAGCCTGGCTGGGAGCCTGGGGATGTTTGGCCTGGTCGTTGCGGCAACAGTCGCCGACGCCACGCAGCCCGGCAGTCTGGACACCGACACCTTGCTGGCCGGCATGATCGGCTTGCTCATGCTGATGACCGCATTGGCCCAGGTGGTCGCGTTGGGCTTAGGCATTGCCAGCCTGACGCGAGTCGGGTGCAGCAAAGTCTTTGGTGTTCTGGGCACAGTATTTGCATCCACATCCCTGCTCTGCACCCTGCTGATTTTCGTCGGTGCAGCCTTGGAAACTTGACCATGCACTTCTCTTACCCCGCTTTGTGGCGCATCGCTGCCACTCTGCTCAAACTGTTGGTATACGCCGTGGGATCTACCTCAACCCGTGCCGAGGACCTGGAAGGCCTGCTCGAACGTGGCGCCCGCTATTCGGTGCTGTCGTTTGGCAGCCGAGGATCAGGCGACCTGATCGGCTAAGCCTTTGCCAACGACTCGTTAGCAGGCAGTGTCATTATGACCAACTGTTTGCCGGACCTGCGCTGCATCGCTGAAGGCACCATTACTAAGGAACCAACTGATCGACGTACGCAAGAGCTGGAGTTCGAGCAGACGCCCGCGGGCTGGTGGCACGTCGTACGTGCACGCAACGCCTATATGCAGCCCGGCCTGCCGATGGACGAATGCGAATTAACAACCCGCCTGGGCCTCCTGAGAGTCAACGACAAACAACAGCTACTGTTCAACGGCCGCCCTGCAATGGCTGGCAATCACCGCCAACAGACAATTGCCAGACCAGAATCGCCCCCCGCAATGTCCGATGCGTCTTCCACAAGGGCACGTCTGCAGGCCTGGGGGTCAGACTTCTCGAGCCGTTGGCGCAACCAGCTGTTGGCAGTACTAGGGCAGAGCGGCCCCGACGATGCTCCCGTCACTGCACCTATGCAAGCCATGCCTGCCACACAGGCCCACAGCACGGCCGAAGCCATACAAGAGAACACTCCCCTGAGCATCGTGGCTCACTTGGAAATTAAAGACCGCGAGATGGAGCTGCTGCAGAATACTTGAGGCACCGCTTGGCCAGCCCTCTATGTGTTCCGCCCCCATCTCGGCGCTAGGTATTGCTGTCACCGCGGATTTCGGCACCTAATCGGACGTTGCGGCGAGTACGTATCTGCCCCACAACCCTGGTGCAGCGCTCGAACCCATGGTCACTATGACCAGCATTCTCGGCTCATCCGAGTCACACAAGCACAAAAGCATGCACTGATGCGAGCACACCGCTATGTTTTACGCAAAGGGCAGGCGCAAGAGATGAGTAGCGGCTTCCCTCAGTCCTGAGCCACTTTCTGTCGCTGCATGCGCCGATCCACATCGATCAGCACATCGGCGGCTTTCACATCCAGTGCCGCACACAGCCGCATCAGCATGCGCACGCTGGGGCTGTTGCGGCCCAGTTCGATAAGGGACAGGTAGTTGCGGTCCATCTGTACACGTAGCGCCAGCTCCGCCTGGCTCCAGCCGCGCTCGGTACGCAGCTTACGCAGCGCCTGTCCCAATGCCTGATCGACCACATGTTCCATGTCTCAAGAGTGCGACAGGCTGCGCCGAAGAATTCAGCATATATACTGCAAAATAAGAGATTCAAATTATTGCAACTATTTCTTTTCTGTTTCCCCTTCATTGAGACACAACCTGTCGGAGCCGATTCGTAAACTGCTTGTCAACGTCTCACAAACCACAACCGATGAAGCACCGTTCCTCTCCAGCGCCACGGCCAAAAACTGAAAAACTCGCCTGGCGCCTCAGTCACATCATTGCCCGACTGCACCAAGGCGATGTCATCGACAAACATCTATTGGCACGCGAGTTCGGCGTGGACGTCCGTACCATCGAACGCGATTTAAACGAACGCTTGGATGGCATCGCTGAACGCAATAAGGAAGGGCAGTGGCAGCTCACCCACAGCGCGCGCAGCACCATCCCAGCCAACCGGCTCACTGACTACGCCCGTTTAGCGGGCACGGATAAGCTCTTTCCAAATGCCAGCCTGAGCTATCTACTGGATCAACTCAGCCGTCCCAATACGCCGCACCCCTTGCATGTACAGCCCTTGCCAGCCGAAGACCTGAGCGCTCATCGCGCAGTCTTCGAGCAACTGGAAGTGGCCGTTCAGGCGCGCCATTCCTGCGCCTTTACCTACAAAGGCAAGGCTAGGCAAGTGGAGCCTTACCGGTTGATCTACAAGACTGGGGTTTGGTATCTGGCTGCGACCGAGACAGGTCGGCTTAAGAATTTCAGCGTGGCCCTGATCGAGTCATTACAGGTAGATAAAGGCAGCCGCTTTATCCCGATCAAGAAGCACCAAGACTACATCAATACCAAGGATGATGTGTGGTTTACCGAAGAAACCACCGAGGTGCTGCTTCGCGTGAGTTCCGAGGCTGCTCACTACTTCGCCCGCCGCCCACTGCTTCCTCAGCAGCAGCAACGCGCGGACAGCGATGGTTCATTACTGGTTACCGCCCACATTAACCACCCGCAGCAGTTGCTTCCCATCGTGCGCCATTGGTTGCCACACGTCCGCATCGTGCAACCCATGGCTTGGCATGAGACGCTGGTTGCAGGGCTGCAACAAGCCTTGACGCAATGGGGTGAAAGCACAAGCCCCCATGTGGCCTAACCATTCAACTAATCCAGAGCGCATATGGCATTTCTCATCTTTGGACTGATCGGGCTATTCCTGGTTTGCTGCCTGTTCTACGGCATTTATTCCGGCGTCGGAGCCATCGTGCGCGGCACCAATCGGTCACCCGCCGCGCTATGGCAGTCCCCACGGCCCAGCAAGCATGCGATACCGGCCGATGTGCTTCGGGCATCGCCACATCTCTTCCCCGTCGACGAGCTCAAGGCGCTCTTCGAGTTGCATCAAAAAGGCGCCTTGACACGCGAAGAGTTTGAGCTGATGAAAAAGCACATTGTTTCTGATGCTTCTCATTCGCACGGAAAGTGGACGAGCTAATAGCACACACGTCGCAGCGCACTTAAAGCTGGAATTTCAAGAATCAATAAAAGTTGCATAAGAGCGAAAAGCTGCTACTAGCCCACTCTGACGATACTTCTCTTTTCCCATTTTTTCGCCACTCTCCATCAACAGAAAGGTTCAAGCCATGCCACTTCCACTCATCATCGGCGCAGCCGCCCTAGCAGCTGCAGCGTACGGCGGCAAAAAAGGCTATGACGGCTATCAGAAACATTCCGAAGCCGACGAAATCGTCAAAAATGCTAAAGACCGCTATGCTAGAAAAAGAGCAGAGTTTGATAAGCAAGAGAGTGACACCCAATATGCGCTCAAATGGCTGGGCGAGCTTGAGCTTCAAATCGGCAAGAGCTTTGGCGATTTCAAAACCCTAGCCGATGCCTTACTCAGCAAGCTGAACACGAATCGTCAGGACAAGCTGGAAATTCACATTCCTCAGCATAAGCTGCAAAAAATTGAAGGCTACAGCTATTCCGCTATTGGTGTTCTTGGCAGCATGGCAGGTGCTGGAGCAGCCGGCGCCGCGGCCGGCTTCGCGGTTTACGGTGGTGTGATGGCACTCGGAGCTGCCTCAACCGGCACGGCCATCTCGTCCTTGGCAGGAGTGGCCGCAACCAACGCTACGCTGGCTGCTCTCGGAGGTGGATCTCTCGCAGCTGGAGGCCTTGGTATGGCTGGCGGCACAGCCATTCTTGGAGCTGCCGTTGCAGCTCCCGTATTGGCTATTGCAGGTTGGGCTTATGACAGCCATGGCGAAGAAGCGCTAAAAAATGCACGCAACGCCAGTGATCAAGTGACCAACGCCGTCAGCAAATTGAGCGCAGCCGAGGAATCCCTTAACAATACGGAGGAATGTGCACGCAAGGTCAGGCGCGGGCTGACATCTATCTATGCACAGTTCAATGGCTACTTCGACAATCTCAAGCAGCTCAATTGCTTCATCGAAGACCTCAAGGGACGCAATGTCGATGTCGACGCCGAAATCAACAAACTAGGAGATTCCATTCTCCAGATTATTGAAAACGGCTACGCACTTGCCGCCATTTTGACCGATGTCATCACCACACCTCTTTTCAAGTTGAAGGAAGTCAATGGCACTGTGGTCAGGGACGAGAACGGCGTTCCAGAAATGGCTAAGGATAGCGACGGCTCCATGATCTTGAACGTCGACGCGGTGGACAAAGCGCTAAGCCAAGCAGACACAGACGCACAAAAATTCGCGAGCGTTTGATTTTCAATAGAAAGGGGAGTTCCAAATATCCCCTTACCTAACCTTCTAGACACCATCATGCAAGCAACTGCCATAGACTTTCCTTGGGCTACCGAGCTGGAAAAAAGCGTCATTCATGCGCTCACCACCAGTTTCGGATTGGATTTTTTGCTATTCAAAGACAAGGATGGAGGTGACGTCAATACCATTCACAACGCCCGGAATGGCGTTTATGCAACTTCAGAGGAGCATGAACGCTTCCAGCAAAAAGAAGCATACGACAGAAAAAAATCGAACTTTGATAAGCATGAAAATTTCATCGCAAAAGGCAGAGAAGACAAAGCTCTACAAGAAATAGGAATTCTACAGGATGGATATACAGGAAAAATAATAGCCAATAAGAAAGGCATTCGCCACCTGGATCATGTGATTTCTGCGAAGGAAATCTATAACGATGCAGGTCGCGTATTGGCAGATTTAGATGCTGTAAACTTGGCAAGCCATGGGAGCAATTTTCAATCGACCCACGCGAGCATCAACACCTCTAAAAGCGATCTTTCGGTAGAGGACTTCCTTAGCAAGCTTCCCGAAAGAATTGAACGAGCTGAAGAGGGATTGGCGGCTGATCAAAAGCGTCTCGCGTTTATGCCACGAGATACGCCTCAACAGAGACACGAGGCGCAAGGCCTTGAGGATTCGATAAGAAAGAACGATGAAAAGATCAAGGCGCTTAAATCCGTCGATCCAGCATCTATGAGAAAAAAGGACCAAGCGGCCAGAAAAGAGTACAATAGTCAAATTAATCAAAAATATTACACCAGCAGTAAATTCTTGGGATCGGCACTTCAAGAAGCTGGCACCGCAGGAATAAAAATGGGCGTCCGGCAGATGCTCGGTCTTATCTATGCAGAACTTTGGTTCGAGCTGCGCGCAAAAATTCCTGAAATCGTGGACCGTTCGCGGAAGAGCTTCTCACTTGATGGCTTCCTTATCGACATCAAAGCAATGCTAGAAAGTTTATGGAATCGCATTCAAGCGCGTTTCCGTAGTTTCTTGACTACATTCAAGGATGGCATTTTTTCTGGCATCTTGGCCAGCGCCACAACCACTGTATTCAATATTTTTGCTACCACCAGCAAAAGTGCGGTAAAAATTATCCGTGAGATGTGGGGACAATTAGTCAAGGCGTTCAAAATACTAGCCTTCAATCCAGACAACCTGTCTGCGATTGAGCTTACCAAGGCTGTGTTACAGATTCTCTCGGCTGGTGTGGCGACCATTATCGGCTCGCTGATCTATGCAGAGCTGGTACCTTTGCTGCAATTCCCATTTGGCAACGATATCGCAGCGTTCCTCGGTGCGTTGACCACGGGCCTCATCATAGTGGGGTTGCAGTACGTACTGTTGTACAGTCCCATGATGCAGAAGCTGTGGTCTGTTGTAGATAACAGTACGTATGTCTATACGGTTCGTGAGTTTCAGGCCATCAATGCCGAGTTGGACCGATACCTGGGCGAACTCGCACGCATTGAATTCAATCTAAATGCAGAGGAGCTTACACAATTTGCACAGGAGCTGGGTACCTGCAACGACGAAATCGAACGGGGACTGATCTTAAGGGAAGAAGTGGCCAAGCGAGGTATTAAGTTACCATTCGAAATGGGCCAGTCGGTGAGCACTCGCAAGTGGCTGGGATCGCTCGCTAAGTGATTCCCGAATTTCCGTGTACCCAGTGCGGCCTGTGCTGCCAGCATGTGCACTTGAGCCATGCAACCCAGTTTCTGGACAGCGGCGATGGAACATGTAGGCACTACGATAGCTTGAGCAAAGGGTGCTCCATTTATGCCGAACGCCCGGACATTTGCCGGGTGGATCGGCAGTACGTATTGCACTACGTGCAGCAATACAGTTGGAAAGAATTTGTAGACTTGAATCTACAGGTGTGCCGTCACCTTCAGTCGACTCAGATAGTTAGCAGTACCCGAGACTTATAGCGGCCCCTCCGGCAACAGGTTGTCATCCCTGCAGTCCTACATGTTTTGTGCTCTTACGCACGTAATCGCTACAAAAGAAAAAAGCACACCAGTAGGCGATTGCCCCATGGTGTGTTGCTATCGAGATCTTACGCCCATGACAATGGCCGCCCGTGAGCATGTATTGAAACCGCACTCGGACAAATCATTCCTTCAAGTACTCAAATAAAACACAGCCGGGTAGGCCACGTTTCTTATCCACGAAGATCGTCCAAAAACTCTGACGCGGGGGCGGCGCTCGTTACAAGCAGCCTATCCCGCGCCCGTGTGCAGGCCACGTGCAAGAGGTTGCGTTCGGTGTTGTAGACATTCTTCAATGTCGGCATCGTCCGTGATTGCCTCGACGCGTTCCTGCAATGGAATCACCTCGTCATTGAAGGCCATCACAACCACCGCACGGAACTCCAACCCTTTTGCCAGGTGCATGGTGCAGACACTGGCTTGTCCATTTGTTGTCTCCACATACTCGTCAAGTACGCTGAACGGAATGTCTGCCGCTATGACGGCTGCCACCGCTGGTGAAATTTGAGGCTCTGACCTAACGAAGACGCCCAACTCGTGTGGGGCCAGTCCCTCCTTTACCCGCTCAATAAGCCATGCATTAACCGCCTTGCACTCAGCCACCTCAGACTTGAATGAACGAATGTCTGGAAATGGGCTGTTGAAGACTGAAACCGTGCCGCGACGGTCTTCGGCGATGCCGTCGACGTCTGAAACATCACGTCAAGGATATATTGCTGAAACTTTTTTATTTATGAGTCTGTTCTTGAATCCCCGGCAGTCTTTAGCCAAGCAAGGCGAAAAGACCGTCCAAGCGATGAAATCGCCATTGCCAGAAAAGCTGCACCTACAGCAACATTCGAAAGTGCCGCTTGTCAGCGTCTGAGGATTTAAAGATCCGGTACTCCATCCCGCTGGCCACCGCAATCTGCTGGGCGAAGTCCTTCTTGGCTTGTACCACGGCATCCTCGATCTGGTTATCGGCCTTCACCTCGACGATTACATACTTCAGGCTGCCGTCCGACTCTTCGCGCTGGAAGATGAAGTCGGGGTAATAGCTGCGGACCGTCCGAGAATCCGGGTCGATGTACTGGATGAAGAAGTCGGACTGGCCGTGGGTCAGCATGCCGGTGAAGTAGATTTTCTTCACGCGTTGTTCACGCAGCAGATCCCAGAACAGCCAGTTTTCCGAGCCGGAGTCGAAGCAATAGGTGTCGAGGTGGAAGCTCTTGGCGCGCTCATCGTCCTTGATTTGCGTGTCATGCATCCGCACGATCTTGTCCTTGGCCGCCGACACCTCGTAGTAGCCGTTCGGGGGCACCTTGATCAGATCAACCTCGTATTCGTCCTTCTTCTCGTACTCGTCAAGCTCAAATAGCAAGCGGAACAGGCGTGGGATGATCTCTTCGTACAGCAGCTCATTGAATTCGTTAGTGATGGCCACCAGTTCACCGGTGCCCTCCTTGGTCGCGTCGAGCAGCTCCTCGATCTCCAATGGGCTACGGTTGAGATAACGGGACACCTCAGCCACTAGCGTCATGGGTGAGAAGGTGCGCTTCTCGCGGCGAGAGGTCAGGTCAAAAGTGCGGCTACCGGAAGCGCGCGCCGCAGCGGCGGCGGTTAGGCCGTCTTGCTGTGTTTCGATCAGACGGTACTTTTCGATCAGCTCGTTCCACTTCTCCCGGTTTGCTCGTTCGGGCATCAGTTCCTGTCCATGATCCGGCTGCTTCTCGCGCATCTGGAAGAGCTTGCGCACGCGCACCAGCTTGATCTTAACCGGCGGCTCGACCGCGCGCACTTGCACACGCTCCTTCTCCTTCCCTGTTTTTTGCAGTTCGTCAGCGCTGATACGAAAGTTTTGCTGCAGCTCGTCGTTGAGCGTATTGAGATTGTCGTCAGAGAGGAATACGTGGCCGGTGTGCTGGGCCTCACCGATGGCACGCAGGCAGCGCATCGTAGCTTGGAGTACAAACACCTTGGACTTGGGCTCGCGGAACAGGCCCACGCCAAACAGCGAGCGGCAATTCCAGCCTTCGCGGCCCTTGTTGACCAGTAGAATGAATTGCTTTTCCGAGCTTTCGGTGTCCAGTCGGTTGAACTCGCGGATATCGTCGTTGGTTGTGATCTTGCTGTCGCCCACGTTCACCAGGATGCGCGAGGTCGGAATGCCGTGCCTGAGCAATGCATGCTCGACAGCGGGCTTCAACTCTTCCATCAACTCTTCCACAGTGGCTGCAAAGAAAGCCAGCTTTGGGGAGAGCCCTTCGGGCCGAAGACCGTCCGTCTCCCTCAGGAAGTTTTCGATGGCGATGTCGACAAACTCGTCGGAGCGGGTGTTAGCGTAGCCGTGCAGCGTCACCTTTTTGAGGAAGCCCTTGTCGATGGCCTCCTTCAGGCCGTAGGCGTAGATCACTTCTGGCAACACCTCGCGCCCCACGTAGGGTGTGCCGGTGTAGTTGTAGCAGGCCACCACGCGCGTGCCCGCAGCGTTCAGGCTGGCAGCCAGAACGTCGATAGTAGTGCGCAGGCTGGTGTCCGTTTCTTTGGCCCCAACGCCCATGTCCTTGGCCAGCGCCTTGCCGAAGGCGTGGTGGGCCTCGTCCACGTAGATTCCGAGCTGTTCCAGGCGGCGCAGCTTCTCGAAGCGCTGGTTGGTAGTCAGTTCGCCTTCTTCCTCTGGCTGATCGAAGTTGTAGAGGTCAGCGGCGTCGGCATAAACGCCGTTGACGGCCAGAGTTTCGCCGGTCGCGCCGAACAGCTTGGTGGCAGGCGTTTTTTCCTTGTGCTGGCGCTTGAGGATGATCTTCTGCGTGTTCGAGACAATGATGTTGAAACGCGAGCGATCCAGCGTATCCAGTGAGGTACCCGCTTCTTCGAGATAGTGAAAGCGCAGGTGCGTGGTCAGGAAGTTGGCGTACTCCGGCGGCACCACGCGGGTCAGGTCGAAGGCCTCAATTTCCTTGAGCGACTGCAGCACCGTCTTGTCTGGCGCAAACACCAGTGCGTTGTGGCAGTAATGCACGTCCTTCGGAAATTTGTTGGCCAGCAAGAACTCATAGAAGATGCAGGTCGCCATCAGGATGGTTTTGCCGGTGCCCATCGTCAGCGCGAAGATGTAGTTGGGGTAGGTGCGCGAGTTCTTGCGAATCTTCTCGAACAGCACTTTGTAGGAGTTAAGCTCCAGCTCGTCGGACTCGCCAAACTGGAACATCTCCTGTCCAGCGGTGCCGAGGAAGGAGCCGAATTTGCGGCCATCGAACTTGCCGCTCCGCTCGTACCACGCCTTGAAGATCTCCTCAACCTTGGCGTTGCCGAGAAACTCTTTCAGGAAAACGTAGGTTTCCAGCGCCTCGAACTGCGGCTGACGCAGGAAGGCCTTGGGATTCTTTTCTGGGTTGTTGAAGTCGAGGTACTTGCGCGTCAGCTCGCGGTAGCTCTGGCGCAACTTGCCCCGGTTGTCCTGGTGAAATTGCCAGAGAAAGCGGAAGAAGGCGAAGTCCAGCGACGCGCTGGCGCTGCTGGCCCCCTTGCTGTTTGCCTTGATGGCTGTGCGCTTAGTCGCCATGGCTCACGCTCCCTTCCCACGATTCAGAGAGCAGATCGGTGATCTTGATGCGGATGGTGCCCGCATCTTGGGGCACGGTGTACGCGCCCTTGACCAGACTGTTCTTACCCGGGAGGTCCACCACCGACGGTTGCAGCACCGCGCCGTCGTAGTTCCAGTCGATCAGCACTGACTCGACCAGCTCTTTCCAGTCCTCGATCGATTCCTTTTGCAGCGAGAGCTTTTGCAGCAGGTTCATCGGGTAGAACTTCGCGATAACCAGCTCGCCGTTCTCGATAACAACCTTGGCCTGCGAGTCGCGCTTGAACTCCAGATCGGCCTTGTCGCGCAAGATATCCACCACTTCCACAGCTATCTTGAAGGGCTTAGCGGCCAGCTCCAGTTGCGCGGCCAAGTCTGGCTCGTGGCCCATGCAGACGAGGGTGATCTTCTCGACTGGACGGTTTGGGGACTCATTCTGCTTGCGCTCCCAAGCCTTGTAGTCGAAGCCCGCAATCAGCTCGTTCAAGTCAGCGCGGGTGGAGATACGGTTGACGGGCATGATCTTTACCATGCGCCCGTCCTTCTCGCCGTCAAACACGGTGCTGAATTCGAGCTTCTGCACTTCCAGCGATTCGATCAGCAGCTCTTTGGCCTGAACGGGGTTGCGGAAGATGTCGTAGTTGTTGACGTTGTGAATCTCAAATCCAGTGAACACACTTTTTCCGCCAATTACGGTTTTTTGGCGAAGGCCATCAACGGAGGCAATCAAACGTTTAGTCGACGACTGAACTGCGCCCAAATTGATGTCGGCCGCAATAAACCGCCGATCAAGCTTCTGTGCGACGACCGCCGTAGTCCCGGATCCGACAAAGGTATCAAGGACGATGCCGCCAGCAGGGCATGCGGCAGTAATGATTCTCTCCAGCAACTGCTCCGGCTTTCGGGTTGGGTAATCTGATCCGCCCTTCATGCGGCCACAGTCAGTCCAGATTGTTTGCAACAGGCGGCCATTGCTCTCTTCATGAAAAAACACCTTGCAGCGGGTCGAGCCCTTTTTGGGATCGCGTAAATACAACTCTCCACGCTCCAACGCTTGATCCATCTCCTCAGGAGTCGCGTAAGTCCAAACGCGATTAGGTGATGGTCTTACTCCGCGCCATTCAAATTGCCGCTTTGGGTCCTTTCCCTTGTAGGTGGTGTTTTCCACCTTGAAACGCCTGCCAAGGTTTGCAGTCTCCTCTGAGTAGTCCAGCACTTGCCCATCATCAAGAAGTACCAGGCTATATTCGCTGAGTGCTGAATCGGAGAGATCGCTAGCAGCTGCTTGCCAGTCGTAGAACACCTTTTCCTTTTTCTTGGCAACCCAGAAGATGGTGTCATGAATAATCCCAAGCCTACTCTTGGCATCATTGTGAGGATCGGTTCTCTGCCAGATGACCTCATTCAGAAAATTTGCAGAGCCGAAAATTTCTTCTAGCAAGCAGCGAATGTGATGACTGCGGTGCCAATCGCACTGAACCCAGATGCTCCCTTCGTCTGTAAGCAACTCCCGAAGCAGAACAAGCCTCTCGTGCATGAACTGGAGGTATTCATCGTTGCTCCATAAATCTCCGTACTGCTTCTCTTCAAAAGCGGCCATGTCACCTGTCACGGTGCTACCTTGCAGGTGAATTTTTTTGCGGTAATCGGCTTTCGAGTCAAATGGCGGATCGATATAGACCATATCGACCTTGCCACGAAACTCCTTCAGCAAGTGGCTCATCACCTGCAGGTTGTCGCCCCAAAAAATCTTGTTGCGCCAGCCATCCACTTCCTCGCCGTGGACTTCCTTCAGTTGCGCCGGGTAATACTGCGTCGAAGTGAACGGACGCTTGCCGCGCCAGTTGAGCATCGGGTAGCCCTTGATCGGTTCGAACTCGTACTTTTCGACGTTGGTGGTGCTGCCATCGGGCGTGGTCAGTTGTAGGCGCTCCTGCGCGGGCGAAGTTTTGCTCATTTGTCGTTATTCCTGAATTTCCAATTTTTGTTGTCGCAGTAGGCGCGCATGTCGCAGCTCTGGCACAGCTTGGCCGGGCGTGCAGTAATGGCGTAGTCCTGCCGTTCGATGCGCTCCACGATGTCGTCAAAGCGCACGATGGTCTTGCCGATGGCGCGGTCGTCCTTGCTGAAGGAGACGTATGGGTTCCCGCCGTCCTCGCCTGTGTAATACAAATGCATCCGGCTGACCTTCTGGCCGGTGCGCTCCTCGACCAGATGGGCGTATACCTCCAGCTGACTCTGGTACTGGCGCAGTCGCTCCCGATCCTTCTCCATGTCGGGCTTCTTCTCCGACTTGAAGTCGATGATCTCGACCGTGCCCTGTTCACCGCGAATCAGGTCAACGCTGCCCTTGAGAATGTACTGATCCTTGACCAGTGAAATCTCGACCTCGGCTTCTTTGATGCGATCCCAATTGCCGTTCTCGCGCTCGTAGTAGCGCAACACGTGCAGCAGCGCTGCCTGCTGCGAGCTCGGCGCAAGGTATACGCGCTCCTTCTTCGAGAGCAGGGCGTAGTTGGCTGCGAACCAACTCTTGATGCCGTCGAAGGTGATGGTGCGCTCCTCGCCGCGCAGCACGGTTTTGTGGATGTCCTCGATGGTTTGATGCACCAAGGTACCGAACAGCATCGGGCTTTCGCGGATGGCGGCGAACTCCAGTTCCTTGAAGAAGCGGTACTGCTCGGCGCAGTTCTCGAACACGGTGATGTCCGAGGTGAACGAGTATTCGCGCTTGAGGTTGATCTGCTTGACCGCCTCGTAGGTCAGCGCCGAGAGATCAACATCGCGCCAGCTCGGCACCTCGTAGAACAGGCGATCGAAATACTTCGACGGCGATTTGCCCCGGCCTTGCTTCTCCTGCGCCGCCAGCACGAGCAGGTTCTGCGCACGCGAGAAGGCGGTGTAGAACAGCCGCCAGAAGTCGAAGTTCTTGATGTGGTCCAGAGGCTCGAAGCGTTCCTTCGAGAGGTAGTCGCCATCCTCCAGCAACACATCCAGCGCACCGTATTGCTTGCGCGGCACCGCCTCCAGCGAGCCGCACACCACCACCGGGAACTCCAGTCCCTTCGACTGGTGGACGGTAAGGAACGACACGCAACCCTTGGGCGCGTACTCGGATTCGTCTTCGTACTCGCCAATGCCGCCGTCCCGCAGAAAGCGCAGGAACTGGTTGAACAGGTCGCGGATGTTCTTTTCCAGCCACTGCGGGTTCAACACGCTAACGAAATGCAGGTACTCGAACTTGGTGAGCAGCTTGGAGAAAGTGCCGAGGTTGCGTGCCGCGCGCCCCTTGTCCACGCCCTGTGCGGCTTCTTCGGTGAGAAAGCGAGAGAACAGCGGGAATTGGAGCAGTTGGTAGAACAGGCCAGAGAAGGCGTAGTCGGTGTTCTGCGTGAGTACGGCGTGGCGCTTGGCCAGCGGGCGTGCCCAATCCAGCAGAGGCTTGTTCTCCGGCTTGCGCAGCTCGTCGGTGAAGGGCTTGAAGCAGAGCTGGTCGTAGTAGTCCCAGATGTCCAAACGCACGCCTTCCGCCCACGCACGAACCTTCGGGAACTGCGGGAACAGGAAGATCAGCGCGCCAATCATCAGGCGGACTTCCTCACGCTCGAAAAACATGTTCGAGCGGGGCGAGAACACGGGCACGCCCTCGGCTTCGAGGAAGCGCGCCAGCGCCACCACCTTGTCGTTCTTCACCGAGCGGAACAGAAAGGCGACCTGATTCCAGTCCGCCAGCTTGCCAGACGCCTTCAAGCCGTTGAGGAAGGCCAGCACCTCGGCGTGCCAGTTGGTGGTGTCGCCCTCGTCGTCGCTGGCGGCGAGCCGCACCGCCGTGGGCATGTCTGGGAAGTCGTCATCGCGCGGCAGGATCTGCTTATCGAAGCGGAAGGATCGCGTACCGTCGTCCCACACCTGCTCCTTCATCCACTCGTTGTAGAAGCGAATGATGTCCGGGTGCGAGCGGTAGTTGACGGTCAGCTTGACCTGCTTGCACTGGCCGTTGTCGAACAGCGCGGGGTACTCGAGAATGTTGCGGATGGTTGCGCCGCGAAAGCGGTACAAGCCCTGATCGTCGTCGCCGACGACGCAGAGATTCATCTTCTCGCCAGCCAACAGCAGGAGGATACGCTCCTGAATGGTGTTGGTGTCCTGGTACTCGTCTACCATCAGGTAAGACAGCTTCTCGCGCACCTGCGCCAGCACTTCGGGGTGCTTTTCCAGCAGTTGTAAGGCTTCGTACTGGATGCCGGAGAAGTCGAGCGAATTGTTCTCGTGCAGCAGCTCCTGATACTTGGCGAAGCACGCGGCCAGCGCTCGGATTTCCACTTCGGGTGCAATGGCCAGTGTCGTGACGTCGAGCGCCTCCTCGCTGACCTTGTTGAGCCACTTGAGCAGGTTTTCCGACTGTGCCCAGCGACCTGTCTGGTCGTCGCCCATGACGAGCTGGGCGTCTGGTAGTTCGCGGAAGCCCTTGATGCGCTGGTATAGGAAGTATTGCTGGTCGAATTGGTCGAACAGCGTGAAGCTGCGCTTGAGTCGGGTGTACTCGCGAAAATCCTCCAGCAGCCGCAGGCAGACGGAGTGAAAGGTGCCGAGGTACATCTCGTTCAGGTTGAACTTAATACCCAGATCGGTCAGCCGGTTGGAGATGCGCGTGGTCAGCTCGCGTGCGGCCTTGTCGGTGAAGGTAACGACAAACAGCGATTCCGGCGCGACGCCTTTCTGCGTGATGAGATAGACGATGCGCTCGACCAGCGTGAAGGTCTTGCCAGAACCGGGACCCGCGATGATGAGCACCGGCCCATCGGTGGCGAGGATGGCTTCGAGCTGCTGTGGGTTGGCCTTGGACTGAAGAGCGGCGCTGGTCATTCCGCTCCCTCGTCGTCATCCGCCATCACCTTGCCGATACTGCTGGCAATCCACTGATCCAGGTCGCCGCGACGGAAGCGCCACGTACCACCGAGCTTGAATGCCGGGAGCTTGCCGCTGGCGGCCAAGCGATAGACCGTGCGCTTACCTGCTTTCAGATAGGCGGCAACCTCGTCAATAGTAAGAATCTCGTCCGACTGGTCGCTCATCGGTTTTCCCATGTCATCTGCGGCGCTTGGTTTGATGAAACATTTTGTCATAATAGTTTATGAATGGCGAACTTGAGCAAACTTGGCACCAGAACCGGTGCCTGACCTAGAGGAACGGCCGTGCAATCGAACTACGAGGCAATTTGCGAGGAGAACCAGCGGCGCTACGGTACCGACATCGGGCGTATCGGCCCGATGCTGCTCGCCGACCGGTACGACGACCGGACACACTTCATCTTCGAACTACTCCAGAACGCGGAAGACGCCCTCGGCCGGCGCGGCGATCTGAATGGGCCTCGCAAAATCACATTTGATCTGACGCCGACGCGCTTGACGCTATCCCACTTCGGCAGGCCGTTCGATGAGGCCGATGTCCGAGGCGTATGTGGCATCGCCGAAAGCACGAAGGATAAGTTCTCAATTGGCCGGTTCGGCATCGGCTTCAAGTCGGTCTACACGTTCACCGCCCGCCCGGAGATTCACTCGGGCGACGAGGATTTTGCCATCGAGAACTACGTGCAGCCGAAACAGGCCGACCGCACGGAACGAAGGGCGGATGAAACACAGATTGTCCTGCCTCTGAAGTCGGGCGACGGCACCGCGCAGAAGGAGATCACAGCGGGCTTTCGGCATTTGGGGCCCGGCGCGCTGCTGTTCTTGCGGAACATCGAAGAGATCAATTGGAGCGTCGAACGAGGTGCGTCAGGATTCTACCTGCGCAACAGCCCAGAGGCGCTTGGCGACAACGTCCACCGCATCACCGTAATTGGCCAAGAAACCGGCAGGCCCGAGGTCGATCAGAACTGGCTGGTGTTCCACCGCAACGTGTTCTCGGCCACGCAAGAGAAGGTCGGTCGCGTGGAAGTCGCCTTCTCGCTGGTTGCGGTCAAGGATGCGCCGGGCAGCTGGTCGGTACTGCCCGTGGCAGCATCGCCTTTGGTGGTGTTCTTCCCGACCGTGGTGCCGACCCATCTTGGCTTTCTCGTGCAGGGGCCGTATCGCACGACGCCCAGCCGCGACAACATTCCTCGCGGCGAGCCGTGGAATCAGCATCTGATCAAGGAGACGTCCATCCTGCTGGTAGAGGCGATGCGCTGGATGCGTGACAATGCGATGCTGGACACATCAGCCTTGCGCTGCTTGCCACTCGACCGTGAGAAATTTCCTGCAGAGGCGATGTTTACGCCCATCTTCGAGACGGTCCGCAAGGCGTTGTTCAATGAGCCGTTGCTGCCGCGCTTCGATGGGGGCTTTGTCGCCGCCTCGCAGGCGAAACTGGCGCGGACGCAGGAGCTGCGCGAACTGTTCCGCCCGGAGCAGATTGAGGCGGTGTTCGGCTCCAAGGCAGCGGCATGGCTGACGGGTGACATCACCCCGGATCGACAGCCGGAGATTCGCACCTACCTGATGCAGGAGCTGAACGTTGCCGAGGTAACGCCAGCCACATTGGTTCCTCGCCTGACCAAGGCGTTCCTTGAAGACCAGTCCGATGACTGGGTGCGAAGGCTCTATGAGTTTCTGAGTGGCCAAGAAGCAGCTCTGCGTCGCGGCCTCGACAAGATTCCATTGATTCGCCTTGACGATGGCACTCACGTCGTCGCGCGCGAGAATGCGGTAGCCAAGGCATTCCTGCCGAGCGCCCTCAAAACTGGTTTCCCGACGATCCGACCATCGGTATGCGCATCGGCGGATGCGCGCAGCTTCCTCATTGCACTCGGCCTCACCGAACCAGATCAAGTCGATGACGTGGTGTTGAATGTGCTGCCGAAGTACCAGCAAAGCGAGGTCTCACTGGATGACTACGCTGCCGACATCGAACGAATTCGTGGGGCCTTCGGCACCGATTCTTCAGCACAGCGCGAAAAGCTCCGTCTGGCACTGCGAGACACCAGTTTTGTTGTCATTGCCGATACGGGAGATGGTCAACGGTACATCGCCAAACCGGGCGACATCTACATCGCGACCGAACGCCTTAAGCAACTTTTCGCCGGTGTTCCGGGTATCCACATCGTCAACGACGAGTACGACTGCCTGCGCGGTGAAGCGATGCGCGAACTGCTTGAAGCGTGCGGAGCATTGCGGTACCCGCGGCCAGAGAAAGCGCCTGCTGAACATCACGAGAGTGACCGGCTGAAGGAGCTTCGCATTCGCGCGGGCCATGCGGAGACTTCGGGGTATAGCGACCGCGTGGAAGACTGGACACTGCAAGGCCTTCAAGGCCTACTTGACTATCTTCCAGGACTCACGAAGGAGCAGCGCGTCGAGCGTGCCCACCTGATCTGGGAGAGCTTGGGTGACCTTGAAGAGCGGCGCGGACGAGGTATCTTCGAAGGGTCATATACGTGGTCGCACAACGGCAAATACACGACGAGCTTTCCAGCGGCATTTCTTCGCACACTTAATGAGTCAGCATGGGTACCCAGTGCGAGCGGCGAACTTATGCCACCGAGCCTCGTAATGTTCGACAGCCTGGGCTGGAAGTCCAATCCCTTCCTGCTAGCCAAGATTTTTTTCAAGCCGCCAATCATCGATCAACTTGCCAAAGAGGTAGGCATCGATCCAGCAGCTCTCGATCTGCTTAGGAAGCTCGGCATCACCAGCGTGGATGACCTAACTTCCCGGTTGGGTATCACGAATCCCCCACCGGAGTCTGAGCCAGCACCTGAATCGAAGGCCGACGCTCCGCCCGATGGAGATGTGTACGAAGGTGCGAAAGATTTGTACGGCGATGGCATGCCGGACATTCCTCCCGGCACTTCTGACCCTGATGGCGGCGACGGTGCGACGGGTGGCGCAAGGCGCGGCGGCCAAGTGGAAACTAGCACCGGGACGCCACGCGGTGGCGGGCAGGGCAACGGCGGGACACACGGCAGCTCAGGCGGCGGCCACGCCGGTGGAAGCGGCAAGGGCAGTGGCACCAGCGGCGGCGGGCAAGGGAAGCGGTCGCCTAGCTCAGCTGGCGGAAGGCCGTTCATTTCCTACCTCGGCGCTCATCCCGACGACGAGGAATCCGATCCAGATGGTCTCGATCAGGCAGCAAGAATGAAGATTGAGGATCAGGCCATCGCTCTTATCATCTCGCTCGAGCCTGGACTGAAACGCACTCCCGACGGCAACCCCGGTTTCGACCTATTCGAGGTCAACGGCAGCGGCGAGCAAGTTCGGTGGGTCGAGGTCAAATCGATGACGGGTAGTCTGGAAAACCGGCCCGTAGGACTGTCCCGCACGCAATTCGACTACGCCCGCGCGAAGGGCGACGCGTACTGGCTGTACGTGGTCGAGCACGCAACTGACCGAAAGGATGCGCGGGTGCTCAGGATCCAAAACCCCATTGCCTACGCACGGACCTTCACGTTCGACCACGGCTGGGCCCAGATCGCCCAAACGGAACCACCAAACTCGCCTCCACCGAAACCATGACCGATCTAACCCTCCTCGACACTAGTGGAGGGGGTCAGTGTCCCCAGCAAAGGCTCTGCCAGATCGTCATTGCGTCGGATGCACGCGTGTGTCTTGATCGTGCTGCTGAGCCATTCGTATTCACATAATCCACGAGCACATTGACGGCAAAAGACACCAGGTACTGGGGCTAGGCATCCTCCAGATGCAAAACCAGTGTGGCCGAGGCCATCAACGCTGGAATCTGCAGAGCAATCACCGCCAAGCACCCCACCATACCTAGGCTTTTACTTCGTGCTTCAAACGCAATTGATCCAAGTAGTCGGCCCACTGCTGGACCATTTCAAAGCGCTTTGCCAAATATTTCGTACGGTTGTAGCTTCGACCGTTGGAGTCCTTCACCATATGTGCCAGATTTGCTTCAATCGCCAAAGGATCAAGATCCAGTTGGTCAACGAGCATGGTGCGCGCACTTGCGCGGAATCCGTGCCAGCTCTGCTCAGTCCCAAATCCGAGACCATACAACGCGCTTCGCACGGAGTTATCTGACATTGGGCGCTCATGGTCACGCTGTCCGGGAAAGACGTAAAGACTACGCCCTGTCAGCTTCTGCAAGTCTCGCAGTAGCTCCACGGCTTGCGTTGGCATAGGCACTACATGCGGCTCACCGTTGGCTTTTTCCTCCACCGTTCGCTTCATCTTCGCGCTCGGAATCGTCCATGAGGCAGCATCCAAGTCGAGCTCAGTCCACTCCATCATGCGCAAGTTTCCGGGGCGTTGATAGAGCATTGGCGCCAGCAACAGCGCTGTACGGACAATCGGGCCACCCTTGTAGGCATACATAGCCCGAAGCAATTCACCAAAACGCTGCGGCTCAACAATTGCCGGGAAATTCTTGCCACGATAAGGCAGCAATCGACTTTTCAAGCCTTCCGTGATGTCCCGCTGATCCTTTCCAGCAGTTGGAAGCCAGTAACGCCATATTTGACGAACAAGCATCAGGCCTCGATCTGCCGTTTCGATAGCACCCCGCTCTTCTACTTTCTTCAGAACGGACAGGAGCTCTATTGGCTCAATGCTTTCCATTTGTCGATCACCGAGCCATGGAAATAAATCTCGTTCAAGCTGGCGCTTTGTACGTTCGGCGTGGCTGGCACTCCATGTCCCTACTTGTTTGGCGTGCCACTCCAACGCCACAACCTTGAACACGCTTCCGTCAACTGCCAAGCCCTTGAGCTTTTCCATTTTGCGAGCCAGAACCGGATCGACACCTTCCGACTTCTTCAATTTGGCAATATCTCGCGCCTTGCGAGCCGCCGTCAGGGAGACTGTCGGATAGCTGCCCAATGCAAGCTGCTTTTCCTTATTTTGGATTCGATACTTGTAGAACCACCGCTTAGAGCCATTCGGACTCACCTGCAAGTAAAGCCCTCCGGAATCAGCAAATCTCGCTTGTTTACGATCAGCAGGGCAACTGGCATTTCGGCATTGCACATCGGTCAACATGGTGTGTGAACTCACTTGGCTAGGAGGTACAACGCCTACCTGTTACGCACCCCACGGGGGTACGAGCGAGACGCCAGAAGGCCCATGTGGCATGGTTTAGCGTCAATCAGGGGGTACATATTGGCTAAAGTATATGCAAAAATATGGTTGCACCCCCACCCATACCCCCATCACCCTTCGGCTGCCAGCGAACAATAATGAACTATCGCGAACTATAAACCATTGATTTAACAAAGAAAAAAGGCGTTCACTGAACTTCAGTGAACGCCTTTGAACGTTGTGGTGGTGGAGCTGGCGGGAATTGAACCCGCGTCCGTCAGCCTTCGTCGAGCAGATCTACATGTTTAGTGTTCTGGTTTGAATCTCGCCTGCAAAGCCGCGCAGACACACGCTGCATTGCAAGCCAGTACCCTTAGATCTTGCCATCTACCAAGGTACCCGGTAGACGGCCAGCTGATGTAAATTCCCTTGCAGCCGGGAGGTATTGCTACCCCCTTGCCCAGCCCATCAACATGCTGTTGCAAGGCTCACCGGATTTAAGCGGCGAGTGCGAAACGTTCGTCGTTTGCAGTTAGTTTTTTGAACGGAGATTTACGAGCATCATTCAAGCTCGACATGCACCACACCGATCCCGAACCCACGTCGAAACCAGGACAGCCCCATGGCATCTATTTTAGGCCAGTTTCAGACGTTTCAAGAGTTCGTGTGGAGAATTGATGACATCGTCGGCTTCCCAGTGCGCGACCGACTGCTTTTCGCCCAGGTAGCCGTACACGGCTGCCACGGTATGCATGCCGGCCGCCTTGCCGGCAATGATGTCGCGCTCGTCGTCGCCGACATAGACGCAGTCCTGCGGAGCCACGCCGATGCGGCGCGCTGCTTCCAACAGCGGCTCCGGATGCGGCTTGGCATGCGGCGTCGTGTCGCCACTCACCACCGCACCGGCGCTGGCAAACAAGGCCATCTGGCGCGACAGTGGCTCGGTAAAGCGCTTGGACTTGTTGGTCACCACGCCCCAGTGCAACTGGCGCGCCACAATGCTGGCGAGCATGTCGGAGACGCCGTCGAACACGGTCGTGTCCTGCGTCATGCGGCGTTCGTAGTTCTGGAAGAACTCCTCGCGCATCGTGGGAAACTCGGCATCTTCGGGCTGCATGCCAAAGGCCACGCGCAGCATGCCCCTTGCGCCCGATCCGGCAAACGGCCGGTAGTCGGCCATCGGCAACGACGGCAAGCCCCGGGCTACCCGCATCTGGTCTGCTGCTGCGCCCAGGTCGGGTGCGCTGTCAATCAAGGTTCCGTCCAGGTCGAACAGAATGGCGCGTATCGATCTTTGCATCAGCCGGGCTTTCGGGTAGCGATCATGTAGTTGACGCTGGTGTCCTCATTGAGCCAGTAGCGCTGCGTCAGCGGATTGAACTGCAGGCCCTTGCTGTGCTGCTGCACCAGGCCGGCACTGCGGCAGTAGTGGGCCAGTTCCGAGGGACGGATGAACTTGGCAAACTCATGCGTGCCCTTGGGCAGCATTTGCAGGATGTATTCCGCACCCACAATCGCCAGCGCAAAGGCCTTGGCATTGCGGTTGATTGTGGAGAAGAACACCCATCCACCGGGTTTGACCAGGTCATGGCAGGCCTGAACCACCGATGCCGGATCGGGCACATGCTCGAGCATTTCCATGCAGGTGACGGTGTCGAAGCTCTCGGGCTGCAGCTGTGCCAGGGTTTCGACAGCGATTTCCTGGTAGCTGATATTGGGAGTCTGCGCTTCCAGTGCATGGAGCTGGGCCACGCGCAGCGCCTTGGTGGCCAGGTCGATTCCGGTCACGGTGGCGCCTTTGCGCGCCATCGAGTCACTCAGAATGCCGCCGCCGCAGCCCACATCGAGCACCTTCTGGCCATTCAGTGGGCTGATGCCATGGATCCATTCCAATCGCAGTGGATTGATCTGGTGCAAGGGTTTGAAGTCACTGTCCGGATCCCACCAGTGCATGGCGAGTTCGGAAAACTTGGCCAATTCGGCCGGATCGGCATTCACAGTCTGGTTCATGGCCTGATTGTCCACCATCTGCAGCCGGATTCGGGCATAAAAAAAGCCCCACGAATGGGGCTTTTTGCGCAGGGGCAGAAGAATTACTTCTGGGTGCCCACCACTTCGATTTCCACGCGACGGTTCTTGGCGCGGCCAGCTGCAGTCTTGTTGTCTGCCACTGGTTGCTTTTCGCCCTTGCCTTCGGTGTACACGCGGCTCTTGTCGATGCCCTTGGACACCAGGTAAGCCTTCACAGCTTCAGCGCGACGCACGGACAGCTTCTGGTTGTAAGCATCGGAACCGATGGAGTCGGTGTGACCCACAGCGATGATCACTTCCAGGTTGATGTTCTTCACCTTGGAAGCCACATCGTCCAGCTTGGCCTTGCCTTCTGGCTTCAGCACCGACTTGTCGAAGTCGAAGAATGCGTCAGCAGCGTAGGTAACCTTTTGGGTCTGAGCGACTGGAGGAGCCACTGGAGCAGGTGCAGGAGCAGCTGGAGCAACAGCAGGTGCTGGAGCAGGTGCAGGAGCAGCCTTCACCAGGGCACCGTCGCAGCCTTCAGCAGCGGTAGCAGGGGTCCAGTTAGCATCGCGCCAGCACAGTTCGTTGGTACCGTTCTTCCAGACCAACTCACCGCTGCCGTTTTGCCAGTTGTCAACAACGTTGCCGCCGTCAGCAGCCTTAATTTGTGCTCCAGCGGCGGTTGCAAGCGCTGCAGAGGCAAACAACATCGCCACTTTGTTCAGTTTCTTCATGGTTCTCCTCTTGGGGAAAAAGCCGCAGCCGCGCTGCGAATCAAGACGTCGTCAGTGACCATCACCAAAAACGTTCTTACTTATTGTGCCATAGGCGTACCGGATCGCCATAGTTATCTGTAGCGCCAACGGTAAGACAAAAGCGCTTTGGGCCTAGAATGTTGCCGACATGCAACATCAGCTTGCGCCTAAAATGCCTCTTGTACTTCGTCACCCTATGCCAGCACTATGACCCAGTTTGCTAAAGAAACATTGCCGATCAGCCTGGAAGAGGAAATGCGCCGCAGCTACCTCGATTACGCGATGAGCGTGATCGTCGGCCGGGCTCTGCCAGATGCCCGAGACGGCATGAAACCGGTGCACCGCCGGGTTCTCTATGCGATGCATGAGCTGAACAACGATTGGAACCGCCCTTATAAGAAGAGTGCGCGTATTGTCGGTGACGTCATTGGTAAGTACCACCCGCACGGTGACAGCGCGGTGTACGACACCATCGTGCGCATGGCCCAGGATTTTTCGCTGCGCCATATGCTGGTCGACGGTCAGGGTAATTTCGGGTCGGTGGACGGTGACAGTGCTGCGGCCATGCGTTATACCGAAATCCGCCTGTCCAAGATCGCCCATGAGATGCTGGCCGATATCGACAAGGAAACCGTCGACTTTGGCCCGAACTATGACGGCTCGGAGAGCGAGCCGCTGGTGCTGCCCGCGCGCGTGCCCAATCTGCTGATCAATGGATCGGCCGGTATTGCGGTGGGTATGGCCACCAATATTCCTCCGCACAACCTCAATGAAGTGGTGGATGCGTGCCTCCATCTGCTGCACCACAGCGATGCCACGGTCGATGACCTGATGGAAATCGTGCCCGCGCCCGACTTCCCCACGGCCGGCATCATCTACGGCATCAATGGCGTCAAGGAAGGCTACCGCACCGGCCGGGGCAAGGTGGTGATGCGCGCCAAGGTGCACTTTGAAGATATTGACAAGGGCCAGCGCCAGTCGATCATCGTTGACGAACTGCCCTACCAGGTCAACAAGAAGACCTTGCAGGAGCGCATGGCCGAGCTGGTGCACGAGAAGAAGATCGAAGGCATCAGCCACATCCAGGACGAGTCGGACAAGTCCGGCATGCGCCTGGTGATCGAGCTCAAGCGCGGTGAAGTACCGGAGGTGGTGCTCAACAACCTGTACAAGCAAACCCAGCTGCAGGACACCTTCGGCATGAACATGGTGGCGCTGGTCAATGGCCAGCCCAAGCTGTGCAACCTGAAGGACCTGATCAAGGTCTTCCTGGAGCACCGCCGCGAAGTGGTGACGCGCCGTACCGTCTATGAGCTGCGCAAGGCACGCGACCGTGGCCATGTGCTCGAAGGCCTGGCTGTTGCCCTGGCCAATATCGACGATTTCATCGCCATCATCCGCAACGCCCCCACCCCACCGGTGGCCAAGGCCGAGCTGATGGCCAAGAGCTGGGACAGCAAGCTGGTGCGCGAGATGCTCACCCGCACGCGCACCGATGGCGGCGTCGTCAATGCCGACGACTACCGCCCGGAAGGCCTGGAAGTGGAATTCGGCATGCAGCAGGATGGCCTCTACCGCCTGTCCGAGACGCAGGCGCAGGAAATTCTGCAGATGCGTCTGCAGCGCCTGACCGGCCTGGAGCAGGACAAGATCGTCGCCGAGTACAAGGACATCATGGCGGTCATCGAAGACCTGCTCGACATCCTGGCCAAGCCCGAACGTGTCTCGACCATCATCGGCGAAGAGCTGGTGGCCCTGAAGACCGAGTTCGGCCAGACCAAGCTGGGCGCACGCCGCAGCCAGGTGGAATACAGCGCGCAAGACCTGTCGACCGAAGACCTGATCACCCCGACCGACATGGTGGTGACCCTGTCGCATACCGGCTATATCAAGAGCCAGCCGCTGAGCGAATACCGCTCGCAAAAGCGCGGCGGGCGCGGCAAGCAGGCCACGGCGACGAAGGAAGACGACTGGATCGACCAGCTCTTCATCGCCAACACGCATGACTACCTGCTGTGCTTCTCCAACCGCGGTCGCCTGTACTGGCTCAAGGTCTGGGAAGTGCCTGCCGGCTCGCGCGGCTCGCGTGGCCGCCCCATCGTCAACATGTTCCCGCTGCAGGACGACGAGAAGATCAACGTGGTGCTGCCGCTGACCGGCGAGTACCGCAGCTTCCCGGCCGATCACTATGTCTTCATGGCCACCCGCATGGGTACCGTCAAGAAGACCTCGCTCGACGAATTCAGCAACCCGCGCAAGGCCGGCATCATTGCCGTGGGCCTCGATGATGGCGACGTGCTGATCGGCGCGGCACTGACCGAAGGCCGGCATGACGTGATGCTGTTCAGCGACGGCGGCAAGGCCGTGCGCTTTGATGAAAACGATGTCCGCCCGATGGGCCGCAATGCGCGCGGCGTGCGCGGCATGAACATCGACGAGAACCAGAACCTGATCGCGATGCTGGTCGCAGAGCAGCACCCTGCGGAAGTCGAGGCTCGCAAGGCCAAGGATGCGCTGGACAATCTGCAGATCCGCGACAAGGAGCTGCAGGACGCCCAGGCCCCGGCTGCCGATATCGAAGCACTGCGCAAGCAGATCGAAGAGGCACGCGCTGCGCTGGAAGCGGCTGACCTCGCCGCCATTGCGGCACTGGGCGAGATGCCGCGTGAGACGCTGCACAGCGTGCTGACTGCCACCGAAAACGGCTACGGCAAGCGCACCTCGATCGCCGAGTACACGCGCCACGGCCGAGGCACCAAGGGCATGATTGCGATCCAGCAGTCGGAGCGCAACGGCAAGGTCGTGGCTGCCACCCTGGTGAGCCCGGATGACCAGATCATGCTGATCACCGACACCGGCGTGCTGGTGCGCACCCGGGTGGCCGAGATCCGCGAGATGGGCCGCGCCACGCAGGGTGTCACCCTGATCGGGCTGGACGCTGGTGCCAAGCTGAGCGGCCTGCAGCGCATCGTGGAGAACGATGCACAGGCTGACGAAAACGCCGAAGCTGCCGATGGTGCAGAAGCGGCGGACGGCAACGACCTCCAGAACCCCGCAGACGGCTCCTGAGCCCCCACCGAAAAAGCCATGTTGCGACATGGCTTTTTCCTGCCCATTTTTGCTCCTTTTTTCATAGCTATCACTGCTCGCTGCGCGAGCCAACGAGGCCTTCCATGCAACGCCCCTATAACTTCTCGGCCGGTCCGGCCGCCATCCCTGAAGACGTGCTGCAGCAAGCAGCCAGCGAGATGCTGGACTGGCGCGGCAGTGGCATGAGCGTCATGGAGATGAGCCACCGGGGCAAGGAGTTCATCTCGATCTGCGAGAAGGCAGAGGCCGACTTCCGCCAGCTGTTGGCAGTGCCGCAGAACTTCCACATCCTGTTCATGCAAGGCGGTGGCCTGGCGGAAAACGCCATCGTGCCGCTGAATCTGTCGCAAGGCGGTGCGGTCGATTTTGTCGTGACCGGCAGCTGGAGCCAGAAGTCCACCAAGGAAGCGGCCAAGTTCTGTAACGCCGCCGTGGCTGCCACCGGCGAAGCCCAGGGCTTTACCCATATCCCCGACCCCGCCAGCTGGAAGCTGCGTGGCGATGCACGCTATGTGCACATCTGCAGCAACGAAACCATCAATGGCGTGGAGTTCCAGCAGCTGCCCGATCTGGCCAGCCTGGGCTGCCAGGCGCCGCTGGTGATCGACTTCTCGTCGCATGTGGCGTCGCGCACGGTGGACTGGAGCCGCGTGGGCCTGGCCTTTGGTGGTGCGCAGAAGAACCTGGGCCCGGCAGGCCTGACCCTGGTCGTCGTGCGCGATGACCTGCTCGGCCACGCGATGGCCATGTGCCCCAGCGCGTTCAACTACCGCCTGGTGGCAGACAACCAATCGATGTACAACACGCCGCCGACCTGGGGCATCTACATCGCCGGCCTGACCTTTGAATGGATCTTGCGCCAACAGGAAGGCGGCGCCAGCGGCGTTGCCGCGCTGGAGGCCCGCAACACCGCCAAGGCCGAGCTGCTCTACCAGGCCATCGATGGCTCGCAACTCTACGAGAACCGCGTCGCGCGTGACTGCCGCTCGCGCATGAATGTGCCCTTCTTCCTCAAGGACGAATCGCGCAACCAGGCTTTCCTGGATGGCGCCAAGGCGCGTGGTCTGCTGCAGCTCAAGGGCCACAAGTCCGTGGGCGGCATGCGCGCCAGCATCTACAACGCCATGCCACTGGCCGGCGTGCAGGCGCTGGTGGACTACATGCAGAGTTTTGAAAAACAAGGCTGATCCGCAGCGTCCCCGGTTTGTACCGGGAAACACTCTTACGTTATCCTTACTGGTTGGCAGCCTTCTGAGGCGCTGCCCGCACTGCACACCCAGGCCATCATGAGCACTTCACCCCAAGCGTCCCCTGAACTCGCCGCGCTGCGCGTCCAGATCGACAACCTCGACACGCAACTGCTGACCCTGCTGAACCAACGCGCACTGGTCGCCGAACGGGTGGGCGAGCTGAAAAAACGCGAAGGCACGCCCTTCTTCCGCCCGGACCGGGTCGCCCAGGTCATCCAGAAGATCGAGAACGCCAACCCCGGCCCACTGAAGGCGGCCCATGTCTCGGCCATCTGGCGTGAGATCATGTCCGCCTGCCTGGCGCTGGAGTCACCCCAGCGTGTGGCCATCCTGGGCCCAGCGGGCACCTTCTGTGAAGAGGCAGCGATCCAGTACTTCGGCGGTGCCGCCGATATCAAGTACTGCAACAGTTTTGAAGAAGTCTTCCACTCCACTGCCGCCGGCAGTGCGCAGTTTGGCGTCGTCGGTGTGGAGAACTCGAACGAAGGCGTGGTCACCCGTTCGCTGGACATGTTCCTGCATACACCCTGCCACGTCGTGGGCGAGGTGAGCCTGCTGATCCGCCACAACCTGATGCGCACGACCAACTCGCTCGATGGCATCGAGGTCGTGGCCGCGCACCCCCAGGCGCTGGCCCAGTGCCAGGGCTGGCTGTCCAAGCACCTGCCCCATGCCGAGCGCCGCCCGGTCGAGAGCAATGCCGAAGGCGCGCGCCTGGCGGCGCTGCACCCCCACATTGCCGGCATCGCCAGCGAGCGTGCCGCCCAGCAATACGGCCTGCACATCATCAGCCACGCCATCCAGGATGACGCCTACAACCGTACGCGCTTTGCCATCATCTGCCTGCCCCACACCTTGGCCACGCCAGAGCCCAGTGGCAAGGACTGCACCAGCCTGGTCGTCTCGGTACCCAACCGCCCCGGCGCCGTGCATGAGCTGCTGATGCCACTGAGCAAGCATGGCGTGTCGATGACGCGCTTCGAATCCCGCCCGGCCCGCACTGGCCAGTGGGAATACTATTTCTATATTGATCTGGACGGCCACCCGTCGCAGCCTCATGTGGCCAAGGCCCTGGAAGAGCTGCGCGGGCTGTGTGCGTTCTACAAGGTGCTCGGCGCCTACCCTGTCGGGAGTTGAATCGGTGAAAAAGTTTGAACATATGGCGCTGATCGGCTGCGGGCTGATGGGCGGCTCATTTGCCCTCGCAGCCAAACGGGCGGGGCTGGTCAAACGCATTGTCGGCTACAGCAAGTCGCCATCCACCACCAGCCGCGCGCGCCAGATGGGCGTCATCGATGAAGAGGCCAGCTCGGCCCTGCAAGCCGTCTCGGGCGCCGATCTGGTGCTGCTGGCCATCCCGGTCGCATCGACCGAGTCCACCTTGGCCAACATCAAGCACCTGATCAACCCCGACACCCTGGTGATGGATGTCGGCTCCACCAAGATGGATGTGGTGGCTGCGGCGCGCCGCGCGCTGCGCGACCGCTTTGGCTGCTTTGTGCCGGCCCACCCCATTACCGGCAAGGAAGTGTTTGGCGTCGACCATGCTGACGTCAACCTCTACCGCGATGCCCAGGTGGTGCTCACCCCGACCGAGTTGACCAAGGTGGCCCAGCTGCGCCAGGCCGAAGCCATCTGGAAAGCGATTGGCAGCCATGTCACCAGCATGGCGCCCGAGCAGCATGATGCAGCGCTGGCCGCCAGCAGCCACGCGCCGCATCTGGTGGCCATGGCCTACATCAACTCGCTGCTGTCGCAAGACGGTGCGCACCGCATGCTGTCGCTGGCCGGACCGGGTTTTCGCGATTTCACCCGCATTGCTGCGGCCGAGCCGCAGATGTGGCGCGACATCTTCCTGGCCAATCGCAGCGAGATCCTCAAGCAGATCCAGTCGCTGCAGCATATGCTGGGCAGCTACGAAGCGGCGTTGCTGACCGACGATCAGCCCGCACTGGAGCAGCTGCTGCGCGAAGCCAGCAGCACGCGCGCCCAGTGGAAGCAAGGCAAGCTCTACACCCCCGAGTCGCTCTCCAAGCACAAAACCACCGTCTGATCCGCCTACCAAAGGTGCCGGCGCAGCCGGTGGACCGATAATAGCCAGTGGCGCTGCCTGAGAACACGGGTAGCGCCACCTTCTTTTTGTGACCACTGCGCCGCCTGCACTGCAGGCCAGGCGCCACCATCCCACCGCAGAGCCCGCCATGTTCTCCACTGCATTTCTCGATATCCCCGCCTTGCAAAGCGCCCATGGTGAAGTGCAGCTGCCCGGCTCCAAGAGCATCTCCAACCGGGTGCTGCTATTGGCCGCATTGAGCGCGGGCACGACCACCATCCATGACCTGCTGGACTCCGACGACACCCAGGTGATGCTGCGCGCGCTGGAGCAACTGGGCTGCGCCGTGGTGCGCAGCACCGATCCGGCCCACCTCAACAGCTACCACATCACCGGTATTGCCGGCCAGCTGGCGCCTGCGCTGGCGGCCCGCAGCACCGCGCTGTTCCTGGGCAATGCCGGCACGGCCATGCGGCCGCTGACCGCAGCGCTGGCCCTGCTGGGCGGCCACTTCGAGATGAGCGGCGTGCCCCGCATGCACGAGCGCCCCATCGGCGACCTGGTCGATGCGCTGCGCCAGCTGGGCTGCCAGATCGACTACCTGGGCAACGACGGCTTTCCGCCGCTGCGCATCCAGCCGGTAACAGCCGCGCAGCTGCAGCTGAACACGCCCATCACCGTGCGCGGCGATGTCTCCAGCCAGTTCCTCACCGCGCTGCTGATGGCACTGCCCTTGGTGGCCACGCGCCAGGACATCGTCATTGAAGTGGCCGGCGAGCTGATCTCCAAGCCCTATATCCATATCACCCTGGAGCTGCTCAAGCGCTTTGGCATCCAGATCAAGAACGAGCAGTGGCAGCGCTTTACCGTGCTGGCCGGCAGCCGTTACCAGTCCCCGCACGAGATCCATGTCGAGGCCGATGCCTCGTCGGCCAGCTACTTCATCGCGCTGGGTGCCATTGCTGCCAGCAAGGGCAGCAAGCCCAATGCGCAGGGCGGCACCTCCACGGTGGACCGTGTCGTCAAGGTCATGGGCGTGGGCGCGCAATCCATCCAGGGCGATATCCGCTTTGTCGATGCCGCGCGCGCGATGGGCGCTGCCATCACCAGCGGCCCCAACTGGCTGGAGATCCGCCGGGGTGCCTGGCCGCTGCAGGCCATCGACATGGATTGCAACCACATCCCCGATGCGGCGATGACCTTGGCGGCAATGGCGCTGTATGCCAACGGCACCACCACCTTGCGCAATATTGCCAGCTGGCGCGTCAAGGAAACCGACCGTCTGGCGGCGATGGCCATCGAGCTGCGCAAGCTCGGCGCCGTGGTCGAAGAAGGCGCGGATTATCTGCGCATCACGCCGCCGGCCAACCGCGAGGCCTGGAAGCCCGCCAGCATCCACACCTATGACGACCACCGCGTGGCCATGTGCTTCTCGCTGGCCGCCTTCAACCCGGCCGGCCTGCCGGTGCGCATTGAAGACCCCAAGTGCGTGGCCAAGACGTTCCCCGGTTACTTCGAGGCCATGTTCTCGGCCGTGCGCGCCGTGCCCGGCTCGGTCCCGGTGATCTGCATCGACGGGCCCAGCGCCTCGGGCAAGGGCACGGTGGCCTCGGCCGTGGCACAGCAGCTGGGCTACCACCTGCTCGACTCGGGCGCGCTCTACCGCATCACCGGGCTGGCGGCCCTGCGCGCCGGCATTCCGATCGATGCCGAGCATGCCAGCCAGATTGCCGCGTTGATTTCGCAGATGGATATCCAGTTCGGCGCCGACCAGCGCGTGCGCCTCGATGGCGAGGACATCAGCCTGGCCATCCGCAGTGAAGAAGCGGGCACCAACGCCTCCCTGGTCTCCGCGCTGCCCGCCGTGCGCCAGGCGCTGGTACAGGCCCAGCACGATTTTCGCCAGCTGCCGGGCCTGGTGGCCGATGGGCGCGACATGGGCACCGTGATTTTCCCGCTGGCCCCTTTGAAGGTCTACCTGACGGCCAGTGCAGCCAAGCGCGCCGAGCGCCGCCATAAACAGTTGATTGAAAAAGGAATACCAGCTACAATAGCCGACCTTCGTGCTGACTTGGAGGCCCGCGATGCGCGCGACATGAACCGCGCCACCGCCCCCTTGCATGCAGCGCAGGATGCATTCTTGCTGGACAACTCCGAGATGAGCGTGGACAACGCGGTCGCTCAGGTGCTGTCCTGGTGGGAAAAGCGACAGCCGTTTGGCAAAGAACAGGCCTGAAGCGCCCCGCGCGCCTCGCACCTGCCTTTGGCGCCGGTGTTACCCGCCCCTGCAGCCTTCTACTGGTGGATCTAGCCGCCATGGGTTGCCGGGTTGTTTAACTTTGAACCCCGTGGTGTCACAACCACACAACCTGCACGGCCAGCCTTAAAAACGTCAGCAATGGTGCTGCCGGAAACCTGCCCGTGTCTAAGGAAATACATGTCTGAATCTTTTGCCGCCCTTTTTGAAGAGTCGTTGACACGCACCGAAATGCGTCCTGGCGAAGTGATCACTGCTGAAGTCGTGCGCGTTGAGCACAACTTCGTGGTGGTGAACGCCGGCTTGAAGTCCGAAGCCTATGTGCCAATCGACGAATTCAAGAACGACCAGGGCGAAATCGAAGTCCAAGTGGGCGACTTCGTGTCCGTGGCCATCGGTTCCATCGAAAACGGCTACGGCGACACCATCCTGTCGCGCGACACCGCCAAGCGTCTGGCTTCCTGGCTGGCCCTGGAAAAGGCGCTGGAATCGGGCGAATTCGTGACCGGCACCACCTCCGGCAAGGTCAAGGGCGGTCTGACCGTTCTGGTCAACGGCATCCGTGCCTTCCTGCCAGGCTCGCTGATCGACACCCGTCCGATCAAGGACCTGACCCCTTACGAAAACAAGACCCTGGAATTCAAGGTCATCAAGCTCGACCGCAAGCGCAACAACGTGGTGCTGAGCCGCCGCGCTGTGGTGGAAGCCTCGATGGGCGAAGAGCGCGCCAAGCTGATGGAAACCTTGAAGGAAGGCTCCATCGTTCAAGGCGTGGTCAAGAACATCACCGAATACGGTGCGTTCGTGGACCTGGGCGGTATCGACGGCCTGCTGCACATCACCGACATGGCATGGCGCCGCGTGCGTCACCCATCCGAAGTGGTGACCGCTGGCCAGGAAATCACCGCCAAGATCCTGAAGTTCGACACCGAAAAGAACCGTGTCTCGCTGGGTCTGAAGCAAATGGGCGACGATCCATGGATGGGCGTGTCGCGCCGTTATCCATCGAGCACCCGTCTGTTCGGCAAGGTCACCAACATTGCCGACTACGGCGCGTTCGTGGAACTGGAACCAGGCATCGAAGGTCTGGTGCACGTGTCCGAAATGGACTGGACCAACAAGAACGTTGCTCCTTCCAAGCTCGTGACCCTGGGCGACGAAGTCGAAGTCATGGTTCTGGAAATCGACGAAGACAAGCGTCGTATCTCCCTGGGCATGAAGCAGTGCAAGGCCAACCCATGGCAGGAATTCGCGCAGAACACCAAGCGCGGTGACCGCGTCAAGGGCCCGATCAAGTCGATCACCGACTTCGGCGTGTTCGTGGGCCTGGCCTCCGGCATCGACGGTCTGGTGCACCTGTCTGACCTGTCGTGGAACGAAACCGGCGAAGCCGCAGTTCGTAACTACAAGAAGGGCCAGGAAGTGGAAGCCATCGTGCTGGCCGTGGACGTGGACCGTGAGCGTATCTCGTTGGGCATCAAGCAGCTCGACAGCGATGCATTCACCACGTTCGCTACCGTGAACGACAAGGGCCAGATCGTGACCGGCAAGGTCAAGTCTGTGGATGCCAAGGGCGCTGAAATCGACCTGGGCGACGACATCGTCGGCTACCTGCGTGCCTCCGAAATCTCGGTGGACCGCGTGGAAGACGCACGTTCCGTGCTCAAGGAAGGCGATGAAGTGACCGCCGTGGTGACCAATGTGGATCGCAAGAGCCGCAGCATCTCCCTGTCCATCAAGCAGAAGGACCACGCTGAACAGCAAGAAACCATGGCTTCGCTGTCGCAGCAATCGTCCAAGGAAAATGCTGGTACCACCAGCCTGGGCGCACTGCTGCGCGCCAAGCTGGACGCCGACAAGTAATTGACGGCTCCGCTACCGGCTCATGCCTTGCCAGCCTTGGTATAGTCGGTAGCTTGCAGACAAGGTGGGCGCCCAGTGCGCCCACCAACGCTTTGACTATTTGATTCACGAAGATTCCACATTCGTATGACCCGATCCGATCTGATTGAAGAGCTTGCCGCTCGCTTCCACCAGCTGACACAGCGGGATGCGGAGCAGGCCGTCAAAACGATTCTGGAGGCCATCGAAGACTCGCTGGTACGCGGACAGCGCATCGAGATCCGTGGCTTTGGCAGCTTCACCATCACCCACCGCCAACCCCGCCTGGGCCGCAACCCACGCAGCGGCGAAGCCGTGCAGGTGCCCGCCAAGCGCGTCACCCATTTCAAGCCCGGCAAGGCCTTGCGCGAATCGGTGGACGACCCCAGCAACATCCTGACCTCGACCGCCAGCCCCAAGAACAACGACGAATAAGCGCTGGCTGAACCACCCGGATGGCCCATCTGCCCCAGGCAGTTAGAAGCCAAACCAACGAACGCTCCTTAAGGAGCGTTTTTTATGCCCGCCATTCCCCACGCTGCACTGATGTCACCGAGGTACCTGTGCAGCATGCTGCGGATCGGCGCCAGCGCTATGCTGCGCTATTCCACCGTCGACCTATGCCGCAGCAACACCGACCCGGCCGCCAAAACCACGATTTGGATCAAAACCTGGCCCGGCACCCCAACCGGCGCCAATGGCTGCAAGGCCTGGGCGCCTTGGGCCTGGCCGCCCAGTTGCCGGCCATCGCGCAGGCGGGTAGCGATGCCCCGCTGCCCATGGCGCCTTGGCCGGTCTCGGAGCAGCTGTTTGGCCTGGGCGTGGCCAGTGGCGAGCCCGATGCCAGCAGCGTGGTGCTGTGGACGCGGCTGCTGCCCAGTGCCAGCACACCTCTGCTGCGCCCGGTGGAGGTGCACTGGGAATTGGCCCATGATGCGCAGTTCCGCCAGATCCTGCGCCGGGGCGAGGCCATGGCCAGCCCAGACGGCGGCCACAGCGTGCATGTGCTGGCCCAGGGCCTGGAGGCCGGCCGCTGGTACTACTACCGCTTTCACTGCCAGGGCCAGACCAGTGCCACCGGCCGCACCCGCACTGCGCCTGCCGCCGGTGCTGCGGTGGCGCAGCTGCGCCTGGTCTATGCCTCCTGCCAGCGCTGGGAACATGGCTACTACGCCGCCTGGCGCCATGCCCGCGAGGACGATCCCGACCTGGTGGTCTTTCTCGGCGATTACATCTACGAATATGCCTCGCCCGCATCTGCGGCCAAGCAAAAAAGCAGCCATCTCGCGCGGCTGCAGCCGCTTGTCCATGCCGCAACACTGCAGGATTACCGCGACCGCTATGCGCTGCACAAGAGCGATCCGGATCTGCAGGCCATGCATGCCCACTGCCCCTGGCTCGTGACCTGGGACGACCACGAGGTCGAAGACAACTATGTGGGCGACTATGGCGTGGGCAAGACCCAGGCCTTTGCCGCCAAGCGCATGGCCGCGTACCAGGCGTTTTACGAGAACATGCCGCTGCGCGCCTCAGTGGCCTGCAAACAGGCGGGCCTGGCCCTGCCCCCAGCCCACACGCCGCTGTACCGCCAGCAAAGCTGGGGCGCGTTGGCCGATATGTGGGTGCTCGATGCACGCCAGTACCGCGATGCCCAGGCCTGCCGCGCAGCGACAGAAAAAAGTCCGGCCTCGGTCAAGGCCGCAGACTGCGCCGATCTGGCCCGCAACAGCCGCAGCTTTCTGGGCTGGGAGCAAGAGCGCTGGCTGGCGGCGCAGCTGGCGGGCAACCGCGCGGACAAGCCCCAGAGCCGGCGCTGGAGCGTTATCTGCCAACAAACCCTGTTGGCCGCGCGTAACTTTGCCAGCGGCCGCAGCAGCGCCGATACCTGGGATGGCTACCCCGCCGCGCGCCAGCGGCTGCTGCGCGCGGTGGCTGAGGCGCAGCTGCGCAACACCGTGCTGCTGGGGGGCGACATCCACCAGAACTATGTCTGCCGCATCCAGGACCTGGAGAGCGCCACCCCAGAGCGCGTGCTGGCCAGCGAATTCTGTGGCACTTCGATCAGCTCGCACTCCGGCACCACCCAGGCCCGGGTCGACGCCATCGTGGCCCGCAACCCCCATGTCATGCTGGCCCGCTGCGATGAACGCGGCTATGGGCTCTGCGATATCACCCCCAAACTCTGGACCACCCATCTGCGCGTCATTGACCAGCCGCAGTACGCGAACAGCGGCGCACACACCTTGGCCCGCTTTGTGGTGGAGGACCAGGTGGCTGGGCCGCAATGGGCCTGATCCTGTAGTCCTGCGCGGCCAACATTCTGCAACGTCCCAGCCGCTCTGTCCGCTACGCCTGCGGCGGCAAAGCGGTTAGCATGCCAGACATTGCCGCCACAACAAGGAGATCGCCATGCCACGACTGTCCCCGGGGTCACGCACCCGCCGCCCGCATCTACTGCCATCCCGCACGACGACCAGCCGCTGGCCGCTGTCTCTGGCAGCAGTGGCGACGGCAGCGCTGCTGGCCGCCTGCAGCAGCCAGCCCCAGCTGCAATACCAGCCCCCGTCCGCCTCTGACCAGCCCGAAGGCAGCTCTGGCTGGACCGACAAACCCGGCTGGGCCACCGAGCAGTACGCGGTAGCTGCTGCCAACCCCTTAGCCACCGATGCCGGCTACCAGGTGCTGCAGGCCGGGGGCTCGGCGATCGATGCAGCCATTGCGGTGCAACTGGTGCTGGGCCTGGTCGAGCCCCAGTCGAGCGGCATCGGTGGTGGTGCCTTCTTGCTGCATGCACAAGGCAGCCAGGTCGAAGCCTATGACGGCCGCGAGGTCGCACCGATGGCGGCCGATGAGAACCTGTTCATGCGCGATGGCAAGCCCATGGCCTTCCACGACGCCGTCGTGGGCGGCCGCTCGGTCGGCGTGCCCGGCGCCATCCGCATGCTGGAGATGGCGCACAAGGAGCATGGCAAGCTGCCCTGGGCGAGCCTGTTCGAGCCCGCCATCCGCCTGGCTACCGATGGCTTCAAGGTCAGCGCACGGCTCAACGCGCTGACTGCGCAGGAAAAGTTTCTGGGCCAGGATCCGGTGGCCAGCGGCTATTTTCTGGATGCCCATGGCAAGCCATGGCCCGTAGGCCATCTGCTGAAGAACCCCGAGTACGCCGCGGTGCTGCGCGATATCGCCCAGCACGGCTCCAAGGCCTTGCTGGAAGGCCCGGTGGCCGAGGCCATGGTGCGCAAGGTGCAAGGCCATGCCACCAACCCCGGCAAGCTCAGCCTGGCCGATCTGGCCGCCTACCAGCCCGTCAAGCGCCAGGCGCTGTGCAGCGATTACTCGCCCAGTGCCGCTGGCGCCCCGGCCAGCCAGCCCGCATCCACCCGCAGCTACCGGCTGTGCGGCTTTCCGCCCCCCAGCTCGGGCGGCATCGCGGTGGCGCAAATCCTGGGCATCATGGCCAACACGCCGGCCGGGCAAATGGGCCTGGACGCCGGCGGCCTGCCCAGTGCCGACTGGCTGCACCTCTACGCCGAGGCCTCGCGCCTGGCCTTTGCCGACCGCAACCAGTACGTTGCCGACCCGGCCTTCGTCGGCGCACCCGCCGGTGACTGGTCCAGCATGCTGCGCCCGGACTACCTGGCCCAGCGCGCCCGGCTGATTGGCGCGCGCAGCATGCAGCAAGCCCAGCCCGGGCGGCCAGGCAGCGTTCAGCTGGCCTATGCCAGCCAGCCCTACCAGCAGGAATACGGCACCAGCCACATCAGCATCGTGGACCGCTACGGCAACGCCATCGCGATGACCACGACCATCGAAGACCAGTTCGGCTCGCGCCAGATGGTCAACACTGGGCGGGGTCTGGCCGGCGGCTTCCTGCTCAACAACGAACTGACGGATTTCAGCCTGGCACCGCGAGATGCGCAGGGCCAGCCCATCGCCAACCGGGTCGAGCCCGGCAAGCGCCCGCGCTCGTCGATGGCACCCACCCTGGTGTTCGACAAGGCCACCGACCGTCTGGTGATCAGCGCCGGCAGCCCAGGCGGCGCCTGGATCATCCACTTCACCACCAAGACCTTGTACGGCATGCTCAACTGGGGCTTGATGCCGCAGCAAGCCATCAACCTGCCCAACTTCGGCAGCCTCAACGGCCCCACGGTGCTGGAGGAAAAGCGCTTCCCCGCTGCCACCGTGCA
The DNA here is from genome assembly GCF_964277875.1 of uncultured Comamonas sp. Taxonomy (NCBI): domain Bacteria; kingdom Pseudomonadati; phylum Pseudomonadota; class Betaproteobacteria; order Burkholderiales; family Comamonadaceae; genus Comamonas; species uncultured Comamonas sp. The sequence continues at coordinate 277,411 of NZ_CAXYJV010000047.1, forward strand.
GGCCCTGCAGAACCGTGGTGCCGAAGTCAAGGAGCAGAACCTGACCAGCGGCCTGCAGGCCATCTCGCGGGGCGAAGCCCATGGCAAGTCCTGGTGGTTTGGTGGTGCTGACCCACGCCGTGAGGGCATTGTGATGGGCCAGTAAGCGGGCCGCATGGGGTGGACAACGGGCCGCTTGCGGCCCGTTGGGGTGTCTGGCCATCAAGGATCGCTACACCTGGTCACATTGGCTGCGGGCTGTGCATTGCCGGGGTTGCGAGCCGCCCTCTACAATGCGGGCTCCACGCAAGACGCAGCATCCAAGCACTACACAAGCTGCGCCAACACAGTTTCAAACCGCAGAGGGGAAAACAGATGAAAAAACTAGGCATCGGCATTGCCGCAGCCGTGGCCGTGCTGGCCGCGGGCGGAGCCACCACCGGCTACCTGGTGGGCAACCGTATCGAAGAAGGCTTTGCCACCGCCGCCAAGGAGTGGAGCAAGCCGCCGCTGCTGGTACAGGTGCAGGATTACCAGAAAGGCATCTTCTCATCGACCGCCCACACCTTGTGGACGGTGGATACCGGCGAAGAAAAGCTGCAGTTCACCGCCCAGCATGACATCAGCCACGGCCCGCTCCCGATTGCGCACCTGGCCGAAATCGTCTCCACCTTTGCGATCAATCCCGATGCCCCGCCTGAGTGGGTGGTGGCCTTCAAGGACAAGGCACCGCTGGTCTGGAAGAGCAAGGTGGGCTGGTCCAAGAGCACCCAGAACGAGGTGACCTCGCCCGCCTTCAATGGCGAATTCGGTGGTGACAAGCTCGCATTTGGCGGCTTCAAGTCCGATTTCGAGATGTCCTCCGATTTCAGCCGCATCAAGGGCGATGCATCGATGCCCAGCCTGCTGGTGCAGCCCAAGCCCGGTGAGGAAGATGACGGCCAGACCGCCGATATGCTGATGAGCGGCAACACCATGCGCTTTGACATGCACCAGCCCAAGGGCCAGGAGTTCATGGTGGGCAGCATCGAATGGGCGTTGGCCAGCCTCAAGCTCACCCCCAAGAGCGGCGAAGGCCCAGCCGAGCTTGCCGATCTGAAGCTGGCCGCAGACACCCAGCTGCAAGGCGAGGTGGTCAACACCACCATCAACACATCGATCAAGTCCTTTGTGCAGAAGGACCACAAGATCGACGACATGGTGATGGACCTGGGCCTGCACAACCTCGATGCCGGCTGGCTGAACCAGTTCACCAAGGAGTCGCAGAAGATTCAGGGCGATCCGCAAGCCATGCAGATGCTGCTGATGCAGGGCATGCAGCAGCTGCTGGCCCGCAAGCCCGAGCTGGAGGTCAAGCGCATCAGCTGGCGCACCGCCGAAGGCACGGCCGAGGTGGCCGCATCGCTGTCCTACCAGGGCGATGCCGCCAAGCCGCTCAACCCGATGACCGATTTCAAGGCGCTGCTGCGCCTGGACATGCCCAAGCCCGTGCTGCAGTCGCTCTACGCCAGCAAGGTGCGCGAGACCTATGTGCTGGAGAACGAAGGCTCGGACGACATCGATGACAAGCAGATCGACAGCGCCGTGCAGCAGGATGTGGACGCGCGCCTGGCCGGCCTGGTGGACGCGGGCTTGTTGGTGGACAACAAGGACCGCATGGCCAGCGAGCTGCAATGGACCGATGGCAAGCTGCAAGCCAATGGCAAGCCGCTGGACCAGAACGGCATGATGGGCCTGCTGTCCGCGATGCCCTGAGCGGCGGCAAACGGCGAAAATCAGCGAGGCCAGCAATGGCCACTGCAAAAGACAAGCCCGCCATCTTCCACGATGGCGGGCTTGTCTTTTGCTGCTTTGGCGACGCGGCACACGGGCCGCTGCGCCGGATTACTCGACGAACTCTTCGTCGCCGGTCAGGCTTTGCTGGCGCAATTCATCGTCCTGGCGCAGGTAGGATTTGATCAGGTCAAAAAAACTGTCGTAGAAGGTGGCTGAGCTCACGGTCTCGCTGGCCACCTTCACCATCGAATCGTTGCCGGCGGAAAAAGGCAGCGACAGCGAACCCAGGGCACCGACTCCCACGCTGGCAGAGTTGCTGCTCTTCTTGAGGTTGTAGGTGTCCTTGAGCGCCGACACAAAGCCCAGGGTCACCTTGCCGTCCTTGCTGTCGGCTGCGCAGACCACGCGAATGGTGATGATCTGGTGGTTGTCCGTGGCGGGCTGGAAGCTCTTTTGCCCCTCCACCTCTTTGCCCTTGGCCACATTGATCAGGTAGCCCTGGCTCAGCAGCGCACGGCGGGCGGCCTCGCAGGCCCGCTCGGGCGGCGCATCAAAAAGGCGCGAATAGGTGGACGACGATCCGAAGGTTTCGTGGGCTACGACGTTGTAGCGATGGCTGTCGGTGTCGCGGTCGAGGCTGCCACAACCCGAGACCGCAAGCGCCAGTGCCGCCACCAACGACCAGCCCGCCAAAGGGCGTTGAAGTTTGCAGCGGGTGGATGCAGCAAGTAAAAGTAGGTCTGAATGCTTGCCCAACATGAACGAAACGAACTCCCGAAACAACATGATGACCTGGATGACAGAGACAGGCCCAAGCGCACCACTGTAATGGATAGAGCCGGTGCAGCCTGTCAGCCAACGTCTGTATAGCACGCCCGGTGCGAAGGGCAAAGCGGCATGCTACCAGCCGTGTCCCCGGGCGCTTATAGCGGCGCTCTGGTTTACCAAATTTTGCATATTATGCGCGGCATTTGCCCAGGATGGAAAAGCACAACGCGCTATGCTTTTAAAAGCACATGCCACCACCTAGAACAACACCCATGCCCATGCCAGAACCTGCCCGCCCTACCGAGTCACCGCGCCTGCAGCGCCGCCTTTTGCTGCAGGCCGGCAGTGGCCTGGCGCTGTTGCCCTGGCTGCCCAGCGCACAGGCTGCGGCAACCGATGGCTGGCCTGCCGACTCCCGCGTTCCCGGGGGTGTGGCGCGTCTGTCGCTGGGCCCTGCGGCTGAGCGGCCGCAGGCCTATGCAGGCGATATTCCGCTGCTGGTGCTGGGCGATGCCATCGAGTGGACGGCGCTCGTCGGCATACCGCTGTCGGCCGCCACGGGCCCGGCAGAGATCAAGCTGCAAACGGCCAGCGGGCCACGCAGCATCGCTTACACCGTGCGCGACAAGAAATACAGCGAGCAGCGCCTGAAGGTTGCCCCCAAGACGGTCGACCTGTCTGCCGCCGACAATGCCCGCTATGAGCGCGAACGTGACCACCAACAAACGGTGATGGCCACGTTCAGCACGCCGCTGCCCGCGCAGATGCAACTGCCGGTGCCGGTGCCCGGCCGGCGCTCGAGCTCCTTCGGGCTGCGCCGGGTGTTCAATGGCCAGTCACGCAATCCGCACAGCGGCATGGACATCGCAGCGGCCACCGGCACGCCGGTCAAGGCGCCCATCGATGGCAAGATCATCGATGTGGGCGACTACTTCTTCAACGGCCACACCATCTGGATGGACCACGGGGGCGGCTTTCTGACGATGTACTGCCACCTGAGCGCCACCCAGGTGACCGTGGGCCAGAGCGTACGAGCCGGCGAAGTCATCGGCAAGGTCGGCGCGACCGGCCGGGTGACCGGCCCGCACCTGCACTGGGGTGTGATGCTCAACCGCAGCATGGTCGACCCTGCGCTCTTCCTGACAGCCTGACAGCCCGCCTGTGGTTATCCCAGATATCTGTGGGTCAGCATGTGGACAAGGCTCTGGACAAGATGGCAACCCATTGACTGGCTTCGATATTTTTCATGCGCCTAAGTTTTAGGCAGACACGGCTGCGACAGCCCGCATGGACTGGCTGCCAAGCGACAAGCTTGGCCTACATCCGCGCCTGCAGGCAGCCTCTACGATGGCAAGCTGAGATCGTAAACACGTTCAAGGTTTGCTTTCACCCACTGCAGCGCGCGCCCAGTGCGCTGCCTCTAATAAGGAAAACTTCATATGCAACGTTGGAAACTGATGAGCCTCAGCGCCGCGGCGGCCATGGCCCTGGCCGCCTGCAGCAGCAACCCATCGTCCACGCCTGCGGCACCTGCCCCAGGCAGCACCGCACCCGCCATGAACGCATCCTCCGCTGAAAAAACCCTGCAGGCCTACCACTGGGATCTGGAGCGTGCCGAAGACCAATCCGGCCGCCCACTGCCTGCCTTCACCGCACTGGCACCGAAGAAGGTGCTGCGCCTGGGCTTCAGCGGCGATGCCAAGACGGCGCACCGCGTGAGCATTGGCAACCTCTGCAATGTCATGGGCGCTGGCTACCAGCTCGATGGCGACAAGATCAGCATCACCAACCCGATTGGCACGATGATGGCCTGCGAGCCACCCCTGATGCAGCTGGAGCAAGCGGTGAGCGCACAGATCACGCGCGCCGAGAGCCTGCGCATCAGCCAGGACAACAACGCACCGCGCCTGACCCTGCAGTTCAACGATGGCAGCCGTTGGCTGTTGAAGTCGGTGCCCACCAACGAAACCAAATATGGTGGCGCGGGTGAGACCATGTTCTACGAAGTCGGCCCCCAGACCAAGCCATGCAACCACGGCGTTGCCAAGGGCGTGCAATGCCTGCAGGTGCGCGAGCTGCGTTATGACAGCAATGGCCGCAAAACCGTGGCCGGCGATTGGCAGCACTTCTACGGCAACATCGAAGGCTACCAACACGAACCCGGCTACAGCAATGTGCTGCGTGTGAAGCGCTACACCATTGCCAACCCGCCTGCTGATGCCTCGCGCTACGCCTACGTGCTGGACATGACCGTCGAGACCGCCAAGGCCCCTTGATGGGGCAAGCGGGTGCTGCTGACAGCGCCCGCTTACTCACCTGACATGGAGGTTTGGCAGCCCGCAGCTATCGCAGGTTAAAAGCGTCAAGCTCCATCTTCATCCCCCGCCCCCAGTCGCCCAACAGCGGTGACTGGGGGTTTGGTTTTTGCAGGCCGCATTGATGGGCGCGATGCCCGCGCACCGATGCCCCGCTTTTGGGCATGGCCTGCTTGCCGCATGGATAAGCCCAACTCTTATATAAGAGTTGGGCAGGCATGGCAGAATGGCGCCACAAACACCTATAGCCACTCAGCGGTTGCAGCAGCTGTATCTCTGCAGGCTGCGCCCCACTCCATGCCAGCGACCACTCACCCTGCCCCTCCGCCGCTGCTGCGCGACCAGCACAGCGGCTTTCTTATTTTTTTGATAGCGCGGGTCTTCGCTGTCGGCGCCACCCAGATCCAGGCCGTGGTCGTGGCCTGGCAGGTCTATGACCTCACGCGCAACCCCATGGCGCTCGCCTTTGTCGGCCTGGCGCAGTTCATTCCGATGCTGCTGCTGCTCTTGCCTGCAGGCGAGCTGATTGACCGGCTGCCGCGCAAGAAGGTGCTGGCCACCAGCTGGGCGCTGGGCAGCGTCTGCAGCGCGCTGCTGCTGTGGCTGTCGGGCCATGGCAACGCAGGGGTGGCCGGCATCTATGCGGTGCTGGTACTGTATGGCGCCACACGGGCCTTCTCAGGCCCGGCGCTGCAAAGCCTGTTGCCGCAATTGGTGCCGATGGCGCTGTTGCCCAAGGCCATCGCCACCAACAGCGTGGTGATGCGCTGCTCGGCCATTGGCGCGCCGATGCTGGGCGGGTTTTTGTATGCGGCTGGCGGGGCGGTGTGGACCTATGGCGTCTGCATGCTCGCATTTGCGATCGGCACCGGGCTGCTGCTGCGCGTCAAGGTGCTGTATGCGGCGCCCAAGGCCGCCACCGAGCCGGGCGCTGCACGCGACACGATCTGGCAGCGCTTTGGCGCGGGCATCCGCTTTATCTTTGGCCGCCCCATGGTGCTGGGCACCATCTCGCTCGACCTGTTTGCCGTGCTGCTGGGCGGCGTGGTGGCACTGCTGCCCATCTATGCCCATGAGGTGCTGCACACCGGCCCCGAGGGCCTGGGCCTGCTGCGCAGCGCCATGGCCATCGGCGAAGTTTGTGCAGGCCTTTACCTGAGCAGCCGCCCCTTTGGCACCCACGTGGGCCGCCGCATGATGCTGGCGGTGGCCGTGTTTGGCATCGCCAACCTGGTGTTCTCGCTGTCGCACTGGCTGTGGCTGTCCTGCCTGGCGCTGGCCGTCGCCGGCGCTGCCGACATGGTCAGCGTCTACGTGCGCGGCTCGCTGCTGCAATTTGCCACACCCGACAACATGCGCGGCCGGGTCAACGCGGTCAACATGCTGTTCATCGGCTCGTCCAATGAGCTAGGCGAATTCCGCGCTGGCAGCAGCGCCGCCCTGCTCGGCGCCGTGCCCGCTGCGGTGGCGGGTGGTCTGTGCTCGCTGGCGGTGGTGGCGTTGTGGACGCGGCTCTTCCCCAGCCTGTGGAAGGTGAACCGCTTCGAAGATGCGCAATATCAGTCTGCGGGCCGCTAAGACCGGGCGTTACTGGCCCCTCAGAGCGCATCGACCGGCAGCTTGAGAAAGCGCCGCCCCTGAGCATCGGCATCGGGCAGGCGGCCTGCGCGGATATTGACTTGCACCGAGGGCAGCATCAGCTGCGGCATCGCCAGGGTTGCATCGCGCGCCTCGCGCATCGCCACAAAGGCCGCCTCATCCACGCCATCGTGCACATGGATGTTGTGCGCACGCTGCTCGGCCACCGTGCTGCACCAGGCGGCAGCGCGGTCGGCTGGTGGGTAGTCATGGCAGACATACAGCCGTGTTTGCGGCGGGTACGCCAGCAACCTGCCAATGGATTGGTATAGCGCACGCGCATCACCGCCGGGAAAGTCACAGCGCGCGGTGCCCACATCGGGCATGAACAAGGTATCGCCCACAAAAATGGCTGCCACTGCACCTGCAGCCTCTACCGCATAGGCCAGGTCCGCCGGGGTATGGCCGGGCACACCGAGCGCACGAATGCGGGTTGCGCCCAGCGCCAGTACATCGCCATCGCTGAGCAGGCAGTCAAAGTCAGCGCCTTGCGGGGCAATGCAGTCTTCCATGCCGTAGATACCGCCAAATACCTTCTGCACCTGCGTGATCTGCCGGCCAATGACCACCGGCGCGGCGATGCGCACTGCCCCTGCGGGCATTCGTGTGCGCAGCCACTGCGCGGCAGACAGGTGGTCGGCATGCGCATGGGTTTCCAGCACCCAGCGCAAGGTCAGCTGCTGGGCCTGCAGGTAGTCGGCAATGCGCTGGGCCGATGCAGTGCTGGTACGGCCACTCTTGGCATCAAAGTCCCAGACCGGGTCGATGACGGCGGCCTCACCGCTGGCCGCATCGTGCAGCACATAGCTGACGGTGCCGGTCACCGCATCAAAAAAGGCCTGAACACCAAAAGAAGTGGCAGAGTGCATGGTCAAACACATTCACACAAAACAATATATCTTTTAATATAATAAAAACCACCCTGTTCGGCAAGCCCGCTGTACCAAGTCTTCTGCCCATGTCCGTAAATACCAAGGCCGCTCCCTCTCCCGACGCCATGCGCGAGGCCGCGCAGCATGCCGTCTCTGCCCTCAAGCTGCTGGGCAATGAAGACCGCTTGTTGCTGCTCTGCCACCTCAGCCAAGGCGAATGCTGCGTCAGCGATATGGAGGCGCAGTTGGGCATTCTGCAGCCTACCTTGTCGCAGCAACTGGCGGTGTTGCGGCGCGAGAACGCCGTCAGCACCCGGCGCGAGGGCAAGAACATCTTTTACCAGGTGGCCGATGCGCGCCTGCTGGCGCTGTTGCAGACGCTGTATGCACAGTACTGCCCGGCCGCCTGAAGCAGCGCCGTCAACTTCCATAAAGAAAGCCTTTCATGTCACTCGATCTGTCTGCCTTTACGCCGCTGACCGCCCTCGCCGGCGGTGCCTTGATTGGCCTGGCTGCCGTGCTGCTGCTGCTGTTCAATGGCCGCATTGCCGGCATCAGCGGCATCGTGGGCGCGCTGCTGCCACCGCGCCCCCAGCGCGGCGCCTGGCGCCTGGCCTTTGTGCTTGGCTTGCTGGCGGCCCCTTGGCTTTACCAGTGGTTTGCACCGCTGCCAGCGGCCGCCAGCCCTGCCGCTTGGCCGCTGCTGGTGCTGGCCGGCCTGCTGGTGGGCTTTGGCACGCGCCTGGGCTCGGGCTGCACCAGTGGGCATGGCGTTTGCGGGCTCTCGCGCCTGTCGCTGCGCTCCCTGGTTGCCACCTTGGTCTTCATGGCCACCGGTTTCGCGACGGTGTTTGTGGCGCGCCACGTTTTGTAAGGAGAGAACGATGACTATCCTCATGGCAGCCCTCGCAGGCCTGGTCTTTGGCCTGGGCCTGCTCGTGTCCGGCATGGCCGATCCGCAGAAGGTGCTGGGCTTTCTGGATATTGCCGGCACCTGGGACCCTTCATTGGCGCTGGTGATGGGCGGCGCAATCGCACTGGGGCTGCCCGGTTTTGCACTGGCCCGCAGGCGCAGCCGCAGCCTGCTGGGCGCGCCCATGCAATTGCCCGCGCGCCAGACAATAGATGCCCCGCTGCTGTTCGGCTCTGCGCTGTTTGGCATTGGCTGGGGCCTGGCCGGCTACTGCCCCGGCCCGGCGCTGGTGGGGACGGCGGCGGGCCTGGGTTCCGCAGCGATTTTCAGCGCGGCGATGCTAGCAGGCATGCTGTTGTACGGGCTGTGGTCAAACCGGTCTTGAAACCCGGCCACTATAAAATCCATAGCTGAACATCCCAGCACCATCGCTCCACCTTCCCCCCTCCCCGCGCTCCCATGTCTCTCGCCATCGACCCTGCTGTTGCGCATGCCCATGCCCAGGACTGCCCCCTGCCCGTGCTGTGGCGCGACGAGCACCTGGTGGCCATCTACAAACCCGCCGGCTGGCTGGTGCACCGCACGGGCCTGGATGCGGGCGAGACGCGCTTTATCGTGCAGACTTTGCGCGACCAGATCGGCCAGCATGTGTTTCCGCTGCACCGGCTCGACAAAGGCACCTGCGGCGTGCTGCTGCTGGCGCTGCATGCCGAGGCAGCCAGCCGCACGCGCAGCCAGTTTGAAAACCACCAGATGGACAAGCGCTACCTGGCCATGGTGCGCGGCTGGGCACCGCTGCATGCGGAGGTGGACCACGCACTTCGCCCCGATGACGCCCCGGAAGATGCGCCCGCGCAGCCGGCCCAAACCCGCTTTGCGCGCCTGGCCACGCTGGAGCACCCCGAGGCCTACGAGAGCCGCTTTGCCGGCACCCGCCTGTCCTTGGTGCAAGCCGAGCCGCATACCGGGCGCCGCCACCAGATCCGCCGCCACCTCAAGCACATCGCCCACCCCATCATTGGCGATGCGACGCATGGCAAGGGGCCGCTGAACCGCTGGTGGGCCGAGCGCCTGGGCCTGCAGCGGCTGTGGCTGCATGCCTGGTCGCTGTCCTTGCAGCATCCCTATACCCAGGCGCCCGTGCATATCGACAGCGGACTGCGCTGGCCGAACGCCGAACCGGCAGCTGGCACTTGCGAGCCGCCATCGCACCCCAGCCTGCAGCAATGGCAGGCGCTGCTGCGCAGCCCGGACTGGTTGCACGACGACCCGGGAATGGCGCGCTAGCAGCTGCGCCAAGACCAAGGGCGCACATTGTTTTTCTGATGCGCGCACACTCACGCTGTGCAAAATCAACCAACAACAACTTCTCCCGCCCGCCCGGGCCCAGCCGCTTCCGCCACAACGCTCAGCCCTGCCGTGCTGCTGCTGATGGCCACGGCCTGCGGCCTGTGCGCAGGGGCCAACTACTTCAACCAACCGCTGCTCAACTCCATCGCCCATGCGCTGCAGGTGAGCGAGAGCACGGCCGGCATTCTGGTCACCTGCGCCCAGGTGTCGTATGCCATTGGCCTGCTGTTTCTGGTGCCGCTGGGCGATATGCTGGAGCGCCGCAAGCTGACCGTGGGCCTGATGCTGCTGGCCGCACTGGGCCTGCTGGTCAGCGGTTTTGCCGGCCTGATGCCCTCGCCCTTCATCGCGCTGGTGCTGGGCACCTTGGTGACCGGCCTGTTCTCGGTCGCGGCCCAGGTGCTGGTGCCGATGGCCGCCAGCCTGGCGCCGCGTGAATCGAGTGGCCGCGCCGTCGGCCTGGTGATGAGCGGCCTGCTCACCGGCATCCTGCTGTCACGCACCGTTGCCGGTCTCCTGTCGGCCGTGGGGGGCTGGAGCCTGGTCTACAAGGTCGGCGGTATCGCGATGGTGCTGGTGGCGCTGGCCCTGTACCGGGTGCTGCCCAAGGTGGCACATAGCGGCGCACGCCTGCCCTACGGCCAGGTGCTGGGCAGCATGGCCACGTTGATCCGCACGCAGCCCCGCCTGCGCACCCGCACCTTGCTGGGGGGCCTGGCCTTTGCGTCGGTCAGCGTGCTGTTTTCTACGATGGCCTTGATGCTCGGCGGCCCGGAGCACGGCTTGAGTGATTCGTCGATCGGCCTGATTGGCCTGTCCGGTGTGGCCGGTGCGTTGATGGCCAATGCCGCAGGCCGGCTGGTCGACAAGGGCCTGGAGCGCCCGACCACCGCCTTCTCGGTGCTGCTGCTGGTCGTCAACTGGGCGCTCTTGTGGTACAGCCAGCACTCCGTATTTCTGTTCATCGCCGGCATGCTGGTGATCGAGCTGGCGCTGCAAGGCACCCATATCTGCAACCAGAACGTCATCTACCGGCTGGCCCCCGAAGCGCGCTCGCGCATCAATGCCTGCTATATGACGGGCTACTTCATCGGCGCATCGGCTGGCTCGGCCATCGGCGCCTGGGCCTGGCACCACGGCGGCTGGACGGGCGCTTGCATCGCCGGCGCGGTGCTGGCCCTGCTCAATGTGGCGGCCTTGCTGGCGGACCGCAGGCTGTCCCATCCGGGCGCAGCGGCATCCCAGGCCAGCGCAGCGTGAAGACTCGCCTGCGACTGTCCGTTCGGCCATGTTGCCGGCAAGCGCTGGACTGATACGAGGACAATGGTAGGCTTGCAGTCCCTGCATGGCGGTCCGTCGCCGCCCGCATCGATACGAGAGAGAGACCATGTACCTCGACCAGCAACAAGCCCCCAATATCAACCAGCTCACCGCATTCCGCCGCGATCTGCACATGCATCCGGAGCTGAAGTACGAAGAGAACCGCACCGCCGACAAGATCGCAGCCTATCTGACGGCGCTGGGCATCCCGATGGTGCGCGGCCTGGGCACCACCGGCATTGTGGCCAGCATCCATGGCCGGGGGCGCGATGCCAGCAACCCCGGGCCTGCCATCGGCATCCGTGCCGACATGGACGCGCTGCCGGTGCAGGAGACCAACCAGTTCGGCCATATCAGCCAGTACCCGGGCCGCATGCATGCATGCGGGCACGATGGCCACACGACGATGGTGATGGGTGCGGCCGAGCTGCTGGCCGGCCAGCGTGATTTTGACGGCACCGTGCACCTGATCTTTCAGCCCGGCGAAGAAGGCGGTGCCGGCGCCCGCGCGATGATGAACGACGGGCTGTTTACCCGGTTTCCCTGCCAGGCCGTGTTTGCGCTGCACAACTGGCCTGCGCTGCCGCAGGGCCAGATGGGGGTGCGCGTGGGGCCGATCATGGCGGCCGCGCTGCGCTTTGAGATTGTGGTGCGCGGCCGGGGCGGCCATGCGGCCTTGCCCCACACCACGGTGGACCCGATTCCTGTCGCCTGCTCCATCGTCGGCCAGCTGCAGACCCTGGTCTCGCGCGGCACCGATCCGCTCGATGCGGCCGTGCTGACCGTCGGCAAGATCGAATCCGGTACGGTGGAGAACATCATCCCGGATGAGGCGCGCATCTATGGCACCTGCCGCAACCTGACCCTGGCCTCGCAGCAGTTCCTCATCGATGGGCTGCACCGGGTCTCCAGCCACATCGCCGAGGCGCACTTTGCCAGCGCCGAAGTCATCATCAAACCCGGCTACCCCAACACCACCAACCACCGCAAGGAAGCGCTCTTCATGGGCGAAGTGATGCGCGAGATGGTGGGCGCCACCCATGCCCACACCGATGTGCTGCCGGCCATGACGGCCGAGGACTTTGGCTTCATGCTCGAAGAAGTGCCCGGTGCCTATGGCTGGATCGGCAATGGCGCCGATGGCCAGCCTGGCGTGGGACTGCACAACCCGGGCTATGATTTCAACGACAACAACATCGCCCTGGGCGCCAAGTTCTGGGATCGCCTGGCACGCCGCTGGTTCGATACCCAGGCGCAGCGCTAAGGTCCCATTGCTGCAAGGGCACGCACATCCGCAAGCCCTTGCGGCCATGATCTGGAGCCCGTTTTGCAGCGTTCAGCCACCCTCTCGCCCCTCCCCCACCGCCGCGCACGCGGCCTGCGCCTGCTGCCACCGCTGCTGCTGGGCCTGGTCTTGCTCGCCGGCGGCCATGCCGCCCAGGCCCGCACGCCTGCAGCAAGCTCGGCCACGCCAGCACCGCAGCTGGCACCAGCGGACAACCCCTCGTGCCCGGTGCCAGCCGCCAAAGATCCTGCGGTCTACCAGGCGGAATCGCGCAAGCCCCACCCGGACCGGGGTGTGCTGTGGGAACTGCGCAAAGGCGATGATCTCGCCTATCTCTGGGGCAGCATCCATGTAGGCCAGCTGCCCTGGATCTTTCCCGGCCCGCGCACCGCGCAAGCGCTGCGCGCAGCCCCTGCGATTGCGCTGGAGCTGGACCCGCTGGACCCCGCCACCCTGAAGGCGCTGACCGAGGCGATGCGCGAAGACAATGACCGGCAAAAGCTGGTCATGCGCCAGAACCCCGAGCTGCAGACACGCATGGGCCGCATGGCCTTCGAATCATGCGTGGACCAGACGACCTGGCACACCAATGCCGCCACCCTGGCCCGTCTGATCGCCCTGGGCATGCAGGACATGGCGCGCAGCGGCTACCACCCGGCCTACGGCATCGACCTGAACCTGGCAGCGATGGCGCATGCCGTCGGCAGGCCGGTGCAGGCGATCGAGACGGCGCAGGAGCAGTTGCTGGCCATGGGCCTGGGCGGCGGCGGGGTGCCCGCGCAGCTGGCCACGCCCGACGACATCCGCAAGGCGCTGAACGACATCGACAGCGGCAAGAACCGCCAGGTCGCCCAGCAGCTCGCGACCTATTGGGAAAGCGGCGACCTCGCTGGCCTGCAGCAGCTGATGCAGGACTGCCAATGCCTGGGCGATGTAGGCATGCAAGCGGCGCTGCTCGATACCCGCAACCAGCGCATGGCCGAGCGGCTGCCGGCGATGATTGCCGCGCAGCCCAATCTCTTTATCGCCGTGGGCATGCTGCACATGGTGGGCGACAACAACCTGCTGCAGCTGCTGCAAAAGCAGGGCTTCACGGTGCGGCAGTTGACGGGCAAGGGGGCAGATGCCGCAGCGGTTGCCGGCACGCCAGCCAAGGCCCGGTAAGCGCAGACCAGCGCCCATAAAAAACGCCGCCTGCTTTGCAGCGGGCGGCGTAAAAACATCTGCGTCAATGCTGGCGTACTCAGGCCATGTGGGGGCGCTGATCGTGCCTGGCCAGCATCTCTGCATAGGGCTCCAACACCCATTTTTGTTCGGCGGCGTCCGGGATCTGCGCCGCACTGGCGAGCACCACCTGGCCATGCTCGGCACACAGCTGCGCCATCGCGGCCGGGCTGATCAGGCCCTCCCGCAGCAGCAAGGCGGTCATTGCCATCAGCAAGGCGTTGTGCTGCACCAGCAGGTCCTGCGCACGCAGCATCTGCGCTTGCAGCAAGGCTTCGATACCGGCATTGGTGGGTGCCACTTCGGTATTGGTGTTGTCGCCCGGCTCCTGGGCCACATCGGTGCGCGACAGGCGCGCACCAAAACCCAGGTGGCGCAGGTAGCGTGCCGCGTCCGCCGTGGCCTGCCGGATGTCCTGCTCGGCGCCCGTGGTACAGGCCTCCTGGCCGAACACATGGCGCTCGGCCGCACGGCCGGCCAGACCCACGCAGACCATGTCCAGCATATTGCGCCGCGAGGTGGCCTGCAGCTCGGTAAAGCTGTTGTAGCCGCCTTCGAAGGTCGCGATATTGATCTTGAGCTCCTGCGGGGTGCGGCCAAACAGCAGCGCATAGACAAGACCATGGCCCGCCTCATGCACCGCCAGCAGCGCGCGGAAATCCGCGCTGGTGCGCTGCTTGACCTTGTTCAGATCCAGCGGCACCGCAAAGCACTGCTGCCGCACCTCGGGCGCATCCGGCAGCGCCAGTTGCACCTGCAGCTGGGCTGCGCCAGCGGCCATCTGCACCTGCAATGGCTGGCCGGCCTGCGCGCCCTGCTCCAACGCCCACAGCGCCGCATCCACCAGCGCACTCGAGAGGATCGTGTGCACTGACGAGAACAGCGGCCGCGTCCCCTGGGTGGGGAAGACGGCGTTCTGGTAGATCTGCGCCAGCACATCGTGGCCGATGACAAAGCGCAGCCCGCAGTTGGCCTCGATGCCCTGCACATAGTTGTGCACCGTGGTCGCAATCAGCTGCTCGTAGGCCGCACGGCTGAACGACGGGTAGATCACATGCTGGTTGCCCAGCCGCGCGATCTGCTCGGGCTTGAAGCGCTCGGCCAGCGCACGCTTGACATCGATCAGCGACAAGCGGCTGGTGAGCCGGTGAAAAATGTCGGCGTCGGTGTCGCAGTCTTCGACGCGGCTGGCCGACTCCGTGTACATCTCATCGAGGTTGCCACAGACAAAGACCAGCAGCTTGCTGTAATCGGTCTCCCAGGATTGCTGGGAGCTGCGAAACTGGATCAGCAATTGGTGAATGTAGTCATTGCTCCACTGCATGATCTCGAGCAACGGCGCATCGAGCTTGAGGCTGCGCTTGAGTGCCTGCGCGTCCCAGGCATCGATCTTGTAGCGCATCTTCTGCTTTTTGTGCCGCTCCTGCGCATCGTCCTCGTCGGCCCGTTCGGCGTCGTAGAGCGCGTCCGCCAGCTTGCGCTCGATGCTGTGCAACTCCGACAAGGCAGGCGGCAGCTTGCCATCCGACAACAAGGCCCAGACATCCTGGTAGCGCTCGACCTTGCTGTCATCGCCACGGCTGCTCACCGTGCGGTAACGCTGGAACTCATCGAGCACCAGGATGCCGGGCGCAGCTTCCACCAGCCCGGCACTCTCGAGCGTGCCGGAGATGGTCGATGCGCCATAGCTGTCACCGTTCTGGCTGAAGCCGTCCATCTGGACTTCGACAAAGCGATCATAAAAACCCAGCAGCTGCGCCAGGCGGCGCGTCAGCTGGGTCTTGCCCGTGCCTGTCAATCCCCACAGGCACACGATCACGGGGCGGGTAATGAGCTGGGGCATCACATACCAGGCGCGCACAGCGCCCGTCACACGGTCAATCACGTCATCAATACCGATCAATTCGGTTTTCAGCTGGGCCGCAATGGCCTGCAGGTTTTGCTGACGCTCATGCATCTGTACGCGAAGCAATAGCTCCGGGGAGGTTTTCATTTCTTTCATCTGATGGTTCTCTTCATCCGGCGCGGCCGCTCAATCCCCGCAGTCGGCGCGGCGCGTCATCTGTTGCAAGGCCATCCGGTCGGCACGGCGCTGGGCGCCTTGGCTGCGGATGTGCTTGCCCGCAGCGCCGGACAGACGCCGCTGGGCCATGGCCTTGGCAACAGGGTTGAAAGGAGTGGCATCGGCCACGATCAGCAACGCCATAGGTTGCTTCATGCGGCGCAAGGCCTTGACCCGGCCCTCTTCAAAGGCGCGGGAAACAGTTTTTGCACTCATCTGTGCGGTTCCTCAGGGGCCTCGCGCGCCCATGGCCTGGTGGCTGGCGCAGCAAAAACCCCAAAACAAAAAGCCCCGGCGCAGTAGCCAGGGCTTTTGTCGATCCCGGCTGCAATGTGCAGGCGGCGATCTGGGCCAAGGCTAAACCATATGAACATGGTTTAGCCGGGGCAGAAACCGTGTTCAGTGGAGAGGGTTGAACATGAAACAGGACATAGCAAAAACTCCCAATGGTGCGCTGCAGAAGGTCGTTCGTTACTGCAGCGATAAGAAGACGAAGGGTGGACTATAGCGGTAATTTGTTAATTACGCAAGCCCCATATGCAGGCTGTTGCATAAAACTGACCGTCAACCGCTGGCTTCGGCCTCTTTTGCGCGGCTTTTTGCGCATAAAACGCGGCAACGCGCCAACGGCGGCCAAAACCGCCGCTGGAGCGATACGCGGATTAGTAGCGCTTGCGGCCAGCCTTGCGGTGCTTGGCATGTTCGGCCTTCTTGGCCTGCTGCAAGGCCTCGGCCGCCTCGCCGGCAGCGCGCCATTGCTCAAACTCTGCCGGGGTCTCCAAGGTAATGCGGCCCAGCATCTGCGTGCGAAAGTCGGTGATCAGCAGCTCAGCCGCCTTTTGCATGTTGATGCGTCCGCCACTCATCACCGCGCCGCGCTTCTTGCCGATGAGGGTCAGCAGCTCGTCATCCGCGAGCGCCGCCATTTCTTCGTCATCGAGACCGAGCTTATAGCGCTCGTCCAGCTGGCGCGCATAGTGCTTTTGCAGGTACAGCAGCAACTCCAGCGCCACCAGCTCGTCGTCATAGGCATTGCGGCCCACCGACCCGCAGGCCGCCAGGTTGTAGCCCGACTCCGGCACGATGATCTTGGGCCAGAGCATGCCGGGGGTGTCCCAGAGGTAGAAGTCATCGGCCAGCACAATGCGCTGCTCGTCCTTGGTCACACCGGCCTCGTCACCGGCCTTGGCTTGGCCCTTGCCGCTCATGCTGTTGATCAGGGTGGACTTGCCCACATTGGGCACGCCGCAGATCAGCACACGCATGGGCTTGGCCAGGCCGCCGCGCCCGGGCGCCAGCTGGCGGCAGGCTTCCACCAGGCGCTTGGCCGGAGCGGGCTCGCTGGCATCGAGCGGCAAGGCCTTGGTTTCGTGCTGGGCCTCGTACCAGGCCACCCATTGCGCGGTGCGGCTGGCATCGGCCATGTCCTGCTTGTTGATGATCTTGAGCGTGGGCTTGTGGCCGGTCAGCTCGGTCAGCGCCGGGTTGGCGCTCGATCCTGGCATGCGCGCATCCAGCACCTCGATGACGACATCGATGTCTTTGATGCGCTCGGCAATCAGCTTGCGCGTCAGGTGCATATGCCCGGGGAACCATTGGATACTCATACTCTTGCTTTCGGGGGGAATGGCAGGCAGGCGGTGCGCAGGCAGGCGCGCTGTGCCGGATAATGCTGCCATGTCTTCTTTATCTCAACGCCAGTGGGATGCGCAGCGCAAATCCGATCAGGACCTGCTCATCAAAGGCATCATCTTGGTCTTGATAGGGCTGGTGATCGTGGTCTCGCCCTATGTCGCTCAGGGCGATATTGTGCAGGGAGTTTTCGCCAAGGCGCCGGCAGTGGGTTGGTTTTCCCTGGTATTGGGCGCGGCTTTTGTGCTGCGCTTTGGCCTGCGCCGCAAGGCCGTGCCTCCCAGGCCCGAGCAGTGAACCCGGCCATCCCCCGCATCCAGCCACTGAGCAGCTTGCGGGAGGCGCGCCAGTGCTTTGCCGCGCTGCAGGCCAGTGCCAGCGCCCGGCAGATCAGCCTGCGCGAGCCGCCGGCAGCGCCCACCACCTGCTGCGGCCGGGGCTGCAATGGCTGCGTCTGGGAAGGCTTTTTTGCCGCTGCGATGTACTGGCAGGAATGCGCGCTGGAAGCGCTGCAGCCCTAACGCCGCTGGTCCGCCAGAACCCTCAGGTCGATGAGGCCTGCGCAGGCTCGGCCTGCACAGGAGGCAAGGTCTCCTCACGCGCCAGCAACTGGCGGATCTGCGCCGCATCCTGTTGCAGCTGGCTGGCCAGGATGCGTGCAGTAGCCAGGCGCCGCATCAGCCAGGGAATGAGTTGGTCGCGGTCTTCGGGGCCCGGCACACGCTCGGGCGCCGGCATCTTGGCGGGGCGCGGGGCCTCGCCTTCTACAACGGCCGGTTGCTGAGGCGCCTGCAGCAGGCAGGCGTCGATGGTGGCCGCCGTGTCCTTGAGCTGCTGCACCGCAAACGGCGACGGGGTCTGGCCCCGGCGCATCATCAGCATGATCTTGACCGAGGACATCTGGCCCAGCAGCTGGTAGCAATGGGCCTGGAACAGCTCCAGCGCCTGCAGCGGTGGCTGCACGGCGCGCGGCTCCTTGAGCGAACGGTCGACGGCCTGAATCAGTGCAGACAGGCTGTCGTAGGCCTCGCGCCGGGCCAGGCGCCAGGCCAGCTCGGGGGCATTGTCGACGGCCTGCAGCTGGTCCACCGCCAGCGAGGTGCTCGCATGCGCCGCCTGGGCCTTGAGCACGCGCTGCACCAGCGCCGGCAGCTGCGAGCGCTCCCAGGACGGCAGCACGTAGGCGAAGGCCCAGGCAATGCCGGTGCCGATCAGGGTATCGACCACGCGCTCGAACATATGGAAGGTGGTGCTGCCACCGGCATGCAGCATATGGGCCTGCACCAGGCCCAGCACCGTGGCGCCCATCGCGGTGAACAGGTAACGGCGCAGCGCAAAGCCGTGCGACACGCCCTGGGCCAGGGTCAGGCACAGAATCAGGCCCAGCGGTGACAGATGCGCCGACAGGATGGCCAGTGCCGCCACGCAGCCCAGCAAGGTGCCCAGCACCCGCACCGTGCGCCGCTCCAGGGTCTGCGCCAGGCTGCCGCGCAGCACCACGACAATCGTCAGCAGCACCCAGTAGGCGTGGGCATTCCAGGGCAGGACCTGCACGACCAGGTAGCCCACCGCAATGGCCAGCGCCGCACGGATCGCATGGCGCAGCGGAGGTGCATCCCAGCTCATCAGGCCCTTGAACGGCGTCCAGGACCAGGCAGTGGGGCTGACAAACATCTGCCAGCTGGCGCGCACCACGGCCAGATCGGGCTCGATCTCGTCGCGGCCCAGGCCGATCAAACGGTTGACCTCTTCATGGATGCGCACAATGCGTTCGCTCAGCTCACGCGACAGCGCCTGGGGCGACACATCCGTGTCGTAATGGTCGGGCAGCGATTCCTCCAGCCGCTGCACCGGCATCTGGCTGGCCATCTGCATCGGGCGCAGCAAGGCATCCAGATTGCTCATCGGCCGGGGCTTGCGGCCCAGCAGCAGGCTGTCGGCCAGGTGCACCACCTCCATCGCCAGCGCACGCAGCATGGCCTGCTGGGCCAGCAGCATCGGCGCCTGCTCGGGCGCCTTGCGCAAATGCTCCAGGTCCAGCTCGCAGGCCAGCAGGTGGTCGCGGATCTCCAGCATCTGCATCAGCATGCCGGCCAGGCGCTGGCGGCGTGGCGTGCGCGGGCTCTCCAGCACAATGTCGCGGGCGGCCTGCAACTGGTCTGCAAAGGCCGCGTGCCGGGCCATCAACTGGCCCATGTGCTGCAGCGGTGCACTCCCCCGCGAGAACTTGCCAAAATTGCGGTCTGCCAGGTTGTCGCCATAGGCCTCGCCGTCGACCGTCTCGCCTTCCAGGCCGACATGGCGGGCCGCCTCGGGCAGCACCATGCGGGCCTGCTCCAGCATCAAGGCAGCGAGCGACAGCACGGTATCGGCAATGAACTGCACGCGGTAGCGGAAATTGAGCAAGGTGTTGGCGATGACCGCATACACCAGGAACATGCCGGCACCGATGCTGAAGAACATCGTCGATTCGGCCGCTGCGGCCAGCAGCTGCCCCTCGGCTGGCTTGGGCACCGACATGCCCAGCACCATGGCCAGCACCACCGCAATCGCAATCGGCGCGCCGCGCTTGCCCCAGGCCATCCATAAAAAGCCCAGAAAGGTCGACACCACGGCCACCAGGCCCAGCAGCACCAGGTGCTGGTGCATCAACTGCACCATGAAAAACAGCGGCGCGCCCAGCAAGGGCGCGGGCAGCATGCGCCAGAACTTGCCCCGGCGCGGGGCTGGATTGTCGACAACGATGGTGACGATGACCCCAACCGAGGCCGCCGCCGCATGCTGGGTGCCCCAGATCAGTTGCACCAGGGTTGTGACCAGAAAGAGGCCCAGCGCCACTTCCAGCCCGTTGAGCACATAGTGGTTGAGCAGGCCACGCTTGAAGGTGCGCCAGCTGCGGTCGGAAGAGAAATGCGCCATGGAACAACAATACGAGAAATCAACACCGAATGATGTCGGACAAATGATAGCCAACGCGGAAAGCTATCAAATCAGAAGCACCCAGACTCATGCAAACGTTTGCATTCTGACCGCATCCGCTGCGGTATGCCAGCCACAAAAAAGCCCGCATCAGCGGGCTCTGGGGCAGCAGACCGGTCAGGACACGACCAGGTGCTCAGGCGACATATAACACTGGCGCCATTCCTCAAACGGGCCCGTGTCGGCCGCTTCCATGTCTTTTTGGGCCTGGATCGATTCGGCCGCCCGCTGCTGGTACTTGGCTGTCAGTGCATCGTTCCAGGGGCGGGCCAAGGTCTGCTCGCGGGCCCATTGCGACTGGGCAGCGCCAAAGGCCTTGAACGAGGCGCCGAACTGTTCGCTGACCGCCGCCAGCACCTGGGCCGAGGGTGTTTGCTCAGGGTGGGCCAGCAGATGCTGGGAGTGCTTGAGCGCCTGGCTGTAGTCGGTGGTGCCATGGGCCTGGTCCAGCGCCGCGGCAATCGGCTGGCAGGCTTGCAGAACCTCCTGGGCCCAGTCGGTCAGCAACACCTCCTTGCCTTGGCGCTGCAGGTGCAGGCCAGGCTCACGGCCGCGCTCGGCCACCATGTGCTGGTTGTGCTTCATCTCGGCGATTTCAGCCGGCGAATCGGGCGGGCTGTCGCTCAGCAGGCAGTGCAGCAGGAAGATGTCGAGCAAGCGCATGGTGGGGGCGGAGATGCCCATGCTGTCGAACGGATTGATGTCCATCAAGCGCACTTCGACGTATTCAACCCCACGCTCGCGCAGCGCATGCAGCGGGCGCTCGCCGCGCTGCACGGTGCGCTTGGGGCGGATGGTGCCGTAGAACTCGTTCTCGATCTGCAGCAGGCTGGTGGCCAGCTGGTTGTACTCGCCACCGGGATTGAGGATGCCCACCTTTTCATAGGCCGGATAGGGCTGGGTCAATGCACCGTAGAGCGAATCGGCATAGCCCTTGAGGTGGTTGTAGCTGACGTTGATGGATGCCTGGGCATCGCTCTGGTAACCCAGGCGCCCCATGCGCAGCGAGGTGGCATGCGGCAGGTGCAGCGCGCCCTGGCCGTCGCCCAACGGCTGCAGCTGGTGCGGGCGGCCCTGCACGAAACAGGGACAGAGCACCGGCGAGGCACCAAAGAGGTAAAGCAGCAAAAAGGCCTGGCGGCGGAAATTGCGGATCAGTCCGAAGTATTCCTCACTGCCGACGCCGGGCAGCGACCAGTTGTAGTGGATGCCCGAGATGGTCTGCATGCGGCGGCCATAGCGGTGGCCCAGGCCCATGCGGTAGATGCTTTTGGAGCGGCCGATGTGCGAGGTGCCGAAACGGCCCAGCGGAATGTTCTCATCCGACGGCAGCGAGCAGGGCATGCTCGAGATCCACAGGCGCTCGTCGTTGGTCTGCAGCACCTGGTAGACGTACTGGTGCACCTCGGCGAGCTCGTCGAGGCAGGCCTGCACCCCTTGGTGCACGCCGGTGATGATCTCGATCTGCGACTCGCTGAAATCAGTCGTGATGCTGCTGTGCGTGAGCGCCGAGCCCAAGGCAGCCGGGTGCGGCGTGAGGGCCAGCGCGCCGTCATCGTTCACGCGCAAGCCTTCTTTCTCGATGCCGCGACCCATCTGCAGCAGGCGCTGCGCGCCAATGGCATCAATACGTTGTTGGATATGGTTCATCTGCGTTGTTCTTGTCAAAGCCGGGCTGCACGATAGCAGGTTGCCCGGCGACTGGCAGAGTATTGCACGCTCAGCCTGACCGGCCTTCGGGATTTAACCCAGGGACTGACGCATGCCCCGGCAAGTCATAGTAAGAAGCTGTTGCAATCGCGCTATCTGTTGCTTTATGCGCAAGCTCAGTGCAGCTTTTGCTGTGCCTTGCGGATTTCCAGATCGCCTTGCACAAAACCGTTGTCCGGCACGATGTCGCCGCGGCGGTCGGTCAGCTCGGCCCACTGCTGGGCCAGGTGGCTGTCCATCTCATCCACCGGCACACTGTCGGCGCTCAGGTGGACCCCGCGTGTCATCGTGATGTGCGCGGCCTCGAAACTGCCCGCGCCCGCGCAGACAATGGCCCGTGTCGGTGCGCTCTCGTGCACCAGGGCCAGCATCGCGGGGCTGACCAGCTCGGGCCGCAGCGCACGCAGCATCTCGGGCGCCAGCAGGCCATCGGTCATGCGCGTGGCAGCCGTCGGCGCCAGCGCATTCACATTGATGTTGTACTTGGCCCCTTCCAGCGCCAGGGTCTGCATCAGGCCCACCAGCGCCATCTTGGCGGCGGCATAGTTGCTCTGGCCGAAGTTGCCAAACAGGCCCGACGACGAGGTCGTCATCAAGATGCGGCCATAGTTGGCCGCCTGCATATGGGGCCACACGGCCTTGCAGCAGTGCACGCTGCCCATCAGATGCACTTCCAGCACCGCGCGGAAGTCGTCCATCTCCATCTTGGCAAAACTCTTGTCGCGCAAGGTGCCGGCATTGTTGACCAGCACATCCACCTGGCCCCAGCGTTCCATCACCTGGGCGACCATGGCCTGCACGGCCGGCCAGTCGGTCACCGAGGCATGGCTGGCCATGGCGACGCCGCCCAGCGCCTCAATCTCGCGCACCACCTTCTCGGCAGCGGAGGAATTGCCCTGCCCGTCCACCGCGCCACCCGGGTCATTGACCAGCACCTTGGCGCCGCGCCGGGCCAGCGCCAATGCATGTTCACGCCCCAGCCCGCCGCCGGCCCCCGTCACAATCGCTACCTTGTCGCTGAAATCCAGACCCATACATTCGCACCTTTACGCCATGCGGGCGCTTTTGGCGCCCAATATTGGAAGAGGCCTGCTGCCTCTGATGCATTCGCACTGTACGTGTTCACATTTGCTTTGCACGGCGCTTGGGCGACAGACGCGGGGGAGACAACGCCGGCCGAGGCCGGCTACACGCTAGGGTTATCCCGAAAATGGCTGAACAACCATGTGGATAAGTGGCCATCGCGGGCCATTTAACCCGCTAAGCCCATGTTTTTATTAGCCACGTGTTACATTGCCCGCAATTTCAGCAAAACTGGCCTCATCCTTGCTTTCCAGCATCCATGCTTACCACACATGGCTGGGCAGCTATGCTTTTGATACAGGCTCCACTTTCCACACCGCCATGCCCATCACCCCCGAGCTCTACAACGCCCAGATCGACAATGAAGACATCCAGGTCGATGCCTGGGCAGATACGCCGCTGCTGCAGTCGCTGGAAGAAGGCGGCGTGGACTGGCCCAGCTCCTGCCGCAATGGCACCTGCCGCACCTGCGTGGGCCGGCTCAAATCGGGCAGCGTCCACTATGAGATCGAGTGGCCCGGGCTCAGCGCCGAGGACAAGGAAGCGGGCTGCGTCCTGCCGTGCGTGGCCTATCCGGATGGCAATGTCGTGCTCTTGCGCGGCGAATACTGAGCGCTGCCCGACAGCCAGGCTCGGCCGCAATTGACCCGGCACGCTAGTCCCCAGAAGCGGCAAAGCCGCCCAGCAGGGGAGCAGCTGGTCTAAAATTGGGGTTTTTACTGTCTGACCTGCTGCAGATCTGCGGCCAGACCTGACACAAGTTCTTTAAAGGCATTCCATGAGCAGCCCCCTGATCCCTGCGCCGATCTCTCCGGTGGAGGACATTGTTGCCGAGATGCGCGCTGGCCGCATGGTCGTTCTGGTCGATGAAGCCGACCGCGAAAACGAAGGCGATCTGGTGCTGGCCTCCGACCATGTCACGCCGGAAGCCATCAACTTCATGGCCAAGTGGGGCCGGGGCCTCATCTGCCTGACCTTGACCCGCGAGCGCTGCGAGCGCCTGCAGCTGCGCCAGATGACCGCCAACAACGGTGCGCCGCTGTCCACCGCGTTCACCGTCTCCATCGAGGCGGCCGAAGGCGTGACCACCGGTATTTCCGCCGCCGACCGCGCCCGCACCGTACAGGCTGCGGTGGCACCCAATGCCCAGGCCAGCGATCTGGTGCAACCTGGCCATATCTTCCCGTTGCAGGCAGTCGATGGCGGCGTGCTGATGCGTGCCGGCCATACCGAAGCCGGCTGCGACCTGGCGCGCCTGGCAGGCTGCTCGCCCTCCTCCGTCATCTGCGAAGTGATGAAGGACGACGGCACGATGGCCCGCCTGCCCGATCTGCAGCTGTTCTGCGCGGAGCATGGCATCAAGATCGGCACCATCGCCGACCTGATCGAATACCGCAGCCGCCACGAATCGCTGGTCGAGCGCATCAGCAGCCGCCCGCTGCAAACGGCGCATGGCGAGTTCACCGCCCACCTCTACCAGGACCATGCCAGCCACGCCGTGCACATGGCCCTGGTCAAGGGCAGCGTGCAGGCCGACAGCGATGTGCCCGTGCGTGTGCACGAGCCCCTGTCGGTGATGGACCTGCTCGAGGCCGGCCGCGCAATGCACAGCTGGACCCTGGACGCCAGCCTGGCCTACCTGCAGCAGCAAAACTGTGGCGTCGCCGTGCTGCTCAACTGCAATGAAAGCGCCTCACAGCTGATCCGCCAGTTCGACGGCAAGGCACGCGCCGCGCAAGCCCCCGAGCGGGGCCGCATGGACCTGCGCACCTACGGCATTGGCGCGCAGATCCTGCGTGACTGCGGCGTGCAGAAGATGCGCCTGATGGGCGCCCCCCGCCGCCTGCCCAGCATGGCCGGTTACGGGCTTGAGATCACCGGATACATCAACAAGGAATAACACATGTTTGGAGCAGAAAAAGGCAGCGCAGTAAACCTGGACGGCAGCGCGCTCGCCATCGGCATGGTGCAGGCCCGGTTCAACGAAAGCATCACCGACAGCCTGGCCCAGGCCTGCCTGCAGGAGCTGGCCGCGATGGGCGTGCAAGCCGAGAACATCCGCCATGTCAAAGTACCCGGCGCACTCGAAGTGCCCGTGGCACTGCAAGCCATGGCCGAATCCGAAGAATTCGATGCGCTGATCGCGCTGGGCTGCATCATCCGCGGCGAAACCTACCACTTTGAACTGGTGGCCAACGAATCGGGCGCAGGCGTCACGCGCATCGGGCTGGATTTCCAGATCCCCGTTGCCAACGCCATCCTCACCACTGAAAACGAAGCCCAGGCCATTGCCCGCCAGGTCGACAAGGGGCGCGATGCCGCCATCGTCGCCGTCGAGATGGCCAATCTGCTGAAAACACTATGAACGAAAACGACCAGAACGCGCCCTCCTCCAGCCCGCGCCCTCCGCGCCAGGCCCGCAAGGGCCTTACCTCCACCGGCGCGCGCAAGGCTGCCTCCAAGTCCACCCGCAGCCGCTCGCGTGAGTTCGCGCTGCAGGCGCTCTACCAGTACATCCTGAGCGGCAACAGCGCCACCGAGATCGACCTGTTCACGCGCGACCTGGCAGGTTTTCACAAGGCCGATGCCGCCCATTACGACGCGCTGCTGCACGGCTGCATCGAATCGGCCGAGCAACTCAATGCGCAGATCGTCCCGCACCTGGACCGCAAGATGGACGAGATCTCGCCCATCGAGCATGCCTGCATGTGGATTGGCGTCTATGAGTTCCAGCACTGCCTGGATGTGCCATGGCGCGTGGTCATCAACGAGAGCATCGAGCTGGCCAAGGAGTTTGGCGGCACCGACGGCTACAAGTATGTGAACGCGGTGCTCAACGCGCTGGCCCCGAGCCTGCGCGCCGTTGAGGTGGCTGCCGACCGCAACAACGCGGCCTGATCGCGCTGACAACCGATGCCCATGCCTGCGCGCTGGCATCGGTTTTTTCTAAGGGCTTAGCCGCCGCCAGTTATACTTTTGATAGCACACTCTGTGCTGGCCCATATGCCGCCAACGCTGTGGGTGCCCTCTGATCCAAGCCGAAGACCATGAAAATCGCCACCCGAGCCGAGCGCATTGAGCCGTTTTATGTGATGGAGGTCGCCAAGGCCGCCCAGGCACTGGCGGCCCAGGTGGCGGGCAGCGCGGAGCCGATGATCTTTCTCAACATCGGCGAGCCGGACTTCACCGCACCACCGCTGGTGCAGCAGGCCGCCGACCGTGCCATCCGCGAAGGCCGCACGCAATACACCCCGGCGCTGGGCATCGAGCCTTTGCGCCAGGCACTGTCCGACTGGTACCAGCAGCGCTTTGGCGTCGATGTGCCGGCGCGCCGCATCGTCATCACCGCCGGCGCATCGGCGGCCTTGCAGCTGGTCTGCCTGTCGCTGATCAACGCCGGCGACGAGATCCTGATGCCCGACCCCAGCTACCCCTGCAACCGCCACTTTGTCAGTGCGGCAGAAGGCCGGGCCGTGCTGCTGCCCACCACGGCCCAAGAGCGCTTTCAGCTGAGCGCCGACAAGGTGCAGGCCGCCTGGAGCGAACAAACCCGTGGCGTGCTGCTGGCCTCGCCCTCCAACCCCACCGGCAGCTCGATTGCGCCGCAGGAGCTGCGCCGTATCCATGAGGTGGTCAAGGCCCGCGATGGCGTGACCATCATCGACGAGATCTACCTGGGCCTGTCCTATGACGAGGCCTTTGGCCAGACCGCACTGGCGATCGATGACAACATCATCTCGATCAACAGCTTCAGCAAATACTTCAACATGACCGGCTGGCGCCTGGGCTGGGCGGTGGTGCCCGAAGCGCTGGTGCCCGTGGTCGAGCGCGTGGCGCAGAACCTGTTCATCTGCGCCAGCACCATTGCCCAGCATGCGGCATTGGCCTGTTTTGCGCCCGAGAGCATGGCCGAGTACGAGCGCCGCCGCGCCGAGTTCAAGGCCCGGCGTGATTACTTCATCCCGGCGCTTGAAGCACTGGGCCTGCCCGTGCCGGTCGCACCCGATGGCGCCTTCTACGCCTGGGCCGACTGCAGCGAGGCTGCCAGGAAGCTCGGCGTGGAAGGCTCCTGGGACTTTGCCTATGCGGTGATGGAGCGGGCCCACCTGGCGATCACCCCGGGGCGCGACTTTGGCAGCCATGACACCGGCCGCTTTGTGCGCTTTTCCACCGCCAACTCGATGGAGCAGCTGCAAGAGGCCATTGCCCGGCTGCGCAAGCTGCTGGCCTGATGATGACCGCTGCGCGCCGCTCTCTGTCAGCATCCTCGCACGAGGATCCGCGCGGCACTGCGCTGTTTCTTCGTTATAGAGCCAATTTGAAAGGCTATATCCATGGCCTTTGAGTTCCCCATCCGCATTTACTGGGAAGACACCGATGCCGGCGGCATCGTCTTCTACGCGAACTACCTCAAGTTCATGGAGCGGGGCCGCACTGAATGGCTGCGCTCGCTGGGACTGGAGCAGCAGCGCCTGCGCGAGCAGGTCGGCGGTATGTTCGTGGTCAGTGAAGCGACTATCAAATATTTACAACCTGCTCGCCTGGACGATGAACTCATCGTCACCGCAGAACTCCAAGATGCGGGGCGCGCCTCCATGCAGATCACACAGCGGGTGCTCTTAAAACAGAAGCAACCAACAGATACACCTCAACTGCTGTGTGAGGGCACAATTCGTATCGGCTGGGTCGACGCTGTCAGCATGCGCCCGGCAAGAATTCCTCAAACCCTGATCCAAACCATCTCATGAATTCCCAAGAAATGTCCATTGCCAGCCTGGTCTTGCATGCCAGCTGGGTGGTGCAACTCGTGATGCTGATCCTGGTGGCCGCCTCGGTCGCCTGCTGGGCCACGATCCTGCGCAAGGTCGGCATGCTCAAAGCCATCAAGAACAAGAATGAGACCTTCGAGAGCGACTTCTGGTCCGGCTCCAGCCTCAACGAGCTCTACCAGAACGCGATGCACAACGTCAAAGCCTGCGGCCCGATGGAACGCATCTTTGCCAGCGGCATGCGCGAGTACCAGAAACTGCGCGAGCGCCACATCACCAACCCCGACACCTTGCTGGACGGCACCCGCCGTGCCATGCGCGCGAGCTTCCAGCGCGAGATGGACGAGATCGAATCGGGCCTGTCGCTGCTGGGCACGATCGGCTCCGTCTCCCCGTACGTCGGTCTGTTCGGCACCGTCTGGGGCGTGATGCACGCCTTCACCGGATTTGCCAGCATGGAGCAGATCACCCTGGCTACTGTTGCGCCCGGCATTGCTGAAGCCCTGGTGGCCACTGCGATGGGTCTGTTCGCGGCCATTCCCGCCGTGACCGCCTACAACCGCTTCTCCAGCGGCATTGACCGCATCGCCAGCCAGCAGGAAACCTTCATCGAAGAGTTCTCCAACATCTTGCAGCGCAACCTGGGCGCCCAGCCGCTGCACGCAGCGCACTAAATACAAAGGAAACAGCCATGCCGGCCGTAGCCTCCCGCGGTAAACGCAACCGCCGCACCGTCAACGAGATCAACATGGTGCCCTTCATCGACGTGATGCTGGTGCTGCTGATCATCTTCATGGTCACCGCCCCCATGCTGACGCCGGGCGCCATCAACCTGCCCAAGGCAGGCAAGAGCGAGCGCCCGCCCACCAAGAACATCGCCCATGTCCTGCTGGACAAGGACGGCTCGATCCAGCTCAAGACCGGCAATGTCACGCAGACCGTGGCCGCTGGCGATCTGGCCGACCGGGCCAAGGCCTGGCAAGCGGACAACCCGCCTGAGGACAGCGCGATGCTGATCGTGGCGGACAAGGACCTGACCTACCAAAAGGTGATCGATACGATGTCGACCCTGCAGAAGGCCGGTGTCAAACGTGTTGCCTTGCAAGTGGCAGGCGGCAGCCAGTAAGAAGAGTCGCCATGTCCCCTCGTCAAGAGCGCGATCAGCTTGCTCCACCCCGTCCACCGTCCCGGACCAAATCCTGGGCGGTGGCGACTGCCGCCCACCTGTTGGTGGTCGTCGCCCTGCTCTGGACCGTGCGCAACCCGCGCGACAGCGACCAGCCCTCGGTCGAGGCCGAGCTATGGGCACCCACCAATGAGCAGGCTGCGCCCGCACCACTGACGCCGCCCCCACCGCCTCCGCCCGTGGCACCGCCACCACCGGCACCGGTGCCGCCGCCTCCCCCACCCGCACCCGCCCCGGCCGTGACCACGCCCAAACCCGTGGCCGCCGTGCCGGACGAGGATGACCGCGAGTCCGAGATTGCGCTGCGCAAGAAAAAGGAGCAGGAAGCCAAGCAGCGCGAGCAAAAGGAGCGTGAACTGGCTCAGCGCAAGGAAGCCGAGCGCAAGAAACAGGCCGAGCAGGACAGGAAGGAGCGCCTGGAAGAAGAGCGCCAGGAACGCCTGCAAAAGGAAAAGGACGCCCGCGAAAAAGCCGAAAAGGCGGAGCGGGACCGCAAGGAAGCCGACCGCAAGAAGCAGGCCGAGCAGGACAAGAAGGACCGTCTGCAGAAGGAAAAGGACGCCCGCGAGAAGGCGGAGAAGGACAAGGCCGAACGCGAGAAGGCAGAAAAAGCCAAGGCAGAAGCCGACGCCAAAGCCAAAGCTGCAGCCGACGCGAAGGCCAAGGCTGCCGCCGATGCCAAGGCCAAGGCCGCTGCAGACGCCAAGGCCAAGGCAGCAGCGGACGCCAAGGCCGCCGAAGCCCAGCGCCAGGCCAATCTGGCACGCATGGCGGGCATGGCCGGTGCGGCAGGCGCCAGCGGCAGCAGCCAGGGCGGCTCGACCTCGGGCACTGCCAGCGGTCAGGGTGGCCCATCGGCCGGCTATGGCGGCAAGGTGGCCGCCAAGGTGCGCCCCAACATCACCTTCCCGGATGACATTCAGGGCAATCCGCGGGCCGAGCTGGAAGTGCGCGCCGCCCCGGATGGCACCATCGTGGGTGTGCGCGTCACCAAGTCCAGCGGCAACAAGGCCTGGGACGATGCCGTCGTCCGTGCCATGCACAAGACGGAAACCCTGCCGCGCGACACCGATGGCCGGGTGCCTTCCAGCCTGGTCATCGGCTTCCGCCCCAAGGACTGAAGACCTGTTCGTCTTCCTGAAAAAAATGCCCTCGGCCACCTTGGCCGAGGGCATTTGTCCTTTGAAAGGAAGCGTGCAGGCACCGCCCTTGCGGGCGCCCGCCATGGAAGGTGTTTACGCGCTCAGGTCACCATGTAGCCGCCATCGACCGGCAGCACCACCCCGGTCATGAAACTGGCTGCCGGCGTGCAGAGGAACACCGCTGCCTGCGCCACATCCTGCGGGGTGCCCCAGCGCCCCAGGGGCGTGCGCGCGAGGATGGGGCCTGAACGGGCCGGGTCGTCCTGCAGCGCCTGGGTCAGCGGCGTCGCAATCCAGCCCGGGGCAATCGCATTCACCCGGATGCCGTCGGCCGCATAGGCAATCGCGAGCGACTTGGTCAGCTGGCCAATGCCCCCCTTGCTGGCCGCATAGCCGGGCACCAGGCCGCCGCCGAAGAAAGTCAGCATCGATGCGGTGTTGACAATGCAGCCGCGCCGGGCACGCAGCTTGTCGCGCGTGGCGGTGCAGACCCGCATGGTGCCGGTCAGGTTCACCTCCAGCACGCGCTGGAAAACCTCCACATCGTGCTCCAGGCCGCGCTTGATGATG
Organism: uncultured Comamonas sp.; assembly: GCF_964277875.1. Classification (NCBI taxonomy): domain Bacteria; kingdom Pseudomonadati; phylum Pseudomonadota; class Betaproteobacteria; order Burkholderiales; family Comamonadaceae; genus Comamonas; species uncultured Comamonas sp. Next base: position 307,984 of record NZ_CAXYJV010000047.1, read on the forward strand.
CCCGCGCAGTTGAAGACGATGTCGAGTTCGTCCAGATCGGCCAGCGCCCCATCCAGATCGGCCTGGCGGGTGACATCGGCCTGGCGCACTTCCACCCCGGCGTCCAGCGTGCCGTCGCCGTCGCCCAGGCCCAGCGCAATCACCCGCGCGCCCAGCGCGGCCAAATGGTTGGCAATCACCGCGCCAATGCCTTGGGTGGCACCAGCCACCAAGGCAGTCTTGCCTGTCAACAGGTCTTTCTGGTAGGTCGTAGTCATCACTCGCATCACTCGCTTGGGGCTCAGTTCTTCATGTCCAGCAGTTTGATCAGGTCAGCGAAATAGCTCGCGTCCTTCATCATCTGGTTGCGGAAACCCTGGTCGTCGGCATAGACAAAGCCCAGGTTCTGCTTGGCCAGCACCTCCTGGAAGGCGGGCTCATCCACCGTCTTCTTGGCGGCCGTCTTGAGGTAATCCAGCACATCGGCCGGCAGCTTCTTGGGGCCGGCAATGCCGCGCCAGGTGCCAATGCTCAGGTCGATGCCCTTTTCCTTCAACGTGGGCACCTTGTCGAAGTTCTTGACGCGCTGGTCGGCCATCACGGTCAGCATCTTGAGCTTGCCTGCCTGCAGCTGCTGGGCCACTTCGGCCGGGCTCACCGCCACCGCATCGACGTGGCCGCCCATCAGCGCCAGCACGGCCGGGCCTGCCCCCTGGAATGGAATGTGGTTGAACTTGATGCCGGTCTTGTCGCCCAGCGCGGTGGCTGCAAAGTGCCAGATCGAGCCATTGCCGGCGTTGCCCACGCCCATCTTGCCGGGCTCCTTCTTGGAGGCGGCGAGGAACTCCTCAATCGTGTTCCACGGCGCATCGGCGCGCACGGTGATGGCGGCCGGGTCGGCGTTGAACTGGATGATGGGCTGCACATCGTCGTACGAGAACTTGGCCAGTCCCATCGGCTTGAGGGTGACCAGCTCCACCGTCACCACGGCCAGCTTGTAGCCGTCGGGCTTGGCATTGATCATGTCGGTCCAACCGATGGCGCCGCTGGCTCCGGGTTTGTTGATCACCACCACGCTTTGCGGAATGTGCTTGCGCGCCGCCTCACCGAAGGCGCGGGCCACGCCGTCGGTGCCGCCACCAGGCTGGAAGGGCACGATCAGCTCGATCTGGCGCGCCGGAAAGTCCGCCGCCGCCGCCCAGCCGCTGATGCCCATCAGCACAGCGCTGGCACCGGCGGCGACAAAGCCCATGGCGCTGCGGCGCGTTTTGTTCATGTTCATACCGTCTCCTGCTTTTTACTTTGTCGTGCAGTTTCAATAGGTCGCACGTCCACCGGATACATCAAACACCGCGCCTGTGCTGAATGAGCAGGCATCCGACGCCAGCCATAGCACCTGGGCGGCAATCTCCTCGGGCTCACCCAGGCGCCCCATCGGACTCTTGGCGACCATCGTGGCCACATGCTCGGGGGCCATCTGCTCCAGAATCGGCGTGCGCACCGCCGCCGGCGCTACCGCATTGACCAGCACACCACTGCCCGCCAGCTCCTTGCCCAGCGACTTGGTCAGCGCCAGCACCCCGGCCTTGGCCGCGCTGTAGGCCGATGCATTGGGCGTGCCTTCCTTGCCCGCGAGCGACGCGATGTTCACCACCCGGCCATAGCCCTGGGTGCGCAGCACCGGCACCACGGCCTTGCAGACGTTGTAGACGCCTACCAGGTTGATCGCAATCACCCGCTGCCAGACAGCATCGTCAAACGCATCCAGTGCCATCGTGGGCCCGGTGATGCCGGCGCTGTTGATCAGCATGTCCACACGGCCCAGGCGGGCCAGGGTCTGCGCCAGCGCAGCCTGGATGCTGGCTGGCTCGGTCACATCGACGCGGCAGAACAGCGCGTCGCCGGCGCCTGCCGCGGCAGGCGGCTGCAGATCCCAGACCGCCCCCCGCGCGCCCGCCTGCTGCAAGGCCTGGACCAGGCTGGCACCAATGCCGCTGGCGCCGCCGGTCACCACGGCCACCCGGCCGCCAAATTGGTAGCTGCAATCGGCCATGTCAGCGAATGAACTGGTTCGTGTAATCCGCGCCCAGGCCAACGGCCTCGAAGTGCTTGCGGCACATCTCTATCTTGGTGAACACGTCCTCAAAGCCCATGCCCTTGCCCCAGGGATCGGTGTAATACATGACACCGTTGACCTGGAAGTAGGTGATCATTTCCTCGCAGTCTTCGGGCACGTACAAGGTGTGGGTCTCGCCGGGGGGTTCGAACACATAGCTGCCTTCCTTGGCCCACCAGTCGTGTTCCAGGTATTTCCAGCGGCCCTTGAGCACAAAGCCATGCACCGCCTGCGGGTGGCGGTGGCGGCTGAGCACGCCGGACTTGCGCACCTTGAGCAGGTTCATCCAGTAGCCCTGGCTGGCATTGAGGCACAGGGGACGGAACCAGACATTCTCCGCCTGCGGCACCCACAGCCGGTCATCGGTGGGGATGGCGCTCTCCACCACGATTTCGGGCAGCGCATCGGGCGGGTTCGGGTACTGGTAGGGCATCAAGGGGGTCTGGTCGGGGCTTTCTACGGGCATTTATCCACCATATGGACAGAAGTTCATAATATGGATAATTGTAGGGATCACCGCAAGACCTGCAGCCCAGGCAAACCCCAGGCCTTGGCGGGCACAGACATGTTGGCGACAGAGACCCGAGTGCATCAGCGAGCAAACGGGCACAAAAAAGCCCGGCTGTGGAGCCGGGCTTCAGTGTGAAGAGGCGCAAGCCAGTGCGCGATCAGGAATCCACCCAATTGACCATGCCGCTGAATGCCGTCACCAGCACGATGATGCCAAACACGATGCGGTACCAGGCAAACGGCACAAAACTGTTGGAGGCGATATAGCGCAGCAGCCAGCGCACGCACAGCCAGGCACTGATGAAAGAGAAGATGAGACCGGTCGCGAACATGGGGATGTCGGCCATCGACAGCAGTGCGCGCTCCTTGTAAAGGCTGTAGACCCCCGCGCCGATCAAGGTGGGGATCGCGAGGAAGAACGAAAAGTCGGTGGCCGCCTGGCGCGACAGGCCCATCAGCATGCCGCCGATGATGGTCGAGCCGCTGCGGCTGGTGCCGGGGATCATCGCCAGACACTGCACCAGGCCCACCTTGAGCGCATCGAGCGGCGTCATCTCATCGACGGTCTGCACCCGCACATGGGCGGACTGGCGCTTTTCGGCCCAGAGGATGACAAAGCCGCCCAGGATAAAGGTGGTGGCCACCACGACCGGCGTGAACAAATGCGCCTTGATGTACTTGCCAAACAACAGGCCCAGCACCACCGCCGGCAAAAAGCCGATGAAGACATTGAGCGCAAAGCGCTGCGCCTGGCGGCTCGATGGCAGTGCTACCACGGTGCTGCGGATCTTTTGCCAGTACACCAGGATCACCGCAAAGATGGCACCGGTCTGGATCGCGATGTCGAACACCTTGGCCTTGGCATCGTCGAATCCCAGCAGGCTGCCCGCCAAAATCAAATGCCCTGTCGAGGAGATCGGCAAGAACTCGGTCAGCCCCTCCACCACGCCCATGATGGCGGCTTTGATCAACAGCAAGGTGTCCACAACAGTCTTTCCAAAAAATCGGTGTGCCGATTATCCAGCGGCCCCACACGCGCCACAGCGCTGGGCCCGTAGCGCGCACGAAAATTTACACAATGCGGCGCCCTCCCCTGCCTGCCCGCCTGCTATGGCGCCGGCAACGCCACGACCTGCACGGCCCCGCCTGCCGGCAGCAAGGGCTCGTAATGCGCCAGCACCAGGTAGCGGCCCTGGGCCGCCAGTGGTGGGGCTGCCGCTTGCAAGGCCTCGCGCAGAAAACTCAGCGCCGGTTTGTCCAGCCCCGACGTAGGCTCATCGAGCAGCACCAGCCGGGCGCCACTGGCCAGGCCCAGCGCGATGACCAGCTTGCGCAGACTGCCGGTGGACAGCGCCAGCAAAGGCTTGGCGCCATGCGGGGTCAGATCAAAGCCCGCTTGCCATTGCCCAAAAAGTGCCTCATCCCAGCCCGGGCAGCCGCGGCGCATCTGCGCGATCCAATCCGCCACCACCGTCGTGCCGGCTGGCATCGTGGCGGGCAGGCGCGGCTCATGCCAGAACACCGCGCCAGCGCTGTTGAGCGCCTGCACTGTCTGGCCATCGATCCGCAGACTGCCACCGCTGGCCTGCAACTGCCCGGCCAGCAATTGCAAGGCGGTGGTCTTGCCGGCGCTCAAGCCGTCGACCAGCTGCACCAGGCCGGGGGCGGCCTGCCAGTGCCAGCCGGCCAGCAGCGGGCCCGCTTGCGGGTATGAAAAATCCAGCGCATTCCAATCCAGGCTCATAAGGGTATCCGGCTTGCTTGCTTAACTCCTAAAAACATAGCATAAAATAGCGCCATATCGATGAAAACCCCGCACATGCTCGACTATTTGTACTTTGACACCAGCGATGACGGCGAAGGCATCAGCAGCCTGGATGCGATGGCCTACGCCAAGGCCGCCCAATGGCCTGCGCTGGCGGCTGAAGTCACGCAGCTGCTGGCCTGGTGCAGCGATGCCTTTGGCGCCCCCGGCGCGCTGGAAGATGGGCATGCCTGGGATCTGGACCTGCAGCTGCAAAGCGATGCCGGCGATGCGCTGGCCTTGCGCTGGGATGCACGGCAACGCCAGCTGCTGGCCCCCCAGGCCGCGCAGCAGCCCGCACTGCAGCTGAGCCTGACCCTCAGCGGCCCCGATCCCTTTGCCCAGCAGGTGACCGCGCAGTTTCTGGGCGATGGCGACTGAGGCTGCGTCCCCTATGCAGCCAGCATCAGGTCCAGGTTCTGCACCGCGGCACCCGATGCGCCTTTGCCGAGGTTGTCAAAAATAGCCGCCAGCAGCACCTGGCCCTGCGCCTCGTTATGGAAGACGCTGAGCTGCATCGCATTCGTGCCGTTGAGCCGTTGCGGATCCAGCTGCGTGAGCGCTTTGGCCTCGTCCAGCGACAAGACCTGCACATCGGGCGCCTGCGCATAATGCCGCGCCAGGCAGGCCTGCAGTGCGGCGGCATCCACACCGGGCGGCAGCAGGCGCAAGGCCAACGGCACCGTCAGCACGATGCCTTGGCGATAGTCGCCATAAGCGGGCACAAACAGCGGGCGCGCGGCCAGACCGGCGTGCAGCGCAATCTCCGGCGCATGCTTGTGCGCCAGCTCCAACCCATAGACCTGGAAGGCCGGTGCCGGGCTATCGCCGCCGCCCTCATGCGCCTCCACCCCAGCGCGCCCGCGCCCGGAGTAGCCAGACACCGCATGCACGCTGACGGGATAGCTCGCAGGCAGCAGCCCGGCCTGCACCAACGGCAGCAGCAGGCCCACCGCGCCGGTCGGGTAGCAGCCCGGGTTGCTGAGGCGGCGGGCTTGCGCAATGCGCGCTGCCTGCGCGGCCGACATCTCCGGAAAACCATACACCCAATCGGCCTGGGTGCGGTGCGCCGAACTGGCATCGATCACCCGCAAGGCAGGGTTGACGATGGACTGCACCGCCTCGCGCGCAGCGGCATCCGGCAGGCAGAGGATGGCGATATCGCAGGCATTGATAGCTTCGGCCCGGCGCTGGGCGTCCTTGCGCTCCGCTGCAGGCAAGCTCAGCAGGCGGATACCGGAGCGCCCGCGCAGCCGCTCATGGATTTGCAGACCGGTGGTGCCCTGGTCGCCGTCGATAAAAACAAGAGGAGTGCGCATATGCAGATGACTTCCGAGAATGCGGGCGCTGGCCCATCGATGAAGCCGCTATGTTCCTCCGCACCCTAAAATAATGAAAGTTGAATTTCACAAACCAGACATTCAGATTTTCTGAATTTGGAGCCGCGATGCGAGAAATCAGTCTGGACCGTTTGCGCACCTTGGTGGCAATTGCCGACCAGGGATCGTTCATCAAGGCCGCCTACCGCCTGCACCTGGCACCCCCCACGGTCAGCCTGCATATCGCCGAGTTGGAGGAGCGCATTGGCGCGCCGCTTCTGTCGCGCAAGCGTGGCCAGGTCAGGCCCTCGGCCATTGGGGAAGTGCTGGTCGCACGCGCCCGCCGCCTGCTGGGCGATGCCGAGCATGCGTTGAGCGACATACAACGCCAGGTGCAAGGACTGGAAGGGCGGGTGCGGCTGGGCGCCTCGACCGGCGTCATCGCCCATCTGCTGCCGCAGGCGCTCGCCGTGCTGCGCGACCAGCATCCCGGCATCGACGTGCAGATCAGCGTCCAGACCTCGGAAGAAACACTGGCGCGGCTGGCAGATGGCAGCCTGGATGTGGGGGTGACCGCCCTGCCCCAGCCCGCCGTGGCTGGCCTGGTGATCAAACCCTGGCGCCGCGATCCTGTGATGGCCTTTGTGCCTGCCGATTGGAAAAGCCCAGCCCGCATCACGCCCCAGTGGCTTGCCAGCCAGCCCCTGATCCTCAACGATGCCAGCACACGCCTGTCAGGCCAGACCAGCGAATGGTTTGCCGCCGGCGGCCACCACCCGGTGCCACGCATTGCACTGAACTACAACGATGCCATCAAGAGCCTGGTCGCCGCCGGCTACGGCGCCACCTTGCTGCCGCACGAGGCCACTGCCCCTGCGCCGGATGCGCGCATCGCCATGCGCCCGCTGCGCCCAGCGCTGTGGCGCCGGCTGGGCATGGCCCACCGCGCCGGCTATGTGGAGCCTTCCACCCAGCATGTGCTGGATGTGCTGTGGGGGCTGCGCCTGCGGTGAGCGGCACACCGGCAAGGCCGGGCTGAAAAGCCAGGCCTGTGCAGCGGCCCAGCCGCCAAGTCACTCGCGCGATCAACCGGTCCTTGCACTGCCTGGCGCGATGCGCTTTGGGCGCTGCGCCAGCCGCATGCGGCCCGCATTCATCAGCAGCATCCCGGCAATCGCCGCGCCACCGCCACGCAGCAAGGAAGCCGTGACCGGCTCAGCCAGCCACAGGCTCGACAGCAGCATGCCAAACAAGGGCACCAGCGACATATAGGCGGCCGCTGCCCCGGCGCCCAGCTCCTGCACGCCCTTCAGGTACCAGGCATAGGCCAGCGCGGTGGCCCCCAGCGCCAGCGCGACCAGGCTGTACCACACCTCGGCGCGCACATGCACCAGGCCTGCCCAGGCGCTTGGTCCCTCCGCCACCAGACTGGCGCCCAGCAGCAACAGCGCGCCGATACTGGCGGTCGCAGCCGTCGTGGTGAGCGGATCGATGCTGGCCAGCACCAGGCGGCCCAGCAAGGTATAGCCCACCCAACAGGCCGCGCAGCCCAGCAGCAGCCACTCTCCAGCCCCCGCAGCGCTACCCTGGGCCCAGCCCCTATGGCCACCGCTCAGGGCATACAAGGCGCCGCCCACCGCCAGCCCCAGGCCGATAAAAATGGGCAGATTGATACGTTCGCGAAACAGCAAAACCGCAAACAGCATCGTCAGCACCGGGTTGAGTGCGACCACCATCGCCGCTTTGCCGGCAGGCACAGTTTTGAGCGCCAGCAAGAAGAACAGCGAGTAGCCCAGTACGCCCACCGCCGACGCAGCCGCCAGCCCGAGCCACTGCCGCCACGCCAGATGCCACAAACGGCCCATGCGCCCGGAATGGCCTAGCCACAGCAGCAGCACGGCACTGGCCAGCAAAAAACGCAGACTGGCCGCAGCCAGCGGCGGCATGGCCTGCGCCACAACGCGGCCCCAGGGCCAGGATGCGCCCCACAGCGCCGCCATGCCGATAAGACCCAGATGGGTGGAGTATTTGGAGGAGTTCATGCGCTGTTACTATCCGCTAATCACGATTGATGGTCGAATGAGCAAATACTCATAGTCCATGTACCTGTTTTCCGCCATGACCTTCACCCAGCTCCATGTGTTTGCCACCCTGGCCAAGGTGGGCAGTTTTTCCCGCGCCGCAGCGGCGCTCGGCATCTCGCAAAGCGGGGTGAGCCATGCGATCAAGCAGCTCGAGGCTGCTTGGTGCGTCAGCCTGTTCAGCCGCGACGGCGCAGCGGTCAGCCTGACGGAGGTCGGCAGCCGCCTGCTGGTGCGCGCCCAGGACATGCTGCAGCAGCAAGAAGCACTGCTGCAGGAAGCACAGGCTGCGCAGGGCGTGGCACGCGGGCGCCTGCATATCGCGTCGTTTGGCGCGACCTCCTCGCTGCGCCTGCTGCCGCAGTTGCTGGCAGCCTTTCGGCAGGCGCATCCGCTGGTCGAGGTGCATATCGAAGAAGCGGTGGACAGTGTGGTGCTGCAATGGCTGCTGGAGCGCCGCGTGGAGCTGGGCTTTGTGGTCTTGCCCGATGAGCGTTTTGACACCGTAGCGCTGCTCGAAGACGAGCTCGTGGCCGTACTGCCTGCGGCGCACTCCCTGGCCCAGAAGGCCAGCATCAGCGCGCTGGATTTCCATGGCCAGCCATTTATCCGCACCTCCGCTGGCTCGGGCCCCCGGGTCGATGCCTTTCTGGGCGAGAAGGGCTCGGTGCCCAACACCTTGTACCGGTTTGAACAACTCAGCTCGATGATGGGCTTTGTCGCCCAAGGCGATGCGCTGACGATTGCCGCGCGCCTGGCACTGCCTGCGCCACCGGCCGGCGTCGTCTACCGCCCGCTGGCGCCGCGCAACCACCGCCACATCGCGCTGGCGGCGCTGCGCTTTGACCGGCTATCGCCCGCAGCGGCAGCCTTCGTCGAGTCCACCCGAAAAGCCCGCAAGCGCCTGGTGATGGAATAAAGCGCCTGGGTGCCAGGAGCAGGCCAGTTACTCCCCGCTCAGCGCAATCACCACGGCCGAGGGCTCCACCGTCACCTGCACCGCAGAACGCACACGCAGCGACGATGCCTGGCGGCTGAAACCCACCAGTTGCATGCCGGACTGCAGGCGCACGGCCAGCTCCTGGACCGTGCCACCCCGCGTGGCACGCGTGACGGCGCCCTGCCAGCCATTGCCGCCCGGCGCCAGCGCGGTGGCCCCGGACGCGGCCTGCACCGTCACTGCGGTGGCCTTGCACATGGCCAGCACCGGTAAGCCCTGGCGCAGGCCCAGCAGCTGCGCGCTCTCGTCGGTGATGTGGGATTGCAGCCCAAATTGCGCCCCGGCAGCGGCGCCCTGCAGCTGGACCTGCACCAGCGGGCCGCTGCGGCTGAGCTGGGCCACTACGCAGGGCCATTGGTTGCGCATGCTGGTCATCACCTGCAAACGCGCCAAGGTGGTGGCGACGGAGATGCCTGCAGCCCCGGCAGTGCGCGCCTGGGGGTCTGCGGCCACCGGCAGTTGCCGCGCATGCTCCAGCTGCACATGCAATTGCTCGCGGGCCTGGCCCATGGCATTGGCCGCTTCGAGCAGCAGCAACGCATCGGCCGTGAGCTGGGCGCCCCCGCCGCCCCTGCCACCCACGCTGCGCTGCACCAGCTCCACGCCTGCCAGGTTGGACAAGGTATCCAAGGCTTGCCAGGCCGCCTTGTAGCTGATGCCCACGCGGCGCGCGGCCTCCGAGATGGAGCCGCAATCCTGGATATGGCGCAGCACGTCGATGCGGCGGTCAGAGCGCTTCTCGGAGAGCGCGGCGGAGAGCGATGCTTGGGGAATCATGGCGCGAATCTTCGCATGCTTTACCACCCGGTGCAGATGCCGATATCGCCACACCAGACATGCAGTGCGCGCAATAGCGTGGCAACCCGGAGGCCTATGCCCCCCCACCATTTGGCAGGTCCCCGCAATGTCGTTACACTCGCGCTATTCATTAACAGAATAGCGACCTGATGACTGCCATGACCGTGCACCGCCTTGCCCCTCTCGCCCTGTCCCTGTTGGCAGCCTTCGCAACCGGTGCCCATGCCGACGAAGTCTCGGTGGCCGTCGCTGCCAACTTCACAGCGCCGATGCAAAAGATTGCCGCCGCGTTCGAAAAGGACAGCGGCCACAAGGCGGTGCTGTCGTTTGGTGCCACCGGCAAGTTCTATGCGCAGATCAACAACGGCGCGCCATTTGGCATTTTGCTGGCCGCCGACGACACGACACCGGCCAAGCAGGCCCAGGAAGGCAAGGGCGTGGCCGCCAGCCGCTTCACCTACGCGATTGGCCAGTTGGTGCTGTGGAGCAAACAGGCCGGCTATGTGGACGACACGGGCGCCGTGCTCAAGACTGGCGACTACCGCCACATTGCCATCGCCAACCCCAAGCTGGCCCCCTACGGCCTGGCCGCGATGGAAACGCTCCAACACCTGGGCCTGACCGACGCGGTGACGCCGAAGATCGTGCAAGGCGAGAACATCGGCCAGACCTACCAGTTCGCAGCCAGCGGCAATGCCCAGCTGGGCTTTGTGGCGCTGTCGCAGGTGATGGAAGACGGCAAGCTGCGCGAGGGCTCGGCCTGGATCGTTCCATCGGCCATGCATGAACCCATCCGCCAGGACGCGGTCTTGCTCAACAGCGCCAAGGACAATGCTGCCGCTACTGCCTTGATGCAATACCTCAAGGGTGACAAGGCGCGCGCCATCATCCAATCCTACGGCTACGCGTTTTAAGAGACGGGTGGAGAACGCGGCCCGCCCGCACGCTGGCCGGTCCTGGTCAGCCAGACGGAAGCTGAGCGGCCAGCCTTTATGCCACCCGCGAGCCAGCGGCTTCAGCGCGTTGGCCCGGCTACACATTCCGCTTGCCGCGCCCGCGCTGTGCGTGCACCATGGGCGCAGCGCCCTCCCCCTTGTTGCCACCTTGCTAGCCCCCGCCTGCCGTGAGTACTTCCTTTCTCAGCCCCGACGATTGGGCCGCCATCTGGCTGACGCTCGAGCTCGCCAGCTTCACGACGATCTTGCTGCTGGTGCTGGCCACGCCGCTGGCCTGGTGGCTGGCGCATACGCCATCGCGCTGGCGCGGCCCTATCGGTGCGGTGGTGACGTTGCCGCTGGTGCTGCCCCCCACGGTGATTGGCTTCTACCTGCTGGTCACGATGGGCCCCAACGGCCCGCTGGGCCAGCTCACCCACGCGCTGGGCCTGGGCTATCTGCCGTTTACCTTTGCCGGGCTGGTGGTGGGTTCGCTGGTCTATTCGCTGCCCTTCGCAGTGCAGCCGCTGCAGCGGGCATTCGAGGGCCTGGGCCGCCGCCCATTGGAAGTGGCCGCCACCCTGGGCGCAAGCCGCATCGACAGCTTCTTCAGCGTGGCGCTGCCGCTGGCGCGCCCCGGCTTCATCACCGCTGCCGTACTGACCTTTGCCCATACCGTCGGTGAGTTCGGTATCGTGCTGATGCTGGGCGGCAATATCCCTGGCAAGACGCGCGTGGTTTCGGTACAGATCTATGACCACGTGGAAGCACTGGAATACACCCAGGCGCACTGGCTGGCGGGTGGCATGGTGGTGTTTGCCTTTGTGGTGCTGGTGGCACTGCAATGGCTGCAACCCCGGGACAAGAACCACGCGAGCCCGCTATGACGCAAGTCCAGAACACTGATAACGGCATTCACGCGCGCCTGCAGCTGCAGCGCGCCTCGTTCCAGCTGCAGGTCGATCTGCAGCTGCCCGGCCAGGGTGTCACCGCGCTGTTTGGCCCCTCGGGCTGCGGCAAGACCAGTTGCCTGCGCGCCATCGCCGGGCTGGAACGCGCCCAGGGAGAGGTCACCGTCAATGGCGAGCGCTGGCAGGACGACGACGGCCACCACTGGCTGCCCACGCACCAACGCGCGCTGGGCTATGTCTTTCAGGAGGCGAGCCTGTTCCCGCACCTGAGCGCCCATGACAACATCCGCTACGGCCTGCGCCGCACACCGGCGGCGCGCCAGCGCGTGCAACTGGAGCGGCTGGTGGAGCTGCTGGGCATCGGCCCGCTGCTGGCGCGCAAGCCCGCGACCTTGTCGGGTGGTGAGCGCCAGCGGGTGGCCATTGCCCGTGCACTGGCCACCAGCCCGCGCGTGCTGTTGATGGACGAGCCGCTGGCCGCGCTGGATGCCGAACGCAAGGCCGAGGTGCTGCCCTACCTGGACCAGCTCAGCGCGCAGCTCCAACTGCCGATTCTTTATGTCAGCCACTCGATCGACGAAGTGGGCCGCCTGGCCGACCAGGTGGTGCTGCTGCAGGCGGGCCGTGTGGTGGCACAAGGGCCGGTGGCAGAGCTGCTGAGCCAGCTTGATACACCGCTTGCGAAAACCTTGCCCGATGCACAGCAGGCCAGCATCCTGGAAGGCCTGGTCTGCGGCCACGATACGCAGGACCACCTGTGGTCGCTGCGGATACCGGGCCAGCCCCCACAGCAATTGCACTGGACGCAGGCCGATGCCCACTACCAGCAAGGTGAGCGCGTGCGTCTGCGGGTCATGGCACGCGATGTCAGCCTGTCGTTGATGCCACAGGCGGGCAGTTCCATCCTCAACAGTCTGCCGGCCGTGGTGACGGCAATGCAGGCCAGCAGCCCGGGCCAGGTGCTGGTGCAGTTGCGCCTGGCGCCAGGTGGCGCCGACGGCGCGCCCCATCTGCTGGCACTGGTGTCTGCCCGCTCGGCGCGCCTGTTGCAGCTGACGCCGGGCCTGCTCGTGCATGCCCAGCTCAAGGGCGTTGCGGTCTTGCGCTAACCGCCAGAGCCTCTGGCGCCTGGCGCCAACAACAAAAAAAGCCCGGACGCATCCGGGCTTTGTCGTTCCAGGTGGGGCCGTTTAAGGGGCCAGCACCACCTCCACGCGGCGGGCTTGGGCATTGTTGCCAGCGTTTTCCACCGCTTCGGGCTTCTTCAGCTCCAGCTTGTCTTCGGTCACGCCCAGGGCCAGCAGCGCGTCACGCACGGCAAAGGCGCGTTGCTTGGCCAGCTCGGCGTTCTTGTCCGCGTCGCCGGTGGCATCGGTGTAGCCCGAGATAACCGCACGTTGACCGGCTTTGACGCCAGCGATCACGTCCACCAGCGCTTCGTTGGCGCCCGCAGCCAGCTCGGCCTTGGCGGTGGCGAAGTAGAACTTGACCACACCGTTTTCGATGACCACGGCGGCGGCATCGTCGGCAACCACGGCAGCGCCGTTGGCAGCAGCAGCGCCGGCCGCGCCAGCGGCGTTGGCCGCCTCAGCAGCACGTGCGGCGGCGACGGCTGGAACGGTACCGCCCAGCACCGCACCGCGCTTGGCGCCATCGGCCGTGGCGGTCACGGCGGCGTTGCCGGACTTGGCACCATGGATGCCCTTGTAAGCACCGAACCAGACGACACCCAACACCACCAAAATGATCAGGGCAAAAACCAGGCCCAAGGCAAAGCGCTCATCACCGTCATTATTTTGCGAAGAACTCACGGTCAGACTCCAGGCACCCGTAGTGCGTAAAAAGACAGAAAAGGAAAATGTTTTGGCAGCAGGCCAGGCCCCCAAGAGCTCCGCCGCTACTGCCAGGTACGCGCGAGATTGTACATGGCAGCACCGCGCCTGCGTGTCGAACCGGCAGCGGCGGCGAACGCCCCCAGCGCCGGCGATCTACGGGTCTGACCGGTAGCGAACGCCCGCCAGTCGCTTGAAAATAGATAGCAGCACATGCCGACACCATGCCGCCCCACTAGTAGTTACCCTTGATTTTGCGGCAGGCGCACAAAAAAATTTTCTTCCTTGCTCCTGTTCACAACATCGACGCATCAATTTGTAGGGCAAAAGGCATAGTTATTCGTAAAATCAGTGCTTTTCGAAAAAGTGCATTTGCTTACCAGCATTGAGCACTTATTACAGGACTAGCCAACCATTGGAGACACCATGCAGGCTTTACTCGCCCTATCCAGGGCCATAGACAGGCTCAACGCCTTCGTCGGCAAATATTCGATATGGCTGATCTTTGCCGCCACGTTCATCAGCGCGGCCAATGCCATTGTCCGCAAGGCCTTTGACGCCAGTTCCAACGCTTTTCTGGAAGTGCAGTGGTACCTGTTCGCGTGGTCCTTTCTGCTGGCCGCCGGCTACACCTTGCTGCACCGGGAGCATGTCCGCATCGATGTGATCAACTCGCGCCTGTCCAAGACCAAGCAGGTCTGGATCGACATCATCGGCTTTGCGCTGTTCCTGACGCCGCTGTGCCTGACCATTCTGTGGCTGAGCATGCCCGTGGTCATTCAGATGTACCAGTCCGGTGAAATGTCCGGCAACCCGGGCGGCCTGATCCGCTGGCCGGTATGGGCAGCCATCCCCGTGGGCATCACCTTGCTGATGCTGCAGGGCCTGTCCGAGCTGGTCAAGCGCATCGCCTTTTTGACCGGCGACGGCCCCGATCCAATGGGCAAGCTCAGCGACAAGAGCGCCGAGGAAGAGCTGGCAGAGGCACTGCGTGCCGAAGCTGAAATCAAGCAGGCGCAGGCCGCCGCAGCCCAAGCTGCCGCGCGCCAGGTCTAAGGCCGGCCAGAGGACCTCACATGGACTTTATCGTTACCAACTACGCCCCGATCATGTTCGCGGGCCTGATCGTCTTCCTGCTGCTCGGCTTCCCGGTGGCGTTCAGCCTGGGCGCTGCCGGCCTGATGTTCGGCTTTATCGGCATTGAGCTCAATGTCTTCCCCTCGTCGGTGATGGCCTGGCTGCCCCAGCGCCTGATCGGCATCATGGCCAACGACACCTTGCTGGCCGTGCCCTTCTTCACTTTGATGGGTTTGATACTGGAGCGCAGCGGCATGGCCGAGGACTTGCTCGACACGGTGGGCCAGGTCTTTGGCCCGATCCGGGGCGGTCTGGCGCTCGCCGTGATCTTTGTCGGCGCACTGCTGGCCGCCACCACCGGCGTGGTGGCCGCATCGGTCATCTCGATGGGCCTGATCTCGCTGCCCATCATGCTGCGTTATGGCTATGACCGGCGCCTTGCATCGGGCGTGATTGCCGCGTCGGGCACGCTGGCCCAGATCATTCCCCCATCGCTGGTGCTGATTTTGATGGCCGACCAACTGGGCAAGAGCGTGGGCGACATGTACAAGGGCGCCTTCATCCCCGGCTTCATGCTGATGGGTCTGTATGTGTTGTGGGTCGCGTGTTTGGCGATCTTCAAACCCAAGATGGTGCCAGCCTTGCCTGTTGAAGCCCGCATCTACCGCGAAGCCAATGGCAACGCCGGCTACACCTCGCTGATCGTCGTGATGGGCCTGTCGACCATTGTGGCGATCTTCCTGGCCAACCATATGGCGGACATCCACACCTGGTGGGAAGGCAAGCTCGTCACCGATGTGGCCACCGACGAAAAGATCGTGACGGCCATGTGCGGCGGCACCTTCATCGCCTTCGTGATCGCGTCGATCAACCGCATCTTCAAGCTGGGGCTGCTGTCCAAGCTGGCCGAGCGCGTGACCTTTGTGCTGATCCCGCCGCTGCTGCTGATCTTCCTGGTGCTGGGCACCATTTTCCTGGGCATTGCAACGCCCACCGAAGGCGGCGCGATGGGTGCGATGGCTGCCCTGATCATGGGCTTTGCCCGCAAGCGCCTGAACATGAACCTGCTCAAGCAGGCGCTGGGCTCAACCACCAAGCTCGCCAGCTTTGTGATGTTCATCATGATTGGCGCGACGACCTTCAGCCTGGTGTTCCAGGCCGCTGACGGCCCCAAGTGGGTCGAGCACCTGCTGACCAGCCTGCCAGGCGGCCAGACCGGCTTCCTGATCGTGGTCAACATCATGATCTTCTTCCTGGCGTTCTTCCTGGACTACTTCGAGCTGTCCTTCATCGTTGTGCCGCTGCTCGGCCCGGTGGCCGACAAAATGGGCATCGACCTGATCTGGTTCGGTGTGCTGCTGGCGGTCAACATGCAGACTTCGTTCATGCACCCGCCCTTCGGCTTTGCACTGTTCTTCCTGCGTTCGGTGGCGCCTGACAAGCAGTATGTGGACCGGGTCACGCACAAGGTCATCGAGCCGGTGACCACGATGCAGATCTACAAGGGTGCCGTGCCGTTTGTGCTGATCCAGCTGGTCATGGTGGGTGTGCTGATCGCCTTCCCCGGCATCGTCACCGGCGCATTGGATAAGCCGGTAGCCGTCGATATGCAGAAGGTCAATGAGCAGATGATGAACCAACTGGGCAATGCGGACGGCGGCTACGGGGACAACCCGTTTGCCATCCCGGATGCCCCTGCCGATGCAGGAGCAGCAACCGGTAGCGATGCAGGTGCAGTGCCAGCACCTGCCGCAGAAGGCTATGGCTCGGACGACCCGGCCAAGGCCCTGCAGGACTCGTTGGGCACCGCCCCCGCTGCCGAAAGCAAATAAAGGGCTCCCAGCCCATCCCCCCGAACCCTGGCTTGCCAGGGTTTTTTTATGGCTGCCTGCAGCGGGGCCCAGCCTCTTCTATGCGCCGGCTGCCCGCCCCCCCTGCAGCCCCTCTGAATACGCCAGCGGAGCACCAGCACCTGCCTGTGCCCCACAGACGCAAAAAAGCCGCAGCAAGCTGCGGCTCTCACCTTGCACTGCCAAGCCTCAAAAGGCCCGGCGCCAGCGGCTATCAGGGCAGTTTGACCTGGGCCATGTACTGGTTGAATGGGTACTCGGAGAAGCGGTTCCACAGGATCTGGTCCTTCTGGAAGGCGCGCATGTCCTGGTGGATCTTCTTGAACTCGGGCGAGCGGGCCTCATGCTCGGCAAAGGTTTCCATCGAAGCCTTGAAGCCAGCGTCCATCAACTCCTTCGAGAAAGGCTTGAGCTGGGTCTTGTTGGCGACCAGGTTCTTCAGCGCGATGGGGTTGAGCACCTGGTACTTGGCGGTCATGTCGGCCGCTGCCACGCGGGTGGCGGCGTCCAGGATGGCCTTGTTCTCGGGCGACAGCGCGTTGTACTTCTTGATGTTGATGAAGAACTCCAGATCGGCCGAGCCTTCCCACCAACCGGGGTAGTAGTAGAACGGCGCGACCTTGTTGAAGCCCAGCTTTTCATCGTCGTAAGGACCGACGAATTCCACGGCGTCCAAGGTGCCCTTTTCCAGCGCCTGGTAGACGTCGCCGGCAGGCATGTTCTGCGCCACCACGCCCAGCTTGGCCATGGCCTCGCCGAACACGCCGCCGCCCATGCGCATCTTCAGGCCCTTCAAGTCGGCCACGGTCTTGATTTCCTTGCGGTACCAGCCGCCCATCTGCGTGGTGGTGTTGCCGGCCGATGCGGTCTTGAAGTTGTACTTTTCAAAGAACGCGTCGAGCAGCTTGCGGCCGTTGCCGTGGTCCTTCCAGCCCGCCATCTGCAGGGTGGTCAGGCCAAAGGGCACCGCGCAGCTGAACGCGAAGATCGGGTCCTTGCCGGTGAAGTAGTAGGCGGCCGTCTGGGCCATGTCGATGGTGTCGCCCTGCAGCGCATCAACCACGCCGAACGCGGGCATCAGCTCGCCTGCGGGGTGGACCGAGATTTCAAACTTGCCGCCCGACATGGCCTTGACGGCCGAGGACAGCTTCTCGGCAGAGCCGAAGATGGTGTCGAGCGACTTGGGGAAGCTCGACGCCAGGCGCCAGCGCACTGCCGCCTGCGCATGCACCGCCGGCGCTACGCCAGCAGCCAGCACGCCAGCAATACCGGCATTTTTGATAAGCGAACGACGATCCATGTATGTCTCCAAGTATTTGTAGAAAGTAAAGGTAGCTATCCTGCCATAGGCAAGAGCCGCTTTGAGCTTTGCAAATTGTAGAAATGGTTGCAGTAGTGACTTCAGCGGGTTTTCCCCAGCGTAGAACCCAGGATTTTGTTCGCATTGCGCCACAAGCGAGGCAGAACCAGCAGCGGCGCCGGCGCAGCGCTTTCCCAGGCAACAAAAAGCCCGGTACACCATGACCGGGCTTGCCGCTATGCGCCAGGCGCGGGCCTGGCGGCAGATCAGGCGGCAGCGCTCTGGCCGGATGCGGCCTGCGGCACCGCAAAGCGCTCGCGAATGCTGCGCTCGATACCGGCGGCATCAAGGCCCTGCATGGCCATCAGCTTGACGGGGTCGCCATGCTCGATAAAGACATCAGGCAGACCCAGCTGCAGCACCGGCACATCGATGTGCAGTTGCTGCAGCGCCTCGAGCACGGCGCTGCCGGCACCGCCCATCAGGCAGCCATCCTCGACGGTGACCAGGGCCTCATGGCTTTGCGCCACCTGCTGCAGCAGCTCGGTATCGAGCGGCTTGGCCCAGCGCATGTTCACCACGCTGGCGTTCAGCGCCTCACCCGCCTGCAAGGCCGGGTAGAGCAAGCTACCAAAGGCCAGGATGGCGATGCGCGGACGGCCCGCAACGGCCGGCTGGGCCTGGCGGCGGATCTCGCCCTTGCCAAAGGGCAGGCCCTCCAGTGATTCGAGCGGGGCCACACCGGCCCCGGCGCCGCGCGGGTAGCGCACCGTCACCGGGTGGTTCTGGGCAAAGGCGGTGCTCAGCAGCTGGCGGCATTCGCGCTCATCGGCCGGGCAGGCCACGCTCATGTTGGGAATGGCGCGGGTAAAGGCGATGTCGTAATTGCCGGCATGGGTGGCGCCATCGGCACCCACCAGGCCGGCACGGTCCAGCGCAAACACCACGGGCAGGTTTTGCAGTGCCACATCGTGGATCAGCTGGTCATAGCCGCGCTGCAGGAAAGTCGAGTAGATGGCAACCACGGGCTTGAGCCCTTCGCAGGCCAGACCGGCGGCGAAGGTCACGCTGTGCTGCTCGGCGATGCCGACATCGAAATAGCGCTTTGGAAAGCGCTTTTCAAACTCGACCATGCCCGAGCCTTCGCGCATCGCCGGCGTGATCGCCACCAGGCGCTCGTCCTGCGCTGCCATGTCACACAGCCAGTGGCCAAACACCTGGGTGAAGGTCGGCTTGGGTGGCGTCGCGGGCTTGACCAGGCCGATGGCCGGGTCGAACTTGCCCGGGCCGTGGTAGGCCACCGGATCGGCCTCGGCCAGCTTGTAGCCCTGGCCTTTTTTGGTCACCACATGCAGAAACTGCGGGCCCTTGAGCTGGCGAATGTTTTCCAACGTCGGGATCAGCGAATCGAGGTCATGGCCATCGATGGGGCCGATGTAGTTGAAGCCGAAGTTCTCGAACAACGTGGCAGGCACCACCATGCCCTTGGCCTGCTGCTCCAGGCGCTTGGCCAGCTCCAAGAGCGGCGGTACCTGCTTGAGCACGCTCTTGCCCACGTCGCGCGCCTTGGCATAGAACTGGCCGCTCATCAGTTGCGCCAGGTAGCGGTTGAGCGCACCCACCGGCGGGCTGATGCTCATGTCGTTGTCGTTGAGGATCACCAGCAAGTTGGCATCACTGACCCCGGCGTTGTTCAGCGCCTCGAAGGCCATACCGGCAGTCATCGCCCCGTCACCAATGATGGCGACGGCCTGGTGATCGCTGCCCTTGATCTTGAAGGCCTCGGCCATGCCCAGTGCCGCCGAGATGCTGGTCGACGAGTGGGCCGTGCCGAACGCGTCGTATTCACTTTCGCTGCGCAGCGGGAATCCCGAGATGCCGCCCCACTGGCGCAGCCCCTGCATGCGGTCGCGCCGGCCCGTCAGGATCTTGTGCGGGTAGGTCTGGTGGCCCACATCCCAGACAAAGCGGTCGTGGGGCGTGTCATAGACGGCATGCAACGCGATCGTCAGCTCCACCGTGCCCAGGTTGGAGCTCAGGTGCCCCCCGGTCTTGGACACGCTCTCGAGCACAAACTCCCGCAGCTCACGCGCCAGCGTCTTGAGTTCGGCGCGCGACATCTTGCGCAGATCCGCCGGATCGTTGACGGTGGCTAGCAGGGGAAAGGTCTTCGTGGACATACTATGGTTTGGTCACTTGCTACGCATACCTCGGAAGCATCCGCGCAGTTTTTTACTGGAATGGCAAGGGGCTATGTTAGCGCCTTGACGCCGGTTAAGCGGTCACAGGCGCATTTGGCCTACTCAATGGCTGCGGCGCACCACCATGTCGGCGAGCGCCGCCAGCGCAGCCGTCTGCGGCAGGCCGCTGCCCGCCAGCGCCTGCTGGGCCTCGGCCAGCAACTCATGGGCGTAGTCACGGGCAGCCTGCAAGCCCATCAGCGACACATAGGTGGGTTTGCCGTGGTCGGCATCCTTGCCGGCCGTTTTGCCCAGCGTCGCAGAGTCGGCCACCACATCGAGCACATCGTCGATCACCTGGAAAGCCAGCCCCAGCGCGGCGCCGTATTGCTGCAGCGCGACCAGGGCCGCGCCCTGGATACCTGCGCAGGTAGCGCCCATTTCGACGCTGGCCTGGAGCAGCGCACCTGTCTTGAGCTTGTGCATCTGCTGGAGCTGCTCACGGCTGAGCTGCTTGCCGACGCTGGCCAGGTCGATCGCCTGGCCACCAGCCATGCCGTTGTAGCCTGCCGCCAGCGCCAGCTGCCGGCACAGGCGCGCCTGCACTGCATCGGGGATGGCACTGCCTTCGGGCACCAGCAGTTCAAAAGCCAGCGCCTGCAATGCGTCGCCGGCCAGCAGTGCCTGGGCCTGGCCGAACTGCACATGGACCGTTGGCTTGCCTCGGCGCAGCACATCATCGTCCATGCAGGGCATGTCGTCATGCACCAGCGAGTAGGCATGGATCAACTCCACCGCACAGCCAGCGCGCAAGGCCGCCTCGGCGGGGCCTGCGGCCAGGTTGCCAGCGGCCTGGGCCGCTGCCAGCACCAGCAGCGGGCGCAGGCGCTTGCCGCCATCGAGCACGGCGTAGCGCATCGGCTCGCCCAGGTTGGCCGGGGCATCGGCAGCAATCCACAGTGTGAGGGCATCCTCCACGCGGGCAAGTTCCTGGCTGCACCAGAGTGCAAAATTATCGTGCGGTGATGTCATTGTTAGCGCTTATTCCTCGCTGGTCCAGGGCTTGAGCTGGCCCTCATCCAGTACTTTGATCTGGTCCTGCACCGCTTCGAGTTTGCCCCGGCAAAAGGCCAGCAGCACAGCGCCCCGCTGGTAGGCGACCAGCATGTCGCCCAATGGCAGCTGACCCGATTCGATGCGGGCGACCAGGCCTTCGAGCTCCTGCAGCGCACTTTCGTAGTTGTCGGGTTCGGGCAGGTCCGGCGTGGCAGACGTCTTGGGAGCAGTGGCCTTGGGCATGGGCAAAGAGGGCAAACAGCTTGCCCTGGTGCATGGATGTAAAGGCTCGATTTTAGGCGCAGCAGAAGCACACGCGGGCGCAGCCGCCGCCGCCCGCCTGACGGCGGACCCCAGGCCGGGGCCAATTCCCACAAAAGATCCCGGCGATCTATTGTGAAATATGAGGCCACAGCTATCAATTTGATAATATTGCCAGCCTGTCGATGGGGGGATGAAACGTGGCCGGCCGAGGTCACCATGGGTCAATTCACGCATGGACGGAACGGGAATAACCCCACTGGGTATAATCCCATTTTTCGCGAAACCGGCCATCCTTTGTTGTTGCTGCCGGTTTTATTTTTTCTCAGCGTGCGCACACGCACCCTCCCTGTGGGGAGTCTTTAGGTCAGGTCACCCATGTCTGATTTAAGTCTTCAACTGCAGCAGGCCGCAAGCCAACTTCCAGTTTCAAGCTACTTTGATCAAGCGCTGTTCGAGCGCGAGATGCAAACCATCTTCCAGAACGGTCCCAAGTATGTGGGCCACCAGCTGGCGATTCCCGAGATTGGCGACTACTACGCCCTGCCCCATGAGAAGGAAGGGCGCGCGCTGGTGCGCAATGCTGCGGGCCAGGCCGAGCTGATCTCCAACGTCTGCCGCCACCGCCAGGCGGTGATGCTGAAGGGCCGCGGCTCGCTCAATCACCAGCAAAAAGGCAGCGCCGGCGGCAACATCGTCTGCCCGCTGCACCGCTGGACTTACAGCCCCAGCGGCGAGCTGCTGGGCGCGCCGCATTTTGCCCAGGATCCCTGTCTCAACCTGAACAACTACAAGTTGCAGGAATGGAATGGCTTGCTGTTCGAGGACAACGGCCGCAATATCCAGGCAGACCTCGCCAACATGGGCCCGGCCGCTGCACTGAATTTTGACGGCTTTGTACTCAACCATGTCGAGATGCATGAGTGCAACTACAACTGGAAGACCTTCATCGAGGTCTATCTGGAGGACTACCATGTCGGCCCCTTCCACCCCGGACTGGGCAATTTCGTCACCTGCGACGACCTGAGATGGGAGTTTGCCAAGGAGTACTCGGTGCAGACGGTGGGCGTGGCGCCCACCTTTGCGAAGCCCGGCTCGGACATCTACAAGACCTGGCACGAGGTGCTGCTGAACTACCGTGACGGAAAAATGCCCGAACACGGCGCAATCTGGCTGACCTACTACCCGCACATCATGGTGGAGTGGTACCCGCATGTGCTGACGGTCTCGACCCTGCACCCGCTGAGCGTGGACCGAACCCTGAATGTGGTGGAGTTCTACTACCCCGAGGAAATCAGCGCCTTCGAGCCTGAGTTTGTGCAGGCCCAGCGCGCCGCCTATATGGAAACCGCCATCGAGGATGACGAGATTGGCGAGCGCATGGATGCCGGCCGCAAGGCCTTGTATGAGCGCGGCGACAACGAAGTCGGCCCCTACCAGAGTCCTATGGAGGACGGCATGCAGCACTTCCACGAGTGGTATCGGGGTATGATGCAGGCCGCTGTTCCAGACAAGTGATCTGCCACAGTCAGGCACTCCCAACTATCTAGACCGGTCTAGACCTATATAGCTGTCAGGGACGCTTTGCATAACCCTCGCCAAGCGGGATGGATGCGGATCGGGATGAGACGCAGCTCGGGATGTCGCCAGCAGGGGGGTGTTTCATGCGCGATGAACGCCTTGCTCACAGGCCCATCGATTACGACCAGACAGTCGACGAAAG